>CAZTQL010000004.1:11318-59603 GCA_964615665.1 uncultured Woeseiaceae bacterium | reverse complement strand
ACGCCTGGTGGGCGACACGATTCGTGAGCCGCTCGATGTGCACGGCATCGGCACTCCAAAAGAGCGCCGTGCCAAGGTCGATGAACTACTCGATATCGTGGGTCTGCGCAAGCAGGCGCTGTCAAGATACCCGCACGAGTTCTCGGGCGGCCAGCGGCAGCGTATCGGCATTGCGCGGGCACTGGCACTGAATCCGAGTTTCATCGTTGCGGACGAGCCCGTATCAGCGCTCGATGTTTCCGTGCAATCGCAGGTACTCAATGTGATCGCACGCCTGCAGCGCGAGCAGGGCATCTCGTTTCTCTTTATCTCGCACGATCTGGCCGTGATACAGCACGTCAGCGACGACGTCGGTGTCATGTACCTCGGACGCCTGGTGGAATTCGCTTCGAGCGTAGACTTGTACCGCGAACCAAAACACCCGTATACGCGCGCGCTCATGTCGGCGATTCCGGTGCCTGATGTGAAGCGCAAATCCAAGCGCATCATTCTCGGCGGCGATGTACCGTCTCCGATGCATCCGCCTGGTGGTTGTCCGTTCCACCCGCGTTGCCCTGACGCGATGCCGCAGTGCAAGGAAGTCGTGCCGCCGAAGGTGAACACCGGCACGGCCACTGCGCCACACTTTGTGCGCTGCCACCTTTACCCTGGAACGCCTGGGCAGTGACTGTCTTTATGACCGGCGGTCAAGGTGATCACAGCCGTTAAGTTAACTTGGCCGCGTTGTACGTATAGATCCGGGCCAGGTAAATGCGCTAAAAAAGGCCGTTAATATCAAAGGTTTATCTTAAAAGTCTCGAATTGAGGCGAAATTTACCTTCCAGTACACTTGTTTTTGATCGACAATGATTTGGTACCTGTATACGAAGACGTCAAGATTGACCATACGGAACGCGGCACCAGCCTGAACCGGAGTCTATCTCGGCAAATAATAATAATAATTAGAAACAGGAGCCCGGGCATGCCAAAAGCCCAACGGAAGTTAATCCCTGAAGAGACATTCCTCGGTTATTTCGGAATGCGTCGGCCACCGTTTGGGCCGCCTCTTGATCCTCTCGAGATTTTCGATTGCGAGCAGTACTCTCTGTTGAACGAACGACTAGCCAGTGCGACAGAGCACGCAGGCAGCCTTGCCGTGATTTGTGGTGTGGACGGCTCCGGGAAAACGACTCTGCTCAATCGGTATGTCGGCAATCTGCCTGAGAATATCGCTTGCGCCAGGTTCGACGAGACCTGCCAGACTGGAAAGCAGTTTTACGTCGAATTCCTGAAGCAGCTCGGTTTCGATGAAATAAGCGGGACACTCAATGAATTCAGGAACATCACTCGGGAATTCCTCGTCTATCAAGGCTCGGTGGGCAATCCTATATTGATACTGATGGACAACGCACACCTTGTTAAGCCATCCGTTCTCGAGCAACTCCGTTGGATTTCCGCGACCAAAATCAAGGAGAGGAGCATCCTGAGCGTGGTGCTCGCCGGAAATGCGGATCTACTGCGAATCATGGCGTCGCCAGCGATGCGAAGTTTGAACTTCGACCATCGCGCGGATTTCAATGTTCGTGTTTTTACAGAGTCTGAGACCGACGCCTACGTGTGGCATTGTTTGAACGCTTCTGGCGGTGCCAACGTCGCGAAGTTCTCGAACGAGGCGCACGCCATGATCTATCGGTATACCGGTGGAATCCCTGGGCAGATTAATGCGCTGTGTAGTGCAACGTTGGCGGAAGCCTGCGCACGGGAAAACCGTGTAATCCACGATAAGCTGGTTCGCGTTGTGGCGGACAAGGAGAAAATGCTGCCACATGCCGTTCCATTGAATAACAATGGCCGGCGAAAAACCGACGAAAATTGCGAAAGCAACGTAGAAGCTGAACAAACTGAACCAGCTGAGGAGCAATCTGGCGCTAAGAAACCGGTGCCGAAAAAAACCGGCACGAAACGAAAGGCCACGACGGCAAAACTGACTGCGGACCTGAGAAAGGAAAAGCGCGCGACCAAAACGGCGAAGGCCGATGTGGGCAAGGCCAAAGCGCTAATCGGAAAGCTGGAAAAGCAAGTTACAGAATTGCAGGCATCAGTTAGTAACTTGACAGCGGACTTCAAGCGCGCGAATTGCCAGGTCGCCGAGAGCGATGAACTTGGATCTGAATTACAGACTTCGGAGTCGCTCGAATTGTCGTTGGCGGAACGAGACAGCCGAATCGCGGAATTGGAGACAGCGCTGACCGCACACGCTTCGGATCTCACCACTTCCCAGGCAGAATTGCGGCCGAGAACGGGACCATCAGGCAAACAGCATTCGTCAAATGACGCTATTCTCAGCATCGAAGTTCTCAAAGGCGGAAGCTGCGAGCAGGTCCTGGATATCAGTCAGGTTCAAGCCAGAGTAATGGTAGGTCGGGCCGACGATAGCGAGCTTCGCCTCAGCGGTCAGTTCGTGAGCCGTCACCATGCGCTGATCTTTCTCTCCGAAAACGAAGTTCTCATCGAAGATCTGAACAGCTTCAACGGGACCATCGTCAACGGCAAGAAAATCACTCGTCGCAAGATCAGTCCCGGCGACAAGATCAACATCGGCGACTATGAGCTAAGGACGAGACCCGCATAACGTTCAGCACGCGGTTTTTTAGTGTCGGATTTTTTTACAATCCGTCCAGTCGCGAAGTGGCACGCCGCAAACGCGATATACTATAGCTTGTCAGCACTGTGACACGCGCCACAGTTTCGAAACCCATTCGAGGTTTTCATTTTACATAAGGTCGCCGCGTGCCGATCGGGCACGGGACTTGCGTTGTTTCTGGTAACTGAAGAAATTTCGCTCGAAAACAGGGCCTTCATAATGAAAAACGGCATCAAGACATTCGTCGCAATACTAATCTACGCTCTACCAGGTGTAGCAGCGGCTGATCCTATCGTCTTCGAAAATGCCTACGAAGACGGCGTCAATGTCACAGGCGTAGCCTGGTGCAGCGGTTGTGGGACGATGTGGCGTGTTTGGGACGATTTTTCGCTGTCTGAAGAGACTGATATCACGCAGATAGATGCGCGCGTCTACTTCTCCGGCAGCCCAAATATTGAATACTCGGTGTGGACGCCCGACCGGACGACACTGCTGTTCTCGCAGATATTGTCCATGCACGACCTCGACATCAATCCGTTTTCCGGGTCAATGGAAAGCGATCTCATTGCCCGCTTGAGCGGTCTGCAGCTGACTGCCGGTGACTACGCATTGAGCATCTGGGATCTGGCCTACCGGGGCTCCTTTTTCGCGTGGTACTCAACCTCATACGCTGATGGTGGACAGGCCTTCCAGTCACTTAATGCAGATGGTAGTGGCAATATTGGTAGCGGGACGAATAAGTCGATGGCGTTCAGGCTGCACGGTAATACCGTAGCAGTCCCGGAACCCGGTACACTGGCGCTCCTGGGTCTTGGTCTTGCGGGAATGGGTTACTCGCGACGCCGCAAAGCCGGATCACCCGAATACGGAGTGACCACAAACCGGTAACGCCAATCCCGGATAGACACGCGCCTGGCCGCGCTGAACCATGTCGTCAAGGAGATCTGGATCGAAAGGAGATCCGCGATGACATCCGGCAAAATTTGCAGGCTCGCAGCCATACTGATCGCGCTGACCGTGTTGCACAGCGGTTGTGCGACGATCAAGACAGGTTCGTACGTTGACGAATCCGCCGACTTTGGTACTTTTCAGTCTTTTTCGTGGATTAGCAACGAGCCTTATGTTCCCGCCGAGGGCTCGAGGGTCGTCAACCCGCTGGCCCGCGCCATGATCAATACCGCAATCCGCGAAGAGCTTCAGCAACAAGGCTTTGTATTCACAAAGGACCGGGAAGCGGCTGACTTACTCGTCGCCTACACGGTGGGTTCGCGCGACAAGGTGCGAATAGATTCATATCCCGTGGATTATCGCGGTCATTGGGGCTGGCACACGCCGCACAGCCACTATTACTTCCGCAAGATCGAGGCGAGAAACTACACCGAGGGTACGCTGGGTGTCGATCTGTTCGACAACGAAACCGGCAAGCCGGTGTGGCACGGATGGGCGCAGAAAACCGTCACGGAGCAGGACCGCGCGGACCCGGCGCCGACCATCAAGGCGGGCGTTGCCAAACTTTTTGCAGCGTTCACAATCAATTCGTTCGCGCTAGAATAGCGGCCGCTCAAGCGACATCTCACGGAGAATCCACACATGCGCATCGATGCTATCGCCATCGGCGAGAATCCACCTGACGACGTCAACGTCATCATCGAGGTGCCGGTTGGCGGACAACCGATCAAATACGAAATGGACAAAGACGCCGGCATGCTGGTGGTCGATCGGTTCCTGTATACGCCCATGTCGTATCCCGGAAACTATGGATTCGTGCCACACACCTTGTCCGAGGATGGTGATCCGATCGATGTACTGGTCGTCAATACTCGCGAACTGGTGCCGGGCTGCCTGATCAACGTGCGCCCGGTGGGCGTCCTGATCATGGAGGACAACGCGGGACAGGATGAGAAGATTATTGCCGTGCCGTCACATAGTCTGACGAAGCGCTATGACCACGTGCTCAATCACACGGATTTGCCGGACATTACGTTGCAGCAGATCGAGCATTTCTTTGAACACTACAAGGATCTGGAGCCTGGAAAGTGGGTCAAGATAGGCAACTGGCACGGCGCAGACGATGCGCGCCAGCTTATCCTTGAGGCTATCGAGCGCGCTCGCTAGGCAGTTTTTCTGTACCGGCTAGAGAGCGTCAAAGAACGCTTCCTGACGTCGGCGTTCATCCGCATTGGGCAGGCGGTCATACCCTGCGCCGAAATTGTCATCGACGTGACGTAGCTTGGTCATACCGGGGATGCTGAGCGTGGCCGCAGGATGACCGAGCGCATACTTCAGCAAGAACTGCGCCCAGCTCGTGCAACCGAAATCTCTTGCCCAGCCCGGTAACTGCTGGTCTCCGACTGCTTTGAAAATGCGGCCGCCACCAAAAGCCCGGTTGATTATCACGCCCATGCCGCGCTCCGCCGCCAGCGGCAGCAAACGCTCCGCCGCCTCACGCTGCTCGAGCGAGTAGTTCAACTGCACGAAATCCAGTGTTTCGTTACGCATTACCTGCTCGAATTCCTCGTACTGCTGCGAGCGCGACGTCGTAATACCAATGTAGCGAATACGGCCCTCCTGCTGCCACTCGCGCATGACGGGCAGGGCGTCTTTCCAGCCGCGCAGGTTATGCACCTGCATCAGGTCAATCGTGTCAGTCTTGAGCTTCGCCATCGACGCATGCATTTGTTCAATGGTTCCCGCAGGTCCATCCGTGCGATCGGTCTTGGTGGCGATGAAAAATTCGTTGCGAATACCAAGGTCCGCGATCAGCTCGCCCAGCACGGATTCCGACTTGCGGTACGTCGGCGCGGTATCGATGATCGAGCCGCCGAGTTCATGAAAACGCGTGAGAACAGCGCGCAAGGGGGCGCGCTCAGCTTCCGATGCGCCGACGCTGAAGCGATTGGTGCCAAGACCTATCACCGGCACCTTCTCGCCCGAAGACGGGATAATGCCGTGCCGCAAGGACCCGCTTTCTGCAAAAACATTCGTGGCACCAAGCGCCGCCAGCGATGCGGCACCGAGTCCCGCCTGCGCAAACTGCCGTCTGGTGAGTTTCTTGTTCATGCTCGTATTATGAGCGCCCGAACGGTGAACGCAACGTCGAACGCAACGGCGAGGCGACCCGGGATCGCTGTATTGATGCGCTGGACGCTGGCACAATCACCTGTTCATCTCACTGCACGCGAGTCTCCGATGCCAGGATTGTATTTTGAGGAATTCAGCGTAGGCCAGGTCTTCGATCACCCGATTCGGCGAACGATCACTGAAGCCGATAATGTGCTGCTGACCACGATGACGCACAACCCGTCGGCATTGCATCTCGATGCCGAGTACATGAAGAGCACACCCTACGGCAAGCCGCTGGTCAATAGCTGCCTGACGCTGAGCTTCATGGTGGGAATTTCGGTTAACGACACGACCCACGGGACGACGGTGGCCAATATGGGCTGGGATGAGGTGCGTTTTCCCAAGCCGCTTTTTTGCGGCGACACCATCCATGTCCAGACTGAAGTTCTGGAGCTACGTGTCAGCAAGTCGCGCCCGGATAATGGCATCGTGATATTTGCTCACCGCGCATTCAACCAGCGCGACGAACTCGTCGGCGAGTGCAAGCGATCCGCACTGATGCTGAGGAAGCCGGAGTGACTCGCAGCTTCCTGTTTGTGCCCGCGGACAGCGATAGAAAACTGCAGAAAGCCGGTGACGCCGGCGCCGACGCATTGATCCTCGATCTCGAGGACGCCGTTGCCCCCGAGGCGCGTTCCAAGGCGCGCGAACGGGCGGCCGACTATATTCGCGGCAAAGACAATCTCTGGGTGCGTATCAACCCGATCGATACGGACGATTCCGAGGCCGACCTCGAGGCGGTCATGCCCGCGGGCCCCTTTGGCATCGTATTGCCCAAACCGCGGAGCGCCGCTGATGCTGTGCAGCTTTCCGAGCGGCTCGATCGCCTGGAGCAACAGCACGGTATTACGGCGGGTGCTACGCGCATCATGGCGCTTTGCACAGAGCGCCCCGCGGCGCTGTTCACGTTAGATGGCTACGTTAATGCGACGCCGCGCCTGCACGCCTTGTCCTGGGGCGCCGAGGATCTGAGCGTGGCCATCGGGGCTCGCGACAACCGCGATGCAGAGGGTAACTGGCTGCCGACTTTTGAGATGGCGCGCTCCCTGTGCCTGCTGGCAGCCGCCGCCGCGGAAGTTACGGCAATAGATACGGTCTATACGGACTTCCGGAATCACGCGGGGCTGGTAAGCTCTGCGGCGAATGCCTACCGTGACGGGTTTGGCGGCATGCTGGCAATACATCCGGCACAGGTCGAACCCATCAACGCGGCATTTACGCCGTCTGCCGAGGAAATAGAGCACGCGCACCGGATTGTCGCGCTGTTTGCGGACAATCCGGGACTCGGGACGGTGGGCATGGACGGCAAAATGGTCGACAGGCCACATCTCGTTCAGGCGCAAAGGGTATTGCAATTGGCGGGACAGTTGGACGGCTAACAGCAACAAATAACAGCAACGAATAACAGCAGCAAATAACAGCAACAAACGTTAAACAACAACGGTAATAACGAGGCAGGGCATCATGGCAGAGAATATCTATCCGGTTCCGGAGTCGGTTAAGCAACACGCGCTGATTGACGAAGCACGGTATGAGTCGATGTACAAACGATCCGTCGAGGACAGCGAGGGATTCTGGGCCGACGAGGCCAAGCGAATCGATTGGATCAAACCGTTCACGCAAGTGCGGGACGTGTCGTTCGAGAAGGACGATTTACATATTCGCTGGTATCAGGATGGCACGCTGAATGCCTGCTACAACTGTGTCGACCGACACCTCGAAAGCAAGGGCGACGACGTCGCGATCATCTGGGAGGGCGATGATCCGACGCGCGATCTGAAGATCACGTACCGCGACCTGCACACACGCGTCTGCAAGTTTGCCAATGCACTGAAAGCCCTGGGCGCCAAAAAGGGCGATCGCATTACGTTGTACATGCCGATGATTCCGGAAGCGGCCGTTGCGATGCTTGCTTGTGCGCGGATTGGCGCCGTGCATTCGGTAGTCTTCGGCGGATTCTCACCCGATGCCCTGGCGGGGCGTATTCATGACTGTGAGTCCAATATCGTCATCACAGCGGATGAGGGACTACGCGGTGGCAAAAGCGTACCGCTCAAGGCAAACGTTGACGCCGCGGCATCGCGTCCCGAGGTAACGACGCTCGAGAAAGTGCTGGTGGTGCGCAATACCGGCAACGACATAGGCTGGGTTGAGGGCCGCGACACGTGGCTGCACGAGCTTGAGGACGAAGTTGCCGCGGACTGCCCGTGTGAAGAGATGAACGCCGAGGATCCGCTGTTCATCCTCTATACGTCCGGTTCGACCGGCAAGCCGAAGGGCGTCCTGCATACGACCGGCGGCTACCTCGTGTTCGCGAGCATGACGCACGAGTATGTTTTCGACTATCACCCCGGCGACGTGTACTGGTGCACGGCCGATGTCGGCTGGGTCACCGGGCACAGCTATATTGTCTACGGACCGCTGGCCAACGGTGCTATCACGCTGATGTTTGAGGGCGTGCCTAATTACCCGAGCCCGTCGCGCTTCTGGGAGGTCTGCGACAAACACAACGTCAATATCTTTTACACTGCGCCTACTGCGATTCGCGCCTTGATGCGGGAAGGCGAAGAGCCCGTGAAACGCACCTCGCGCAAGAGCTTGCGGCTGCTCGGTTCCGTGGGTGAGCCGATCAACCCGGAAGCCTGGGAGTGGTACTACAACGTCGTGGGCGACGCGCGGTGTCCGATCGTGGATACCTGGTGGCAGACCGAGACCGGCGGCATTCTGATCAGCCCGTTACCCGGCGTAACCGATCTGAAGCCCGGCTCGGCAACCAAGCCGCTGTTCGGTGTCCAGCCGGAGATTGTGGATGCTGACGGCAACATCCGCGAAGGGGCTGTTGAGGGCAACCTGATCATCACTGACAGTTGGCCAGGCCAGATGCGCACAGTGTATGGCGACCATCAACGCTTTTACGAGACCTATTTTGCGACGTATCCGGGTAGCTATTTTACCGGCGATGGCGTACGTCGCGATGAGGATGGTGACTACTGGATTACCGGCCGCGTCGACGACGTGCTCAACGTATCCGGTCACCGCATGGGTACGGCAGAAATCGAGAGCGCTCTGGTTGCTCATGACGATGTTGCGGAGGCGGCTGTCGTCGGATACCCGCACGACATCAAGGGCCAGGGCATTTACGCGTACGTGACGTTGATGACCGGCATAGAAGCCACTGACGAGCTGCGTGCTGAACTGCAAAAATGGGTTCGCAAGGAAATCGGTCCCATCGCGAAACCGGATCTTATTCAATGGGCCCCGGGATTACCGAAGACGCGTTCAGGCAAGATCATGCGCCGTATTCTGCGCAAGGTTGCCGCTGACGATTTTGGTAATCTGGGTGATACGTCGACGCTGGCCGAGCCGGCCGTGGTCGATGATCTCATCGCCAACCGGCAGAATCGTTCCTGACGATAAAGCTCAGGCTTTGAGTTTGCCCAGCGGGTGAATCTCGATGGTCTTGTCGTGCGTGGGCTCTTCACCGTGAGCAGGCCTCGCCCGGTCAGACGGGTCGAGCCTGCGGGTTTCGGCGAGCCCCGGATCGACGGCTGGCATTTGTTGCTCGGCCGCGGTCGACGCATCGGGGCCGTGGCGACGGTAATCGGCGACCTGCCGATCGTAAGCGCGTACGAACTCTTCGCCGAACATCTGCGGGAAACGTCCGCCGCCTTTCTCCGTCATGATTGGATACAAGTTGCAGTAAAGATCCCAGTATTTGGATTTCTTCAGAAACGCAAAGAGCTGACCGCGGTTCATTGTACGATCAAAATTATCAGCGAGTTCGGTCGGGTTAAAGCGATCGGCAAACTCGATGAACGCCGTATTCATTGCGTCGAGGAATGCGTTCTGGTGATGGAGGAGATCCTGGCAGACTTCCCGGACCGCATCGCTGGCGCCAAGGTAGTCGCCCTCGGTACCGAGTAGCAGTTGCATTAGAAGGTCATCTGTATTTTTTGAGATCTTCAACGGATTGTTTTGACGCGGAAGCACAGTTGTCTGGTCGAGGTGGAACGCGTTTTTCAGATTCGAACGACTCGTCAACAGGCTGATAATCCCGAAGATCAACTCACGCATCGTGCTGCCTGCCGTTTTCATCATCTCGGCGCGATCGGTCGACGGGTGCACTTCGGATGGGCTGATGCAAAGCCCTTCCATAAACGCATTGAAAATATCTTGTTCTGCTGTTGGTGTTGATTCACTTGCTGGTATTGATTCACTGGCAGCGGGCAGGGGTCGCTCGGCATCGGTGGACTCTGCATCGATTGATCCTGCATCGTTGGCCGCACTGACCGGTTTGCCGCTGGCGTTCGCGCGTTTGCCCGACCCTTTACCGAACAGCGCCCGCTGGAACGCCGCGTCGCCGGTGATTTCTTCCTCGTCGAGCATGTTTATATCAGCACGATGGCTGTCTTCATCGACAAACTGCTGCATGTTATCGGGTGCGACTGCTCGCAGCGGCGTCTCCGAATCGAGTGGCACAGCGATGCTCTCACCGGCGTCAACGGAAACGGCGAACTCGAAATCGCCCATGCGGATGTAATCACCGTCGAACAGACGCCTTGGGTTGCCATTGCCGATCGGCTCAACTTCGTCGTTGATGTAGACGCCGTTGCTGCTGTGGTCGAGGACGTAGTAGATGCCACCCTTGTAGTCGAAAGTCGCGTGGCGTCCGGATACATACCGGTCAGGATCCGGCAAGATCCAGTCGTTTTCCAGCGAACGGCCGATTGATCCACCGGCCTCGCCGAACACGCGCTCGACGTCGTCACCGACGAGATCGCGGTTGTCGCTGACAATTTTGAGTTGCAATGGCATAGCTCACCTCTTGTTACCTCCCGATTGTGCAGTGAATCAACGAGATAGGCTGATACCCAGTTCACATAATCGGCTCGATGATTCGTTGCTAATTCCTTGAATTATGTCAATTTGCGCCCCACGTGCCGGTTTTGGGTACACTCACGACAACGTATGAGCAAACAGCCACTATTCAAAGTCGTTTTTATGAGTCACGGACAGGTCTACGAGATCTATGCGCGGCAGGTTGGTCACGGTGAGCTGTTCGGGTTTGTCGAGGTGGAGGAATTGGTGTTCGGTGAACGCACGACCCTGGTGGTCGACCCGTCCGAAGAGAAGATCAAATCCGAGTTCGAGAATGTGCGTCGGACCTACCTGCCGATGCATTCAATTATTCGCATCGATGAAGTCGATAAACAGGGCGTCAGCAAAATCAGCAAGATCGAAGGTGGTAACGTTGCACAGTTCCCGCTGCCCGTTTACACGCCCGGAGACAGCAACAAGTAAGTGGTTCGAGCGCGGGTGCTCTAGTATCATCGCGCTCAATGCCTGCCACTGCTGAATAAGGTCCGACCTGCCAACATGCTGGAACTGCCCGGACAGCCAGCCCTGTCTAACTTTCGTTTGTCCAAACTGACGCGCAAGCTGCGGCAAGCAGACAGGCGCGTCACCGGCGTGGAAGCGCGCTTTGTCTACCTTATTGACACCAACGCGACGCCGAACGCTGAGCAGCGGCAGCGGCTCGATGCGCTGCTGTTGTCCAACGCCGAGCCGGGCACCCTCAGCAGCCAGGCGCACACTTTTTACGTTTTGCCGCGGCCGGGAACGATTTCACCGTGGTCAAGTAAAGCCACTGACATCGCGAAGGCCTGCGACATCGATACGGTCGAACGTATCGAGCGCGGTATTTGCTACGGTCTGTTGTGCTCGGCGGAGGTTAGCGACCGTGATTTCACGGACCTCGGGCAGCTGTTGTGCGATCGCATGACGGAGACTCTGTTCACCGACGTTGCTCAGGCGGCCAGAATCTTCGAGAGCCATGCGCCGCGGCCGGTCGCAACCGTGCCTCTTGGAAGTAAGGGTCGCGGCGCTCTGGTAACTGCGAACGCCGATCTCGGATTGGCACTGTCAGATGATGAGATTGATTATCTGCAGCGCTGCTATGGCGAGCTGGGCCGCGACCCGAGCGACGCCGAGCTGATGATGTTCGCGCAAGCCAACTCCGAGCACTGTCGCCACAAGATCTTCAACGCCAGCTGGGTCATTGACGGCGAGCAAAAAGACCAGCGCCTGTTCGGCATGATCAAATCGACGACCGAGCAGACTCCGGACGGTGTGATATCCGCGTACAGCGACAACGCCGCTGTTATCGAGGGCAGCAACGGGCGGCGACTGATGCCAGACCCTGACAGCCGAGAATTCCGCTATGTGGATGAACCCATTCACATACTGCTGAAGGTTGAAACGCACAATCATCCGACGGCAATTTCTCCTTTTCCGGGAGCGGCCACGGGCTCTGGCGGTGAGATTCGCGACGAGGGGGCCACCGGCCTCGGGGCAAAACCGAAAGCCGGCCTGAGCGGATTTACCGTGTCGCATCTGCGCATTCCTGGCTGGGCCCAGAATTGGGAGGATGATTTCCCGCATCCCGATCGACTCGCGACGCCACTGGAGATCATGATCGATGGGCCGATCGGCGCCGCGGCGTTTAACAACGAATTCGGCCGCCCGAATCTGGCGGGGTACTTCCGCACGTTCGAAAGCCGCCTGCCGGGTCTTCCCGAGAATGAAATTCGTGGCTACCACAAGCCCATCATGATCGCCGGCGGCGTTGGCAATGTGCGAGCGGAGCATGCGAACAAGATCGATGTTCCCGTCGGCGCGGCGGTTGTCGTGCTGGGTGGCCCTGCCATGCTTATTGGCCTCGGCGGTGGCGCCGCGTCCTCGCTGGCCGGCGGCACGTCGAGCGAGGACCTGGATTTTGCATCCGTGCAGCGCAGTAATCCCGAGATGGAACGACGCGCACAGGAGGTCATCGATCGCTGCTGGGCCATGGGTGCCGACAGTCCCATCCTGCTGATTCACGATGTGGGGGCAGGCGGTTTGTCCAATGCGGTGCCCGAAGCGGTCGATCATAGTAAGCGCGGCGCGCGCATCGAGCTCAGAGAGGTTGATAACGCGGAGCCCGGCATGTCACCCATGGGCGTCTGGTGCAACGAGGCGCAGGAGCGTTACGTGTTGCTCATCGCACCGGAGCGAGTCGACGCCTTCAAGGCGATGTGCGAGCGCGAGCGCTGCCCGGTATCGGTCATTGGTGAGCTCACCGACGATGGCAACCTGCTGGTCACCGATCGCGACTTCGATACCAACGTGGTCGATATGCCGATGCAGATGCTGCTGGGCAATCCGCCAAAGATGGAGCGCAACGTCAAGCACGCACCTGTGCCAAAAGGCGAGCTTGATCTTGCTGATATTCCGCTCGAAGAAGCCGCTCGCCGAGTGCTGCGGTTTCCGGCTGTGGCTGACAAGTCCTTCCTCATCCATATCGGCGATCGTACGGTCGGCGGATTGTCTGTCCGCGATCAGCTCGTTGGTCCATGGCAGGTGCCGGTCAGCGATGTGGCGATCACGGCATCCGGTTTTGCGGCGAAGACCGGTGAGGCGATGGCGATGGGCGAACGCACGCCACTGGCGGCGACGAATGCGCCAGCGTCGGGCCGTATGGCCGTGGCGGAAGCGATAACCAACATTGCAGCAGCACCGATCGCGGACCTGTCGAAAGTAAGGCTGTCGGCAAACTGGATGGCAGCCGCCGGTCATCCCGGGGAGGATGCCAACCTGTTCGATACGGTCAAAGCGGTCGGTGATGAGCTCTGTCGCGAAATTGGTGTTGCGATACCGGTCGGCAAGGACTCGATGTCCATGCGCGCGCGCTGGGAGGATGAGGATGGCGAGCACCAGGTCGTCGCACCCGTCTCACTGATTGTCTCGGCGTTCGCTCCCGTGACTGATGTTACCCGCCACCTGACGCCACAACTCCGCGCGTCGGAGGAGCCGACCTACCTGTTGCTGTTTGATCTTGGAGGCGGCAGGAACCGGCTGGGCGGGTCGTGTCTGACGCAGGTCTATCGACGACTCGGAGGAGACACCGCGGATCTCGACGAGCCGCGGCAGCTGGCCGGCTTCTTTGCAGCTATTCAGGAACTGAATGCCCGCGGCATGTTGATGGCGTACCACGACCGCAGCGATGGTGGCTTGCTGGCAACTGTTGCCGAAATGATGTTCGCGAGCCGTCTCGGTGTGTCGCTGGCCTTGAGCGGGTCACACAGCCAGCTGCTACACGCGTTGTTCAATGAGGAAATCGGCGCCGTCGTGCAGGTCGAGAAAAGCAAACTGACGCAGATACAGATGGTGCTTGATCATCATGACATCGCAGCTACCGCAATAGGCCGCGTGGAAGAAGAGGCCAGGCTGGTCGTTCACAGCGATGACGACATCGTCCTTGAGCTGGATCGCAGGGAGATGCAGCGGGAATGGTCTGGCATGAGTCACCGTATTCAGGCATTACGGGATAACCCGGCGACGGCGAAAGAGGAATTCGAGCGGCTGCTCGATGACAGCGATCCCGGGCTGAATGTCGACTTGAGCTTCGATGCAGACGACGATATTGCGCGGCATTTATTGACCGGCGCCAAACCGCGCGTTGCGATCTTGCGAGAGCAGGGCGTCAACAGCCAGAACGAGATGGCGGCGGCATTCATGCACGCGGGTTTCGCGGCCGTGGATGTCCACATGAGTGACCTGCTGAGCGGGCGCGATTCCCTGGCGAACTATCAGGGCCTGGTTGCTTGTGGCGGCTTCTCGTTTGGTGACGTGTTGGGAGCCGGCGGCGGCTGGGCGAAGTCCATCCTCTATCATGCGCGCACGCGCGACGATTTCGCCGCATTTTTCGCACGCGGCGACACATTCGCGCTGGGCGTCTGCAACGGCTGCCAGATGCTCTCTAAATTGCGGGAGCTGATTCCGGGTGCCGGCAACTGGCCGCACTTCCTGCGCAACAAATCAGAACAGTTCGAGGCACGTTTGAGCCTGGTGGAGATCGTTGAGAGTCCGTCGCTGTTTTTGAACGGCATGGCCGGATCGCGATTGCCGATTGCGACATCACACGGCGAGGGTCGCGCGAACTTCGTCGATGATGCGGCGCGCTACGCGGCGTCGTACACGATCGCGTTACGCTACGTCGATAATTATGGCGACGTAGCTGAGCGCTACCCGTCGAACCCGAATGGCTCGCCCGATGGTATCTGTGGTCTTAGCAACGAAGATGGTCGCGTCACGATCATGATGCCGCATCCGGAGCGGGTTGCATTGACACAGCAAAACTCGTGGCACCCCGAGCAGTGGGGCGACGTTGGACCATGGATGCGGTTGTTCCGAAACGTCAGGGTAGCGGTCGGCTAGGGTTGCCATCGACTAGGCAGGCCTCAGGCAGACGCCAGATCGTTGCTGCTTTCCGAAATAAAAAAGCGGCGTACTTTGATGGCCCGCGATAGCTTGCCGTGGCGCACGAAGCACTGGTAGAACATGTCCTTCAAGACCTCGAGCAGGATGCCCGCTTGAGCGCGGTTCAGCAGCGGCAGATCTTCATGCTGTCCTGATCCGAACACGACCGCTTTAATCGGCGCGAACGAGTCCTCATCGATGCCCGCAATGTCCTGGGCCACCATCACTTCTTCGAAAGCACGCAGCTTGCCACCGTCACCCAGCGTTTCAAAAGCGCTGACTGCCGCGCGCCGGCACATCGAGGCAAACGCGTTGAAGTTATTGGATGAATAGCACGATAGTGCTTCGCGAAACAGGACTTCGGTGTGCTTTGGCAGGTAGGAAAAAGCGAAGCGCTCCTTCGGTCGCTCCAGCTCGATGAAGTTTCGATTGAGCTCGACGCGGTCGTCTTTGTAGTCGCGTACCGCAAATCTCAAGAAAACCGGTGCATCACAGGCGTTGCATTTGAACACCAGCCCGACCTGGGAGGGCTTGTCACGTAGCAGCGAAGCCGCGCTGGGAACCGACTGCGGGCTCATGTGCGCATACACGCCGCAATACGGACATTCGAGTCCGATATGCTCGCCGAATTCGCGTTCCAGCCCCTGCTCGTTGTCAATGACGATCGTCATAACGTCCTGTTTGTTGTTGGTTTTTGGACGGCTGATACTCGACTAGAGTTCAGCTAATCCAGTATGCATCATAGTTCAAACGCTGCCGGCCGTGCTTGACATAATCGGCAAATCATTACCGTCACCAATCGCCCACGGCGCGCCGGGCCGGTTCGTTAATCGGGCGTGCGATCAGCGCGGTGCGGGTCAGCGAAATCTCGAAGCGTGCGCCGTCAGCCATGGGCAGATAGGTGGCGGTGCCATAGTAGGCATCCACACCGGGCAGTAGCACTGGCATGGTGCGTGCCAGTCGCCAGAAGTCGAGGTTCGGCGTGTCTGAAAGCGCATACACCGTACGCGGCGAGTCGCGCTCATCGCCAACGTCTGCATAACGCCCGCTGAGCCGCTCGAGTTGGTAAATCGGATCGAGGCCGAGCAGCGTGGCCGGCGGCTGCCAGTTGATCACGCGAGCATCCATTTGCCACTCGTCACCGCGAAGTGGCAGCAGCTTGTCGGGCTCTCCCGCTATCATCACGCGGGCGACGTATTCTCCGGGAGCCGACTGCGAAAATTCGATCTGACTGACCGGTTGCTCGTCGACCAGCTGGTCGTAGCCGTAGTAACTGAAGAGCAGCAGAACGCTCGCGCCGCCGACCGCGCCGCTGGCGGCTCCACCTGCCAGCGAACCGGTCGCCCGCAGCGGCCGTCGCCGTCGCATGTGTCGAAACATGGACAGTATGAACAACAGGGCGAGCAGCGAAAAAACGATGCTTGCAGCAATCAGGATGTTCATTGTCGCTCCTGGTTCTTTTGGATCTATCGGTTTTATTGGTTCTAGGGGTTCAGGTGGTCAGTCTCTTATACTTTATTCGGTGCGGATTTGCCGCGTCCGCGCCCAGGCGGCGCTTGCGGTCTTCTTCGTAGTCGGCATGGTTACCGGCGAACCAGAGCACCTCACTGTTGCCCTCAAACGCCAGGATATGCGTTGCGATACGATCCAGGAACCAGCGATCATGCGAGATCACGATGGCTGAACCGGGGAATTCCAGCAGCGCTTCTTCCAGCGCACGCAGTGTTTCGACGTCGAGATCGTTGGTGGGCTCGTCAAGCAGCAGGAGGTTGCCGCCAGCGCGTAGCATTTTCGCGAGATGCACGCGGTTACGTTCGCCGCCTGACAAGAGACCGATTTTTTTCTGCTGATCCTGGCCGCGGAAATTGAAACGACCGACATAGGCACGCGACGAGGTTTCATAATTGCCGACCTTGATCAGGTCGAGACCGTCCGAGATCTCTTCCCAGACAGTTTTCTCGTCATTGAGGCTGTCGCGTGACTGGTCGACGCTCGCGAGCTGCACGGTGTCGCCGAGGCGCAGCGCGCCGGCATCCGGGCTTTCTTCTCCCGTGATCATGCGGAACATCGTGGTTTTACCAGCGCCGTTCGGCCCAATAACTCCGACGATGCCGCCAGCTGGCAGCTGCAGGCTGAGACCATCGATCAGCAGCTTGTCGCCGAACCCTT
Organism: uncultured Woeseiaceae bacterium; assembly: GCA_964615665.1. GTDB lineage: Bacteria > Pseudomonadota > Gammaproteobacteria > Steroidobacterales > Woeseiaceae > UBA1847. Next base: position 42,391 of record CAZTQL010000004.1, on the reverse strand, counting down.
TTCTTAAGCCCTTCACCTCAAGCACGACATCGCCGAGGCGTGGCCCGGGTGGAATATAGATTTCGTTGGTCTCGTTGCGCTTCTGGTAACTCGGCGACGAGATTTCCTCGAACTGCCGCAAACGGGCCTTCGATTTTGCCTGGCGGCCTTTGGGGTTGCTGCGTACCCATTCGAGTTCGTGTTGCATTGCCTTTCTGCGGGCTTTCTCGGAGGCGTCCTCTTGTTGCAGGCGCGCTTCTTTCTGCTCCAGCCACGAAGAGTAATTGCCTTCCCAGGGAATGCCGTGGCCGCGGTCGAGCTCGAGAATCCAGCCCGCAACGTTATCGAGGAAGTAACGATCGTGCGTTACAGCTATGACGGTGCTCGGGTATTCGTCGAGGAAGCGCTCGAGCCAGGCGACCGATTGGGCGTCAAGATGGTTGGTGGGCTCGTCGAGCAGCAACATATCGGGTTCCGACAGCAGCAGGCGGCATAACGCGACCCGGCGACGCTCACCACCGGACAGCTTGGTAACGTCGGCGTCCCAGGGTGGCAGGCGCAGCGCGTCGGCCGCGATCTCTAGTTTGCGATCCAGTTCCCAGGCGCCAGCGGAGTCGATTGCGTCCTGCAGCTTGCCCTGTTCTTCGAGCAGCGAGTTCATCTCGTCCTCGCCCATCGGCTCTGCGAATTGCATGCTGATTTCGTTGAAGCGATCGACGAGGGCTTTGGTATCGGCAACACCTTCTTCCACATTGCCGCGTACGTCCTTATTTGGATCGAGCTCAGGCTCCTGTGGCAAGTAGCCAATCTTGATTCCGGCTTGCGGCCGCGCCTCGCCATCGATCTCTGTATCCAGTCCGGCCATGATCCGCAACAACGTGGATTTGCCGGATCCGTTGAGCCCGAGTACGCCGATCTTGGCGCCGGGAAAGAAACTCAGGGAGATATCGCGGAGGATGTGTCGTTTCGGCGCCACCACTTTGGCGACGCGGTTCATTGTGTAGATGTACTGTGCCATGGTCGGTAACGTAATTCTCGCCCGTAACAGGAAGCGCGCATTATCCGTTATGCTGCGGCACAAGCAAGTGATGATCAGATGCGCATGTAGGCGTTTCCAACGGTGCCATCTCTGCCTGTAAACAGGTAATATCGCGATCTTTTCGCCGCCCCTCGCACGGAGTACGCCTGAATGTTCGATACGTCGACGCCGATCGAAGCTTTCGATCCCGAAGTTGCCAAAGCCATTCAAAACGAGAATCGACGCCAGGAAGAACACGTCGAACTGATTGCCTCGGAAAACTACGCCAGTCCGCGCGTGATGGCCGCGCAGGGCGGGGTCATGACCAACAAGTATGCCGAAGGCTACCCGGGCAAGCGCTATTACGGCGGCTGCGAATACGTCGACGACGTCGAGCGGCTGGCGATCGAGCGCGCCAAGCAACTGTTTGGCGCCGATTATGCCAATGTGCAGCCGCATTCCGGATCGCAGGCGAATGCCGCAGTGTTTCATGCGTTGATTGACCCGGGCGATACGATCCTTGGTATGAGCCTCGATGCCGGCGGACACCTGACCCACGGTGCCGCACCGAATTTCTCGGGCAAGCTGTTCAACGCGATTCAGTACGGTCTCGATATGGAGACTGGCCTGATCGACTACGAGCAAGTGCAGGCATTAGCTTTCGAGCACAAACCGCGACTCGTCATCGCCGGTTTCTCGGCCTATTCGCAGATTGTCGACTGGGCGCGCTTTCGGCAGATCGCTGACAGCGTGGATGCCTACCTGATGGTCGACATGGCGCATGTCGCCGGGCTCATCGCCACCGGGCATTACCCGAGTCCGATTCCCTACGCCGATGTATGCACAACGACGACGCACAAGACGTTGCGCGGCCCTCGTGGTGGCATGATCGTGGCGCGTGAGAATGAGGCGCTCACCAAGAAATTCAACTCGCTGGTATTCCCGGGGACGCAGGGTGGTCCGCTAATGCACGTGATCGCCGCCAAAGCGATCGCGTTCAAGGAAGCCATGGAGCCGGGTTTCAAGGACTACCAGGGCAAGGTTTGCGAGAATGCGAAAGTGATGGCCGAAGTCCTGGGCGAGCGCGGCTACCCGATCGTTTCGGGAAGCACAGAGAATCACCTGATGCTCGTGAGCCTCGTCGCTCGCGGAATCACCGGTAAAGCTGCTGATGCCGCGCTTGGCAGGGCCAACATTACGGTCAACAAGAACTCCGTGCCGAACGATCCACAATCACCGTTTGTCACCAGCGGCCTGCGCCTTGGTACGCCGGCAATCACAACGCGCGGCTTTGGGGTTGAGGAGACTCGCCAGCTAACCGGCTGGATAGCCGATATACTCGATGATATCGATAGCGAGGAGTCAATCGAGCGCGTCAAGAACCAGGTGCTGGCCCTTTGCAAACGGTTCCCGGTATACGCCTGATTGCAGGAGCACTAGCCACCCATGCACTGCCCGTTCTGCGCCCACGAGGAAACCAAGGTTATCGACTCGCGCCTCGCGGGCGAGGGCCGACAGATTCGTCGGCGCCGGCAGTGCCTCGCCTGCAACGAACGCTTCACAACCTTCGAGACCGCCGAGCTGGTCATGCCCCGGCTGATCAAGAACGATAACTCCCGGCAGCCATTCGACGAAAACAAACTGCGTTACAGCATGGTTAGGGCGCTTGAGAAGCGGCCGGTGCCCAGCGACCAACTCGAACGAGCGGTTGGCCGCCTGATTCACAAACTGCGAACCATGGGTGAGCGTGAGGTGCCGTCACGTCTCGTCGGCGAACTCGTCATGGAGGAGCTGCGCGCTCTGGACGAAGTCGCGTACGTGCGCTTCGCTTCCGTTTATCGCCGCTTCCAGGACGTCAATGAGTTCGAGGACGAAATTCGGCGCCTGCAGAAGATTTCCGAGACCGCTGCAAGCCGTGAGCAAATGTCCTTGCTGCCCGAGCTGCTCGGCAAGAAGAAGCGCTGAGCATGGCTGCATTCTCCCGCAACGATAGCGCGCACATGGCGCGTGCGCTCCGACTGGCAGAGCAAGGGAAATACACGGCCCGTCCAAACCCGATGGTGGGTTGTGTCATCGTTAAAGGCGACAACATCGTCGGCGAGGGTTGGCATCAGCAAGCGGGCGAAGCGCACGCCGAGATTAATGCACTGCAGGCAGCGGCAGATCGCGCAGAAGGGGCGAGCGTTTATGCCACGCTGGAGCCGTGTGCGCATCACGGCAAAACGCCGCCGTGCGCCGAGGCACTGATTAATGCGCGCGTGGCCAGAGTCGTGGTAGCGATGCAGGATTCGTACGAGGCGGTAGCCGGTCGTGGGCTCGAGATGCTGCGTGTCGCCGGCATCGATGTCGAAGTGGGATTGATGGCGACGGCCGCCGCCGCGCTGAACGAGGGCTTTACCAGTCGCGTAACGCGCGGCCGACCGTTCGTGCGGCTCAAGGTCGCCGCGAGCCTCGACGGCGCGATTGCAATGAACAATGGTGAAAGCCAGTGGATCACCGGGCCAGCCGCCCGCGACGACGTGCAGCGGCTGCGGGCGCGATCGGGTGCTGTGATGACCGGTATTGGCACCGTGCTGGCGGACGATCCGTCACTCAATGCCCGTAGTGCTGCGCTGCCGGCATCCACCACACAGCCAATTCGGGTAGTGCTCGACAGCTGCCTGCGGATGCCGCTCTCGGCGGCCATGCTGACGCTTCCGGGCACGACGCTGCTCTGCCACAGCGGCGATCAGGACCCTTCCGGTCTCGTAGCTGTGGGTGCCGAGGTCTGGCGTTGTGGCCCGCACGCTGCGGGCGTGGATGCGCGCGCGGTGCTCGAAGAGCTGGCGCGGCGGGAGGTGAATGATGTGCTCGTGGAGGCCGGCCCGACGCTGGCCGGGCATTTGCTGGAGAACCAACTGGCTGACGAGCTTGTGATTTATCAGTCACCCCACATAATGGGCAGTGAAACGCGGCGCATGTTCGACACGCCAACGCTGAGCAGTCTGTCCGATCGCTTGCGGCTGGATATCGTCGATGTACGTCGCGTTGGTGATGACACTCGAATAACGGCAAGGCCGGCGTACTGATGTTTACCGGAATCATTAAGGCGAAAGGCACGATTAGCGCGATGACTCGGCGTGGCGGTGACGTACGTCTGGTGGTCAGCTCTGCAGGGTTGCCCTGGTCGGAGTACGAGGTGGGCGAGAGCATTGCCGTGAACGGCGTTTGCCTGACCGCGGTTGCGATTCATGACGACGGTTTCGACACTGACGTTTCTGTGGAGACGCTTGACGTGACCGCGCTGGGCGCACTTGGCATGGGCGCGGCGGTCAATCTGGAGCCGTCATTGAGTCTTGGTGAGCGCATGGGCGGGCACCTGGTCAGCGGGCACGTTGATTGTACGGGCACCGTAACATCGCGTTCCGCCGATGCGCGTTCGATCCGACTTGGCATTGAAATCCCCGCCGAGTACGCGCGCTATGTCGCAAAAAAAGGCTCCGTCTGCATTGACGGTGTCAGTCTTACCATCAACGAAGTATCGGGTTCGCGCTTCGAATTGAATATCATTCCGCATACGGCTGATGTCACCATCATCGGTGATTACGCCGTCGGCACAGTCGTTAACGTCGAGGTTGATCTCGTGGCGCGCTATCTCGAGCGCCTGATCGATACGGACTCTGACGGCATTTCCAAGGACTTTTTAAAGGCGCATGGCTATGCCTGATAACACCACCCCGCACCCGCTGTCGCGAACCAAAATGTTTGCTGACATTGAGGACATCATTGCCGATCTCGCTGCCGGCAAGATGGTCATCATGGTCGACGATGAGAATCGTGAGAACGAAGGTGACCTGATCATGGCCGCAGAAAAGGTCAGGCCCGAAGACGTCAACTACATGGCGACGCACGGCCGTGGGTTGGTCTGCCTGACGCTGTCACGCGAGCGCTGCAAGCAGCTGCGCCTGCCACTCATGGTCAGCGATACCGACGAACATCACGCGACCAATTTTACGATTTCGATCGAAGCGGCCGAGGGCATTACCACCGGCATTTCTGCGCATGATCGTGCCAAGACCATTCAGGCGGCGGTCGCTGCCAACGCGCGGCCCGAGCATCTGCGGCAGCCCGGGCACATCTTTCCGGTCATGGCACAGCCGGGCGGTGTGCTGACGCGTGCGGGCCATACAGAGGCGGGCTGCGACCTGGCAAGGCTCGCTGGTCTCGAACCGGCGGCCGCTATCGTCGAGATTCTGAATGCAGACGGCACGATGGCGCGCCGGCCTGATCTCGAAAAATTCGCGCGTGATCGCGATATTCGAATCGGCACGATCGCTGATCTGATTCGCTATCGACTGGAAAAGGAAAGAAACGTCGAGCGCATCGCTGAACGCACGATTGCTACTGTGCACGGCGAGTTCACGATGGTCTGTTACGACGACCATATCAACCACTCTGTACATGTCGCGCTGGTGAAGGGTGATTTGCAGGCCGTCGATGCGCCACTCGTGCGTGTACATCTGCAGGATACGCTCGGCGACGTCATGGGTGTGCAAAGCCGCTCACTGGGCTGGCCTTTGCATTCGGCCATCGAGCGCATTTCGACAGAGGAAGCCGGTGTCGTTGTTCTTCTGCGTGACCAGGAAACGTCGAGAGACTTCATTGACGCCGTTGAATTGCTTGATGAGGGATCGCTTGACGAGGGATTGCTCGATAAGGGATTGCTGGATGAGGAATCGCCGGATGAGCATCGGGACGAACTGCAGGATCGTCGCGGTGGTGATGCTGTTCTGCGAACCTACGGCGTTGGCGCCCAGATTCTTCGTGACCTCGGCTTGAGCCGAATCCGTGTATTATCTGCGCCTAAGCAAATGTATGCGATCTCCGGTTTTGACCTCGAGATCGTAGAGTACGTCTGAGAGCTAGAGTACCTCTGAGAGCTAGAGTACGTCTGAGAGCGGCGAACAGCATGGACAAGATCAAGACTACCGAGGGCGATCTGATCGTTCGTGACGGTCGCTTCGCGATCGTAGCGGCGCGGTTCAATGATTTTATTGTTGACTCCCTGATCAAAGGAGCGCTGCGCTGCCTGCGTCAGCACGGAGCGTCGGACTCCGACATCGAGATCATCCGCGTTCCAGGCGCCTTCGAGATGCCCGTCGCCGTCGACAAAGTTGCATCAGCGCGCCGGGCTGACGGGATCATTGCGCTTGGAGCCGTTATTCGCGGCGCGACACCACATTTCGATTATGTGGCCGGCGAGTGCGTAAAAGGGATAAGCGCGGCAGGACAAAGGCACGGCATACCCATTGGCAACGGCGTTTTGACGGTCGATACCATCGAGCAGGCGATCGAGCGCGCCGGCAGCAAAGCGGGCAACAAGGGCGAAGAAGCCGCGCTGGCCGTCATTGAGATGGTCAACCTCTTGCGCCGCATCGACTAACAGCGGGACGATTTCGGAAATGAGTCAGGCCAGTTCAAAAGGAACAGGCGCGCGCACGCGTGCACGCGAGCTCCTGTTGCAGGCGCTGTATCAAAAGCAGATTGCCGACCATGGGAAATCGGAATTACTGCGGCAGTTTCACGAGCAGTTGGCCTACCAGCGTGTCGACCAGGAATTTTTCGATGAGCACCTGGCGGCCATTTGCGATGCGCAGGCAACGCTGGAAACGGCGATCGAAGCATTCGTTGACCGCCCTCTGAAACAGCTTGATCCGGTAGAACTCGGCATCCTGCTGATCGGTACCTACGAGCTGCAATCGCGTATTGATGTCCCTTACAAAGTGGTCATCAATGAATGCGTCAATCTGGCGCGGCGTTTCGGGTCGACCGATGGGCACAAATACATCAACGCCTGTCTCGATGCTGCCGCGCACTCGTTACGGAAAATCGAGGTACAAGCAAACGCCGGTGGATGAGTTTGCACTGATACGCCGCTACTTCGACCGCAAGGTTGGCGCGCCCGATATTGTTGCGGGCATCGGCGATGACGGGGCAATCGTTGATCCGGCCCGCGGCAAACACCAGGTGCAGGTCATTGACACGCTGGTCGAGGGCGTGCATTTTCCGCTGGCTGCCAATGCCTCCGATATCGGCTACCGCGTCGTCGCGGTGAACCTCTCCGACATCGCTGCAATGGGCGCGCGTCCGCGCTGGATGACGCTGGCGCTGACGTTACCGGAGAAAGATGATTGCTGGATCGAGGCATTCGCCGACGGTTTATTCGAAGCGGCGGCCGAGCATGATGTGACGCTGATCGGTGGGGATACAACGAGCGGCAACGCGGTCGTTGCGACGGTGCAGATAACGGGCGACGTCGATCCTGACAAAGCGCTGCTCCGCAGCGGTGCGCGGGTCGGTGACCGGATTTTTGTGACCGGGACGTTCGGGGATGCGGCGGCCGGGCTGCAGCTGATCAACCGTGGAGAGTCCGATGATTTTCTGCTGCGCCGTTTCTGGCGGCCAACGGCGCGGGTGCACACCGGTATGCGTTTGAGCGGCAGCGCAACCGCAGCGATCGATGTGTCCGACGGCTTGCTCGGTGACCTGAAAAAACTTCTTCAGGCCAGCGGCGTTGGTGCACTGATCGACATCGAACGGGTGCCGCTGTCTTCGGCCATGCGGTCACGCTTTGACGTCGACGAGCAGCGACACCTTGCGCTAACTGGCGGCGACGATTACGAGCTGTGTTTTACGGCTGGCGATGCACCGCTGCCCGATGACCTCGCGTGTACCGCCATTGGCACAGTCACGGCATCGAGGGAGCTGCAGTGCCGCTGTAATGGCGCCATTGTGGAAATTGATGACAGCGGTTACCGTCACTTTCAATGAGCAATTCTCCCGACAACCTGGCACGCACGGTAATGACTGATCCGGTGCATTTCCTGGCGTTTGGCTTCGGCAGCGGCCTGGCGCCATTTGCGCCCGGGACGTTCGGCTCCATTCCCGGCGTCCTGCTGTTCTGGTTGACGCTCGATTTCGGGCTTTATGTTCAATTCGCAGTTGCCGCCGCGCTCGTTATTTTCGGCGTATCAATCTGCGGCGAAAGTGCGCGCCGACTGGGCATTCACGACCATGGTGGCATCGTCTGGGACGAGATCAGTGGAATGTACATAACGTTGCTTGCCGCGCCGGTCACGGTAACCGGTTGGTTGCTTGCATTCCTGCTATTTCGCGTCATGGATATCGTCAAACCGTGGCCGATTCGGGACCTGGATCACAGACTCGGCGGAGGTGTCGGAATTATGCTGGATGACCTCGCAGCCGCCTTGTATGCCGCAATCGCACTTGGGTTGTATCGGTGGCTTATGACCTGACCAGTTGAGAAATAATGGCGACTACGGTACGCGAAATGAAGTCCCTGGCTGAAGTGCCGGAAAAAATCGGCAAGTACGTCATTATCAACAACGTCGGCAAGGGTAGCACCGGCACCGTCTATCTTTCGCACGATCCGTACTACCGCCGTGACGTCGCGATCAAGGTCTACAACGCCGAAGAAAAACAGGATCCCGAGCACGCCCGAGTCGCGCGGAAGATGTTCTTCAACGAAGCGCACATGGTCGGCATGCTGCAGCATCCGAACATCATGCCCATTTACGACGCTGGCGAGGAAGATGGCAGCTACTATGTCGTCACCGAGCATATTCAGGGTGCCCGTACGCTGGCTGCGTATTGTCGCCCCGATAACCTGCTGCGCGTCGATGATGTCATCGAGATCATCTACAAGTGCTCGAAAGCGCTGCACTATGCGCACGGTCGCGGCGTCATTCATCGCGACATCAAGCCCAGCAACATCATGCTGACGACCGACAACGACGTTCGAATTATTGATTTTGGTATTGCCATCGTTACTGACTCTGAAGTGTCGCGGATCGAGGGTATTGCCGGATCGCCCAGTTACATGTCGCCGGAGCAGGTTCAGTCCGAAGAGCTAACGCCACGCTCCGACCTGTATTCGCTGGGTGCTGTGATGTATGAACTGCTGACGGGCCACCGCTCGTTCCGCGCCGACAACCTGTCGAAACTCCTGCACCAGATCGTATACGCCACGCCGGCACCGATTCACACCTTCCGTAGCGACCTGCCGGACGAACTCGAGCAGGTTGTCATGACGACGCTGCAGAAAGACCCGTCGAAACGCATGGCCACCGGCAATGTAATGGCCGCGGAACTGACCCGCGTCTACAAAGACCTGCGCCAGAAGTACGACAGCCTCGACAATCAGGAACATTTTGACCTGCTACGCACGCTGACGTTCTTCCACGAATTCTCACACGCGGAAATCTGGGAAGTGCTGCGTGCTTCCGACTGGCACGAATACAAGGATGGCGAGGATATCGTTCGTGAAGGGGAGGTCGATGATCGCTTCTATATTGTCGTCGCCGGTGCTGTAAAAGTTACCGCCAACGGTAATAATCTCGGTCGTATGTCTAACGGCGACTGCTTTGGCGAAACCAGCTACGTTCGCGGAGCGAAGCGCCAGGCATCCATTCGGGCCGATGGCCAGGTCACCATCCTGCGCGTCAGTTCGACACTGATGGAGCAGGTATCTTCGGCCTGTCAGCTGCGGTTCAACCGGGTCTTCCTGCGTTCGTTGATTACACGCTTGCAGAGCCGCGGTGCCGCCAAAACGAGCACCTGATCCTCCGCTATGCATGAACTTGAGCCGCGCACCGTCGAGTGTCCGTACTGCGGCGAGAAAATCCACGTCCTGATCGATCCTGCCGACGCACAACAACACTATATTGAAGACTGCCAGGTCTGTTGTCGGCCCATCGACTTCGCCATCGCCGTCGATCCAGACGGCAGTGTCAGCGTCCGCGTAGCCAGCGAAAACGAATAACAGAAAGCCATCCTAATCGAGCGGCGTTGCGGCTACACTAAGGACGATTCGAACCCTCAGGAGTTTCTGATGATCAAGCGTTTCGTCTGGCTGGCGGCCCTGTTGCTGTCCGCACCGTCTTTTGCGGATGATCTGGGCGCAGCAGTCCTGCGCGACTACGATGATTACCTGGCCGGGTTGTTCGATCACTTCCACCGTAATCCGGAGCTTTCGACCGTCGAGTTCAAAACGGCGGAGCGCATGTCAGCAGAGCTGCGCGCCGCGGGTTTCGAGGTTACCGAGAAGGTCGGCGGCACCGGCATTGTTGCAATGCTGGAAAACGGTGCCGGCCCGCTGGTCATGATGCGCGCCGACATGGATGGTCTGCCCGTTGAGGAAAAGTCGGGCCTCGACTACGCATCGAGTGCGAAGCAGGAGGACCCGATTACGGGGAATGACGTTTTCACGATGCATGCCTGTGGGCATGACGTGCACATCACGAGTCTGGTTGGAACGGCACGGCAAATGGCAGCGCGGCGCGGCGAGTGGCAGGGTACCTTGATGCTCGTCGTGCAGCCGGCCGAAGAGCGTGGGCTGGGTGCACGGGCCATGCGCGATGACAGAATCTGGGAGCGATTCGGTCAGCCGGATTACGCACTGGCATTTCACGTCTCGTCCAGCGGCGTCGCCGGCGTAATCAATGTCTCGGAAGGGAGCCCGTACGCTGGCGCGGATTCGGTCGATATCATCATTCATGGCGTTGGCGCACACGGTGCCAGTCCGCACCGCGGCAAAGATCCGGTCGTTCTGGGCAGCCAGATCGTGCTGGCATTACAAACACTGGTTGCGCGAGAATTGTCGCCACGCGAGCCGGGAGTTGTGACGGTGGGCTCGTTCCATTCCGGCACCAAGCACAACATCATTTCCGATTCGGCGCATCTGCAGCTGACCGTTCGCAACACTAACGAGGAGACACGCACCCTGCTGCTTAACGGCATCAGGCGCATTGCAGAAAACATGGGGCGTGTCGCCGGCCTGCCGGAGGACAGATTACCGGAGGTCATCGTCTCCGATGAGAGCGTGCCGCCAACGAGCAATAACCCGGTGCTGACGCGGCGCCTGAAGACCGCCTGGACAGACGCGCTCGGCGACGGCGCGGTTGTGGATATACCGACGAAAGGTATGGGCGCCGAAGATTTTCCATTCTTTTCGACCGATCCCAATATCCCCAGCGTCTACTGGGCTATTGGCGGTACGCCGCAGGCTGATTTTGCTATCGAAGCGGCTGGGGGGGCGCCCGTGCCAAGTCATCACTCGCCGCTATTCACGATTGCACCTGAACCGTCAATACGAGCGGGCGTCGAATCGACCGTCGTCGCGTTAATGGCGCTGATGGCGGAGTGACCGCAGGGGCGAGGGGTTATCGGGCTGGCGGAAGACGAATTAGTCGTCGTCGATCTCAAACGCTTCGAGATCCTCGCCACCGGCACTTTTCAGGAGAATTTCGACTTTCTGTTCAGCGTCCTTCAGCGCCGCCTGGCAGCCGCGCGTCAGTTTAATTCCCGCTTCGAACTTCTTCATCGCCTTCTCGAGAGGCAGGTCACCGGACTCAAGTTCCTCAACCAGCTTTTCCAGGTCCGCAAGCGATTTCTCGAGATTGAAGGGTTTTGTAGAACTCATTGCGGGCTTCCGTTTGCCAGGTGCTTCGTAACGCTACAGGCCGTCCAGGTTAGCGTCAATCCTGACGTTGTTAATGGCGCTGGTCTACGCGTTTGCCCAAGTTGACAGGAGTCGGGTCGAGGCATAAAGTTGATGCCAATTAGACCCGGTCTAATAAGCATCAACCAATGATCTGAGAGGGGATAAATCGTGTCACTAAAAGGCAGCAAGACAGAAAATAATCTCAAAGACGCATTCGCTGGCGAATCTCAAGCTAACCGCCGCTATTTGTATTTCGCAGCAAAAGCGGACGTCGAAGGCTACAACGACGTTGCCGCTGTTTTCCGCTCAACGGCAGAGGGCGAGACAGGGCACGCACACGGCCACCTCGAGTACCTCGAGGAAGTCGGTGACCCGGCAACGGGCCTGCCAATTGGTCCTACTGCAGCGAATCTCGCCGCGGCTATCGCCGGCGAGACGCACGAATACACCGACATGTACCCCGGCATGGCAAAGTCGGCTCGTGACGAAGACTTTGACGAGATCGCCGACTGGTTCGAGACGCTCGCTAAAGCCGAACGCTCTCACGCGAACCGCTTCCAGAAAGCACTCGACACGCTCGACGACTAGTCTCGATAAAGACGCCGGGCGCAGTGCGCCCGGCGGCACTTCGAATGAGCGAATCTGAAGGCAGGCGCGAGGGCAGCCTCGAAGCACCCACCCGGCATCCGCTGGATTGGCGGTCCGACGAATTTTATGACGAAGGCGCCTTGTTCGAGGAGCTGGAGCGCGTCTTCGACGTGTGCCATGGCTGCCGCCGCTGCTTCAATCTTTGTCACTCTTTTCCAACACTCTTCGACGCCGTCGACGAGTCGGAGACGATGGAAGTCGATGGCGTGCCGAAACCCGTTTACTGGGACGTCGTCGATCACTGCTATCTCTGCGACATGTGTTACATGTCGAAATGTCCGTATGTGCCACCACACGAATGGAACATTGATTTTCCGCACCTGATGCTGCGTGCCAAGGCTGCACGTTTCAAGAAAGAGGGTGCGTCGTTGCGCGACAAGGTGCTAAGCGCGACCGATACGGTTGGTAAGCTTGCTGGCATACCGGTGGTCGTCAACGCAGTGAACGCGACCAACCGAAGCAAGACGGGCCGAAAACTGCTCGAGAAGATGCTCGGCGTGCATCGTGATGCGCCGGTTCCCGAATACCACGCAAAGACCGCCAGGAAGCGATTGGCTCGGTTGCGTAATGCGGCGCCCGGCGACGCGACGCCGACGGCTGCGACACGTGGCAAGGTCGTGCTGTATACGACCTGTTATGGCAATCGTAACCACCCGGCGATCGACGAGGATCTCGTCGCGGTATTCGAGCACAACGGCATACCCGTAGCGCTGGCCGAAAAAGAAGCGTGCTGTGGCATGCCGAAACTGGAGCTCGGTGATCTCGAGGCGGTTGCCAAAGCAAAAGACGTCAACATACCGGTGCTGGCTGCCATGGTAGATGCTGGCTGGGATATCGTGACGCCAATTCCCTCCTGCACGCTGATGTTCAAGCAGGAACTGCCGCTGATGTTTCCCGATGATCCCGACGTCGCGAAGGTTCGCGCCGCCATGTTCGATCCGTTCGAATACCTGATGCTGCGTCACAAAGATGGCCTGCTGAAGACAGATTTCAATCAGAAGCTCGGCAAAGTGTCTTACCAGGTTCCGTGCCACTTGCGTGTGCAGAACATCGGATTGAAAACGCGCGACGCCCTGCAGCTCGTACCGGATACAACGGTCGAAGTTATCGAACGCTGTTCGGGACACGACGGCACGTATGCTGTGAAAAAAGAATTCCATGAGATCTCAAGGAAAATTGCGCGAACTGTGGTTAATAAGGTTAAGAAGGCTGACGCGGATCATTTCGTCAGCGATTGCCCCATGGCGGCTGACCAAATCGTCCAGGGTCTGGACGATCACCAGGCCAACAACCCAATGAGCCTGTTACGTTCGGCTTACGGAATATGAAAGTGATGCAAAAACTGACCCGCGACGATCTTTTCAGTCTTGAACAATATGCCGAGGAGCGCTCTGCGTTTCGCGAGAAAGTGCTGCTGCACAAACGCGATCGACGCCTGGACCTCGGCACCAATGCGGCGTTGTATTTCGAAGATCGCCTGACCATGCAATACCAGGTGCAGGAGATGTTACGCATTGAGCGGATATTCGAAGCCGCGGGCATCAATGAGGAGTTGGAGGCCTACAACCCGTTGATTCCCGATGGATCCAATTGGAAAGCGACGTTCATGGTGGAATTTCCGGAGATTGAGGAACGCCGCGCGATGCTGACACAGCTACGTGGCGTCGAGAATTGTATTTACGTGCAGGTCGCGGACTTCGACCGAGTCTTCGCTATCGCCGACGAGGATCTTGAGCGCACGGATGACGACAAAACGTCTGCCGTGCATTTTCTGCGCTTCGAGTTCCCGCCTGAACAAGCTGCGGCGCTGAAGTCGGGAACGCCTTTTATTGCCGGAATTGATCACGACAACTACCGCGTTGAGGTCAGCCCGGTCCCTGATAATATCCGCGCATCGCTGCGGCAAGACCTCGACTAGTCTCGGTTTCTCTTGCGTCGCCCGATTATTCTGAGTGCAGCGTTCGGGCATTCAGGCTAGAATTCCGCCGGGCATCCTTCTGGCTATCTGATTGATGAGTAAACAATACGGCGCTGCGGACATCGAGGTCCTCAGCGGACTCGAACCTGTGCGGCGCAGGCCGGGCATGTACACCGACACATCGAGGCCTAATCACCTCGCGCATGAGGTTGTCGATAATAGTATTGATGAGGCGCTCGCGGGCTACTGCAAGAAGATCGATGTCACGATCTACAAGGACGGCTCGGTCGAAGTGACGGATGACGGCCGTGGCATGCCCGTTGACAAACACCCCAAAGAAAAAATTCCCGGCGTCGAACTGATACTCACGCGGCTGCATGCCGGCGGCAAGTTCTCAAACAAGAACTACCAGTACGCGGGCGGCCTGCACGGTGTCGGCGTATCGGTCGTCAATGCCTTGTCGAAGAATCTGGAAGTGTGGATTCGACGCGACGGCAAGGAATACAACATGAGCTTCGCCAGCGGCAAGAAGCGCGGCAAGCTGGAAACCGTCGGCACTGTCGGCAAGGCAAATACCGGGACGACGATTCGTTTTTGGCCCGACGAAAAATACTTTGACTCGCCGAAATTTTCTGTCAAGAGCTTGAAGCATGCCTTGCGCGCCAAAGCGGTACTTTGTCCCGGCCTCAAGGTACGGCTGAACGTCGAGAAGCCGAAAGAAAAGATTGAATGGTGTTACACGGGCGGCCTCGAGGAGTACCTGCTCGAGGAGATTGGCGGTGGCGAGACTCTGCCAGCGGAGCCGTTCTCCGGTGCAGTCCAGGGTAACAAGGAGGCGGTCGACTGGGCGCTTGTCTGGACCACCGACGGCGGGGCGAGCGTCACAGAAAGTTACGTCAACCTGATTCCGACGCCGCAGGGCGGGACGCATGTCAACGGGTTGCGAACCGGGCTGACCAATGCCTTGCGCGAATTTTGTGACTTCAGAAGTCTGTTGCCGCGTGGCGTCAGTATTTCGCCCGAGGACGTCTGGGACAGCCTGAGTTTTGTGTTGAGCACAAAACTCGAGGATCCCCAATTCTCCGGACAGACGAAAGAACGCTTGTCGTCACGGGAATCGGCGGCGTTCGTCGCCGGCGTTATCAAGGACAACTTCTCCCTGTGGCTGAACCAGCACCCCGAAACCGGTGACCTGATTGCACAGCTGGCGATAACCAAAGCGCAAAAGCGCCTGAAGTCAGCCAGGAAAGTGGTGCGCAAAAAAATCGTCTCGGGTCCCACGTTGCCCGGCAAGCTCGCCGACTGCACGTCGCAGGACCCGGAGCTTTGCGAGTTGTTTCTTGTCGAAGGCGATTCCGCAGGTGGGTCCGCCAAGCAGGCGCGCGATCGCAATACGCAGGCGATCATGCCGTTACGTGGCAAAATCCTGAATACGTGGGAGGTTGAGACAAACGAAATCCTCGCCTCGCAGGAAGTGCATGACATTTCCGTTGCGTTGGGCGTTGACCCGGGTAGCGACGATATCCGGGGTTTGCGCTATCACAAAGTCTGCATACTGGCGGATGCTGATTCTGATGGTCTGCACATCGCGACCCTGCTGTGCGCGCTGTTCTTGCGACACTTCCGTGAGCTCGTTCTCTCCGGACATATTTATGTCGCAATGCCGCCGCTGTATCGCATCGATGTCGGCAAGGAAGTGTTTTATGCCCTCGATGAGGGCGAGCGCAAAGGTATTCTCGATCGCATCGAAGCCGAGAAAAAAACCGCCAAGGTCATGGTTACGCGATTCAAAGGCCTTGGCGAGATGGACCCCGAGCAGCTCCGCGAAACCACCATGTACCGTGACACGCGCCGCCTCGTGCAGCTGACTGTCAGCGGCCACGACAAGACCGATCAGATGATGGACATGCTGCTGAACAAGAAGCGCGCGAAAGATCGTCGCGCCTGGCTCGAAACCAAGGGCAATCTGGCCGAAGTATGAGCGACATGCAAAACACACTGAATCTCGAGGGCGTCGAACAGCAGCCGCTGAAGGACTACACCGAACGGGCCTACCTCGATTACTCGATGTACGTCATTCTCGATCGCGCGTTGCCGCAGATCGGCGACGGCCTGAAGCCGGTGCAACGCCGCATCATCTATGCCATGAGCGAGCTTGGCCTGTCGGCGGGTTCGAAGCCGAAGAAATCAGCACGCACCGTCGGTGATGTTATCGGCAAGTTTCATCCGCACGGTGACTCCGCCTGTTACGAGGCGATGGTGCTGATGGCACAGAATTTTTCCTACCGCTATCCGATCGTTATCGGGCAAGGTAATTGGGGCTCCACCGATGATCCGAAGTCCTTTGCGGCTATGCGCTATACGGAATCACGGCTCGCACCGTACGCCAAGAGTCTCTTGCAGGAACTCGGCCAGGGCACGGTTGACTGGATTCCGAATTTCGACGGCACGCTGAACGAACCGGTTGTGCTGCCGGCGCGCCTGCCGAACCTGCTGCTGAATGGCACTGCCGGCATCGCCGTTGGCATGTCGACGGATGTGCCGCCGCACAACCTCAACGAGGTTGCGAGCGCGCTCGTGCACCTGATCGACAACCCAAAAGCGACGGTCGCGCAGTTGATGAAGTACGTCAAAGGTCCGGATTATCCGACCGGCGGTGAGCTCGTGTCATCACAGCAGGAAATCAAAGATATTTATACGACCGGCGGCGGCACGTTGCGATTGCGGGCGGCCTACAAACTGGAAGGCAGCGATATTGTCGTTACGTCTTTGCCGCATCAGATTTCGGGCGCCAAAGTGCAGGAGCAGATCGCTGCACAGATGCGCAACAAGAAGCTGCCGCAAGTGGACGACTTGCGGGATGAGTCCGATCATGAAGATCCAACACGCCTCGTCATCAGCAAGAAGCGGGGCGTCGATGTCGAACAGCTGATGTCGCACCTCTTTTCAACAACGTCGCTCGAGCGCACCTTGCGCGTCAATATGAACATCATCGCGCTCGACGGCCGGCCGCGCGTGTTCAATCTCGTGGAGTTCCTGCAAGAGTGGCTGAAGTTTCGCAGGGACACTGTCAGGAACCGGCTCGGGTATCGCCTGCAGATTGTTAACGACCGACTGCATGTTCTCGATGGCCTGCTCATTGCCTATCTCAGTATTGACGAAGTCATCAAGATTATTCGCGAGGAAGACAAGCCGAAGCCGGTGTTGATGAAGCGTTTCAAGCTCAGCGGCATTCAGGCCGAGGCTATCCTCAACCTGCGCTTGAGAAATCTCGCGAAGCTCGAGGAGATGAAAATCAAAGGCGAGCAGGATGCGCTGCGCGATGAACGAGACCTGCTGGATAAGACGCTAAAAAGCGCCGCGCGACTGAAGACCCTTATCAAGAATGAGATTCTGGAAGATACCGAGGCCTATGGCGACGAACGCCGCACTAAGATTGTTGAGCGCGACGCGGCACAAGCGTTCGATGAAACGCAGCTGGTTGCCAGCGAGCCGGTGACGGTCGTGTTGTCACAGGCAGGCTACGCGCGGGCGGCGAAGGGGCACGACATCGACCCGGCGACTCTGAGCTACCGTTCAGGCGACAGGTATCTTGCCGATGCACAGGGACGGAGCAACCAGCTGGCCATGTTCATCGATAGTACGGGGCGGGTCTATAGCGTGTTGGCAGGCACACTGCCATCGGCGCGCGGGCAGGGCGAGCCCCTGTCGAGCCGTTTCAGGCCACCCGATGGCGCCGCGTTCTGTGGCGCGATGATTGGTGATGAGAAGCAAAAATACCTGGTGGCCAGCGATGCCGGCTACGGCTTCATCGTGTCGCTGGCTGATCTCGTGACGCGGAACAAAGCCGGTAAAGCCGTGCTACGAGTGTCCGCGAAGGGCAGAGCCGTCGTTCCGGCGCCGGTGCCATCCGGCGAGGAGTGTCTGATCGCAGGCGTTAGCTCGATCGGACGTCTGCTGCTGTTTGAAATGGAGGAGCTGCCCGAACTTGCGAAGGGCAAGGGCAACAAGATCATCAACATCCCGACGAAGAAATACCAGGGCGGAGAGGAGAAGATGGTCGCCGTCGCAGTCGTGCCGGAGGATGGCAGGCTGGAGGTATTCAGCGGCTCACGCAAGATGACGGTCAAGTGGGGCGATCTCGATGACTACTACGGCGATCGCGCGCTGCGCGGCAGCTTGCTGCCGCAGGGTTGGCGCAAAGTCGAGCGGCTGGCCGGAGTCAAGTAGTCAGCGCGGCTAGCCGGCCTTCTTTTTCAACTTCGCGTGTTTGGCTGGCATCTTCCGCGTTTTGTCTGCATCCATGGTCACCATTTCGACCGTCTCTTCGTTGTTCGAAAGATGAATCGTCAATTTGTCGTCGAAGCTCAAGTCCTCGTCGAGGGTGATCACCTCGTCATTATCCGTTTCAAGGTGAGTCTTAACGTCGAGGTCTGTGACTTCGGCGAGTGACATCGCTGCCGTTGCATCATCATCAAAGCTCGCGTCGTCGCTCGCCGCCGGGTCTTTTGCTCCTTCCATTGCGGCGGACAGCATCAGCGTCGCTTGCGTGGTGTGCATGTTTATCGCTTGCGTTGCGCTGAACTCGTCTTCGTAATCCTGTTCGAGAATTGTCAGGTCAATTGTTGAACCCACCGTCGAATCATCGTCCATCTCGATGGTGGCCACGGTATCTGTCGGTGTGTCCATCTCGATGGTGGCCACGGTATCCGTCGGCGCGTCCATCTCGATGGCTTCGAGGTTCGACTGCGTAACATCATCCGGCCGCGGCATCTTGGTCGCATCCAGAATGACGGACATGTCAAAGTCTTCCGGATCTGGATAATCGTCACTTTGCGGAAGAATCTCGCTCTCCAGGATTGTCGCATCGGCGGAGAGCGCGGCCGAACGAATTTCATGGTCGCCTGAAGCCGTTTCGAGTTCAGCCGCAAATGGCAATTCGATGTCGACCTCGGTCGGTGACGGGAAACCAACATCTTTGGCCGTATCGACCTCCACCGTCTGGTTCAAACCGGTGCCCATGACCAGATCGGCGTCCAGTGCCGGGTTCTCTGTTGTCGGCGAGTCGTCATTAAGGTTGTAGTCGACATCTTCGCGCAGCTCCAGCGCGTCGGGCTCGGACGGCAATTCGCGCATCGGCAATTCGGAATCCAGATCATCCGGTGCCGACCCGAAACGGCTGCGCAGGCTGCGGCCGAAAAGTAACAGCGCGAGGATAATGGCCACACCGCTGCCGGCAAGCCACAGCATCCATGAGGAGGTTGTCTGCTCGGCGCGCTGTTGTACCGCGGCCGTCGTCACGTTCGCCGATGTCGACAGCGTCTCCGGGCCAACCAGCGCCGTGTCCGGGATGTCGATGGTTTCGTTAGCGGCTACTTCGACGAAAGTCCCCGCATTGTCACTGCCCGCGTTCAGGTCACCCGGCTGCAAATCAGTGGTTGTGTCAACCACGGGTACTGGCGGCTGTACTGCTTCCGGTTCAACCGGCTGCGATACTACGGCGGTGCTCGTTGTCTCCGCGACTTCGGCAACGTTCGTTGCCGGCGCCACATCGACGACAACGGGATTCACCGTCGTGCTTACTGCTTGACCGACGACGGGCTCGCTGCCGTCGAAACTCGGGATTGTCAGCCAGCTGCCGGCTTTAAGCTTGTTCGGATCGTTATCGATAAACGCGTCCGGGTTCGCTTCGAATAGGGTATTTACCGCTGCCCAAAGGCCAGGCGGGCGATTGTCAATACGCTGCGTAATTTCAGATAGCGAGTCACCTCGCTGCACACGGTAGCGCGTCGCCACGCCAATGGGTTCGCGGTTGCTCTTGTCAATCGCACGCGGGGTGGCCGTACGCGGGGCAATCGCACGAGGACTTACGGTTGACGCGCTGCGGCGAGTCGATGCAGCGCTTACCTGCGCTGTGGCAGAAACAGCTGATGGTTGCACAGCGGCGGTCGGTTGAGCGACGACTGACGGCTCGGCGGCGGTAGTGCCGGCCGGGTCGATGAACATCGTGTATTCGCGAGCCAGGTGTGCGGCGAATGGGCAACTAATGACGACATTGGTCGCTACCATCGGCTCCCGAATCGGCGTGCTGCCACGGAGCAACAGTGCACCGCCGGCGATACTGATGCTGGCCTGGCCAATACCAGGCAGTCCGGACTGGCCAGGCCCCAGCGATATGCAGGACTCGGTGAGTTGTTCTTTCGGTGCCAGTGCAAAAGCGATGCTGGCGCGCAGCGGCTGCCCCAGTTGAGATTGAACCGTCGCCTCGCCGAGCTCAATGGCGGCGGCGGGGCCAGCGGCAATACTGCCGCCGACAGCAAACAGCGGGAGTAGCGCCTTTGGTGCGCAATCCATGAGGCTGTTGATGCGGTTATGTTTCGATGATGCTTTCTTCACTGTCGGGGTCTCCGCCGAATCGCAGTATCAAGATTATGACCAAATCATCAGGGCTGAATATGACCTGATTCTATGTTTTGAGAGATGGGCTGCGTCTTGAAGACATTCTGTAAGAGAAATGTGATGCGGTTCACACATGAATGCCTGCGCTCGCTGCCGTTAGCCACTGTTGGCCGCCACGAGCTCGGCCAACGTATTGTTCGTGACGGTGTCGACCTCCTGCAGCACAACCGCGGGCTCTTGAACATAATGCCCCTGCATGTAGTCCAGCCCGAGCTGGAACAACACTGCCATTTCATTCGCATTTTCGACGCGTTCTGCAATGGTCTTGATTTCACGTTCTTTAGCGGCTGCAACGATACGGCCGACGGTATCCTGCGTTTGTCTGTCACTGATCAGTGTGTGCATCATTTCGCCGTCGACCTTGATGTAGTCGGGCTTTAGCAGATCGAGTATCTGGTAGCGTTCCTTGTCGATTCCGAAGTGCTCGAGGGCGAAGCCGACCCCCATCTTGTGCAGGTGACGAACAAGGTCGCGGGTCTGCTTGATATGTTTGGCGGCGTCGACTTCCGGTATCTGTAAAACCAGTCGAGAACAATCAAAGTTCTTCTCGTCGAATGTCTTGGCCAGCCAGACTGCCGTCGCCTGATCGGTGATCGACTGCCGGGAGAGCCGGACAAAGACTCGATCGGCGTTTTGATCCTCGCAGAACTGGATGGCCGCTTGCATCATCCAGCGATCGATGTTCTTCATGAGGTTGTTGCGTTCCGCGGCCGGCAAAAACTCGGAGGGCAGTACTGACTGGCCCTGCTCATCCAGCATTCTCACCAGCAGGTCAAACATCTGAATGGATTCCCGGCGCAGGCCCGCAATAGGCAGCTGCGCGAGCCGGAATCGATCGTCCATCAGCGCCGACTTCAGGTGCTTGACCCAGATTTCGTCATACTCATGTTGCTTCGTATCTTCGCCGGTTGTTTCATCCAGGAACGCACCATTGCCGCCCGATTCCTTGCCGATCGTGTAAGCATCGATCGTCGCGGTGACGAACTCGTCGAGGTCGGCGTACGCTGCGCTACTCCCGCACGCGCCGACTGTGCAAGTGATGTTGGTCGATTTTTCCTTGACGTCGAACGTGGATTTGCTGACTTCCTCGACCAGCTGCTTGCCCCACATCTGCGCGTCTCGAGCATGGCCGCGTTCCAGTAAGGCCATGATCGCGGTGCCCTCGAAACGGCCGGCGACGTCGCGTGGGTGCAGGCGCTTGCGAACAATATCCGCGAACTGAGCAAAGATCTCCTCCGAGTCAATGACACCGACTTTTTCACAAACAGCGCCGAAATTGTCAGGCCTGATATAGATCAGGCAATGTGTACCGGACGGCGGTTTCTTCTTCAGTCGCTTGCGAAGTCGCTCCAGGAACTGCGCGCGGTGATAGAACAAAGTAGTCGGGTCGCGTTGCAGTGCGTCGTGTACGAGCTTGGTTGGCTCCACGGCGGCAATAGGCTGGGGCGCAACGCGAAGCTGTACGCAGGGTTCGTCGTCCAACTCGACCTGCTCGAGTTCAAGGTGCGTTTCCGCGTCACCCGAATCGAGGTACGTCTTCACGATGAGTTTTTCGCCAGCCTGCCATTTGCCCTGCTGCGTCGCGACCAACGCGCCTTTCAACGCAGCGCGACTTTCCGGATCAAAGCTGTCCATGATCGGCATGCCGACCAACTCATCACGCTCTTTGGCTTTGAAGCGTTTTAACCAGGAGTCGTTGGCATCCATAACGATGCCGTCCTGCACCAGTGCGATCGAACTGCTCGAAGCCCTGATCTGATTTTTCAGTTGTCGTTTGTATTCGGTCGCAGTATGCAACGTTGCGTTGAGCGCACGCTCGATCCGCATCGATCGCAGCTCGCGGCCAACAACCGATTGCAGGCGTGACTTGAGTCCCGAAGAAACGAGATCGCACGCGCCGGCACGCATCGCCACCTCAATGTCCTCTTCGGAGGCTGTCTTTTGCATCGCGATGACCGGGATCTCCGGCTTGTAGCAGTTTTTCTGTTTGACGACCTGACGGATGCCGTCGGGGTAGCGCTCGCAATTGATAACGACTAATTCAATGTCTTCAGAAGACAGTTTGTCGGTAAGTGCTTTGGGAGTTACGATCCATAGACAATGGGCTGCATGACCAGCATCACGCAGCGTGCCATTGATTAATTCGACATCGTCCTGACTGTCAGTCAAGACGGCAATTGAAACGCTGTCGTGCCCGTCCAAATCCAAGTCCTTGATACGCCGGGTAGTCCCCTGATGTCCTTATTTTGTTAAGAGAGTCTAGACGCTGCGCTGCTCGCCGTCGTGACTGGCGTCTCAGAATAGCGACACGGCCCCGCATTTCTTGCCTGTCGACTGACAATAGAGGCTGCAATTGCCTCTGGCAGCGGGCCCGGAGTCCGGTATCATTGCGCAGCGCCCTCGGCAGGCAGGGCAAAAAGGGACACAGGAATGGCCAGTTACAGCACGAATGAGTTCAAGTCCGGGTTGCGAATCATCATCGATAGCGATCCCTGCATCATCGTCGATAATGAGTTTGTTAAACCGGGCAAAGGGCAGGCGTTCAATCGTGTGCGCATCCGCAACCTGAAAACCGGGAAAACGGTCGATAAGACGTTCAAATCCGGCGAATCCGTGGAGTCGGCGGACGTGGTCGATACCGACATGCAGTACCTCTACGAAGACGGTGAATTCTGGCATTTCATGGTGGCCGACACGTTCGAACAGTATGCGGCTGACGCCAAAGCCATCGGCGATGCCAAGGACTGGATCAGTGACGGTGATGTCTGTGGCATTACGCTGTGGAACGATGTGCCGCTGATTGTGACACCGCCAAATTTCGTCGAACTGGAAATTGTCGAGACTGATCCGGGTGTCAAAGGCGACACCGCGAGTGGCGGCGTCAAACCGGCGACGTTATCCACCGGAGCAGTGGTGCGTGTGCCATTATTCGTCGATCAGGGTGAGACGGTCAAAGTTGATACGCGCTCTCGCGAGTACGTTTCACGCGTCAAATAAAACGCTCGTCGCTGTTCTCGAGAAGCGCGTAGCTGCGAGTTCAGCGGCTCGTAATCGGTATCGGTCATGCGTCTGCCTCGAACGCAAAAGTAATAACATCACGTATATCGTCAGTATTGTCATGCAGCATTTGCAGGCGCTCCAAACCCATCGCAACACCGGCGCAGGTCGGCAGCCCATGCTCCAGCGCCGCGAGCAATGCACTATCAACCGGTCGCTCGCGCCGCTGCCGGAGGCGACGGTTCGCATTGTCGGCGTCAATTCGCAGCCGTTGTTCACGTGCGTCGGTCAGCTCGACATAGCCGTTGGCGAGTTCGACCGGGCCAAGAAATATCTCAAAGCGATCCGCAACCTGCGAATCCGCAGGGCAAAGTCGTGCGAGCGCCGCCTGGCTTGCCGGGTAATGTCGGACAACAGTCAGGGCTTCTGTGTTGAAGCTCGGCGCGATGCGGGTCGCCAGCAGTAAGTCGAGCCAGTCGTCTCGCTCGTTGCCGATGGCTGCGCGCAGAGTTTCATCAGCATCGGCAGCATCTGCCAGCGTCCCGATCGGAGCCTCCAGTGGATCGACTCCCAGCACGTCGATGAACAGTGCGCGGTAATCATAGAGCTGCAGCGCAGACGGTGCCGCCGCGGCTAATGCGGCGCGAATCACCGCGACCGTATCGTCAATGATGGCCTGCAGAGTAAAATCGAGCCGGTACCATTCGATTAGCGTGAATTCAGGTTGGTGTTGTTTGCCCGATTCGCCATCGCGGAACACGCGACAGACGGAAAAAACGTCGGGATACCCGGCCGCCAACAAGCGCTTCATACAGAACTCAGGTGAGGTGTGTAGGTAAAGGGGCCGCGAGCTCACCGTGCTGCGACGGATTTCCAGGCTTTCAATCTGCGTATCGCTAACGGCATACGGGCTCAGAGCCGGGGTGTCGACCTCAAGAATTGCGGCTTTTTCGAAATGCGCGCGAATGCGTCTCAGCATGTCGGCGCGACTGGCCGCGGTCTGCGGCCCTGAAGCAGGCCGCCAGTCCGTCATTGCGCGCCGTCCCCGAGCGCGCCGATCGACTCACCCATACGCAGCGTGTTGCCCGCTCTGAGATTGTCATGCCACCTGCCGACACCACTCGGGAGCAGCAGGATGACCGTCGACCCCATATTGAACCAGCCCAGTAGATCGCCTTTAGCGACGTTTGTCGGATTCGTCGACAGTTTGACGACGTGAACCACGCCTGTCTTGCGCGGGCGAATCTCGCCGCTCCAGGGCGTCGAGATACTGCCAACGTTCAGTGCGCCCACCAGAATGACAACGGCCGGACCGTGCGCGGTTTTGAAATGCATGACGAGGCGTTCATTGCGGCGAAACAGACCGTTAACCCGCGATACCGTGGCGCCATTAACGCTAAACAGGTCGCCAGGCACATAGCGCGCCGCGACCAGCTCGCCGGCCAGCGGCGCGTGGATGCGATGGTAGTTGTAGGGGGCCAGGTAGATGGTGGCAAAACGGCCGTTTTCATAAGCTGCAGCTTCTTCAACGTCGGTGGCCAGCAGGTCCTGCACCGAGTAGTCGAGTCCTTTGGCCTGCAGGATGCTGCTGCCGCGCAGCGATCCGGCGACGCTGACGGTGCCGTCAACCGGGGACACGATCGAATGTGGCGTCGCATCGATCGGGCGCGCATCGTCCTTTAGCTCGCGAATGAAAAAGTCGTTGAACGTCGCAAAGTCGCCCGGAATTTCGAGCTCTATTTCGTCAGTTTCAACGTCATAAAGGCGGACAAACCGCGTAATCAGGAAATCCTTGACGCGCGTGCTTCTGATGCGCGCAATCGAATAGATGACGCTCGTGAGCCAATGCCGCGGCAGCACGTACTGCAGGAGCACGAAAACGAAAGCTCGCAGGTTCGCTATCACCGTGATTACCTCGGCTCGTTGCTTGTGACTGTGAGCAGCAAAGTGGGGCCGTCATAAAACTGCAGCGACACCGATTCGGCCGAACTCTTTTCCGCTGAAACCTTGTCTGCTGAGACCTTGGGACGCATCAACATCAGGTGTTTTCCACCGGGCTCCAGTATTGCGCTTTTGCCTGCCCCCATTTCGATTTTCTTGAGCGGCCGCATGCGGGCAACGCCATCTTCAACGACCGATTCATGCAGCGCGACGGATTCATAATTCGGACTACTGACTCGCGTTATCGTGATCGTCTCATTCGAGTTGTTCGTCAATGTCAGGTATCCCGCGCGCATGGTCATGCCAGGCATCGGTCGCGTAATCGTGATGTCCGACGCAACCAGCGCAGGTTGGATGTCTGCGCTGCAGGCACCGAGGAACACGAGCAGCAAAGTCAGCACAGTACGCATTAAAACCCCTCCATTATGATCGGCAGATCGTGAACGAAATTAGCGGCAACGTGCGGGCCGCTGAACAACGCGTGAAACTCGCCGTCCGGGTTAATCAGCAACACCGCGGCCGAATGGTCGACGGCGTAATTATCGGCGTCTCCCGGTTGCTTCTCAAAATAGATTCCCAGCGCCGACGTCAGTTTTTTCAATTCCTCAAGACTACCGGTGACGCCCAGGTTGCCGGCTCCAAAGTGAGCGACGTATTGGCCGATCAGTTCTGGCGTATCGCGTTCCGGGTCGACGCTGACGAGGACGATCTGCGGCAGTGGTTGCTGCCCGGCCGCATCGAGTTCGCTCTGCGCCGCCGCGAGTGTCTGCAGCGTTAGCGGACAAATGTCCGGGCAATGTGTGAAGCCGAAGAACATCAGGCTCCATTGTTCGACAAACGTCTCGCGATTCACCGCATTACCCAGCGGATCGAGCAGCTCAAATTCCGGCAGCGCGTTGGGGGCGGGCAGTACGAGTGCGGTTCGCAGTTCCGCCGGCGCATTCAGCCGGGTCGAAACAACCAGGCCGGCCACGAGCGCGACCGCCAGAACGACTGCGATAAAAATATTTCTTGGGCCCATGCGCTCGACGCTTTTCGGTTTGCCTGAAGAGGGGGGTAATTCTACAGGCAGATCACCGGCGAGCGTGATAGATTCGCCGACCTAATAGCGCATTTTTTATAGCGCATTTTCTTGAGCACCTCCGGGCATGAGCCAGTCCACCGCGCTGCCGACGACCACCGAGGAATTGATTCGCGAAATCGCGCATCGATTTGAGCGTGCTGAGCTCAGTTTCGGTCATGGCACCGATAACGCGCTCGACGAAGCGGCCTGGCTGGTTTTCGCTACGGCCGGACTGTCGCACGACGACGCACCGGCTGTGTACGAGCAACCGGTCAGCGAGGCGCAGATCGGTACAGCGTTCGTTCTAGCCGATCGGCGCATCTCTGAGCGCGTGCCGGTTGCCTACCTCGTTAATCAGGCCTGGTTTGCGGGTCTTGAGTTCTACGTCGACGAACGCGTGCTGGTACCGCGCTCGCCGCTGGCTGAGCTGATCCAGCAGCGCTTTTCACCATGGCTCGCCAAAGACGCAGTCGAACGAGCGGTAGACCTTGGCACCGGCAGTGGTTGTATCGCGATAGCTCTGGCGTATGCGTTCCCGGAGGCTCAAGTTGATGCTGTCGAACTATCGGCTGACGCCCTGGCGGTTGCTGCTATAAATATCGAGCGGCATGGCCTCGCCGAGCGCGTGCGACCAGTGCAATCGGACTTTTTTGGCGAACTAACCGGCCAGCGGTATGACCTGATCGTC
The DNA here is from genome assembly GCA_964615665.1 of uncultured Woeseiaceae bacterium. GTDB lineage: Bacteria > Pseudomonadota > Gammaproteobacteria > Steroidobacterales > Woeseiaceae > UBA1847. Next base: position 15,179 of record CAZTQL010000004.1, on the reverse strand, counting down.
AGTAATCCGCCGTACGTTGATGCGCTTGATATGGCATCTCTGCCGGTAGAATTTCGCCATGAGCCCGAGCTCGGACTTGCCGCGGGCAGTGACGGCCTGGATTCAGTTCGAAAGATTCTGCGCGAGGCCTCGCGATTTCTCTCGGAGGATGGAATACTCGTGTGCGAAGTTGGCAACAGTCAGGCGGCGCTTGAACAGGCGTATCCGGACGCCGCTTTCGTTTGGCTTGAGTTTGAAGCCGGCGGCAGCGGTGTATTCCTGTTGACCAAATCCGATCTCGATAATATCGCGGCCTGATGGCAGGCATGAGGGAGCCTTAAGTGTCCGGCAACAGTTTTGGGCGTAATTTCATAGTGACCACGTTTGGTGAGAGCCACGGGGTCGCGCTCGGCTGCATCATTGACGGGTGCCCGCCGGGCATGGCGCTTTCCGAAGCTGATATCCAGGTCGATCTCGATCGCCGCCGACCCGGGCGTAACCGGCACACGACGCAGCGCAACGAGCCGGACCAGGTGAAGATTCTTTCCGGTGTGTTCGAGGGCATCACCACCGGCACGCCGATCGGTTTGCTGGTGGAGAATACCGATCAGCGCTCGAAAGACTACGGGGACATCAAGGACAAGTTCCGGCCCGGGCACGCCGACTATACGTACCAGCAGAAATACGGCATTCGTGATTATCGCGGCGGTGGCCGTTCGTCGGCGCGCGAGACCACGATGCGGGTTGCAGCAGGAGCGGTTGCGCGCAAGTATCTGCGCGAGCGTCTTGGCATTGCCATTCACGGCTATGTTTCGCAACTGGGCCCGCTCGCACTCGCGGCATCGGATCTTTCGATCGTCAATGACAACCCGTTTTTTTGCGCGGATCCCGAGCGTCTCGAAGAACTCGAGCAATTCATGGACAATCTGCGCGCGCAGGGCGACTCGATCGGTGCCAAGGTCAGCGTGCTGGCAACCCACGTTCCTCCGGGCCTGGGCGAACCCGTCTTCGACAAGCTCGAGGCGGACCTCGCGCATGGCCTGATGAGCATCAACGCCGTCAAAGGCGTTGAGTTGGGCGCCGGATTTGCAGCCGTGACGCAGCGTGGCAGCGAACATCGCGACGAAATGTCAGCGGCGGGTTTTAGCAAGAATGATGCGGGCGGCACTCTCGGCGGCATCTCGTCGGGTCAGGCGATTCTCGCCAGCATTGCGTTGAAGCCGACGTCGAGCATCTCGGTGCCCGGCAAGACCATTGACAAGTCGGGCGCGGAGACCGAGATCGTCACCAAAGGGCGACACGATCCCTGCGTTGGATTGCGCGCGACGCCGATTGCCGAGGCTATGGTCGCGCTGGTACTGATGGACCATTACCTGCGCCATCGAGCGCAGAACGCAGATGTCGAGTCTGTGACCCCTGATATTTCGAGTAGCTAGCAAGCGGCGCTCGAGACCCAGTGTTTAAATAGGCAAGGGTTAGATAGGAAAGATCCATGACAGAAAAAATTGATATTGCGGTCGTTGGCGCAACGGGCGTCGTCGGTGAAGCGATGCTGGAGATTCTTGCCGAGCGCAAATTCCCGGTGGGGAATGTTTACGCGCTGGCGAGCGAACGATCGGTAGGAAAAACAGTGGCTTTCGGTAATCGGGAGCTAAACGTCGAAAACCTGGCTGATTTTGATTTCTCGAAAGCGGCCATTGGTTTGTTTTCGGCAGGCGCTTCTGTGTCCGCCGAGGTTGCGCCGCGTGCTGCCGCCGCAGGCTGTGTCGTGATCGACAATACGTCGCAGTTTCGCAACGACGACGATGTGCCGCTGGTCGTTCCCGAGGTGAATGCAGAAGCGATCGCGGATTACACGCAGCGCGGCATCATTGCGAATCCGAATTGTTCGACCATCCAGATGCTCGTGGCCCTGAAACCGATCTATGACGCCGCGGGTATCGAGCGCATCAATGTTTGTACCTACCAGGCCGTATCCGGCGCCGGGCGCAGCGCCGTTGAGGAGCTGGTGCGGCAAACCACTGCGCTACTGAATGGCCGTCCGCTAGAAATCACCGGCGATGCCAAGCAAATTGCGTTTAACGCCATCCCGCACATCGACGTGTTTCTCGACAACCGATACACGAAAGAAGAGATGAAAATGGTGTGGGAAACTCGGAAAATTCTTGGCGATGACACGATCCGTGTGAATCCGACGGCCGTGCGGATACCGGCCTTTTTCGGCCACTCCGAGGCTATTCATATTGAGACTCGCGACAAGATCTCGGCGGGCGCTGTCGTTGATCTGCTGGCCAAATCACCGGGAATTGTTGTGTTGGATGGCGTGGAAACCGGCAAATATCCGACAGCCGTCACAGAAAGCTCAGGCGCTGATCCTGTATTCGTAGGGCGCATCCGTGAAGATATCTCTCACGAACGCGGAATCAACTTATGGGTGGTTGCGGACAACATACGTAAAGGCGCGGCATTAAATAGCGTCCAAATTGCTGAAATATTGGCAAAAAACCATCTTTAGGCTATAGTTCGACAACAACTGGCCGGGCACTTTGTCCGCTGTAAATTGGCCCCTGATCTGACGTTATCAACGGTGCTTTGGGGTTTGGAGAATTTCACTATGTCGCGACGCTTTTCTCGTCTCTCGCTTGTGCTTGTCCTGCTGCTTAGTAGCAAGGCTTGGGCCGTCGGCTTGGGAGACATACAGCTGGATTCGGCGCTGAATGAGCCGTTGCGTGCGGAGATTAGTTTGCTCGGCGCGACCCCCGACGAGCTGACGAGTCTCGATATCGCGCTGGCATCGGCCGACACATTCTCGCGTTATGGCATTGATCGCCCCGTCTATCTCCAACAGATTCGTTTCGACATAGTGGCGAATGGGGCGAATGGTCCCATTGTTAAACTCACGTCACCGGTGCAGATGACCGAGCCTTTCCTGACCTTCCTGGTGGAAGCGAGTTGGCCGGGCGGGCGATTGTTGCGTGAATACACGGTGCTGCTGGATCCACCGACTTACGTGCCGCCGACCGTCCAACAGGCGCCGGCCGTGACAGCGCCGAGTGTTAGCCAACCGGCCGATACCGGCCGCATCGAGCGGCCGGCAGCGACCCAATCAACGGATACGCCACCGGTTACGGATACGCCACCGGTTACGCGTCCGCAACCGCAACCGCAACCGCAGCCGCAGCCGCAGCCAGCGTCACCGAGCAGGCAACAGCCGACGGTGCCTGCTGAGGCCTCACCGTATGACACGCAAAGTGCGGACGCCTTCGTAGTGCAACGCGGCGAGACCCTGTGGGGAATCGCAAGTCGTATGCGGCCGGACAGCCGCCTGTCGATGAACCAGACCATGCTGGCGATTTATGAGGCTAACCCGGGCGCTTTTGCCGGCAACATCAACCTGTTAAAAGCTGGCGCAACGATGCGCATTCCGAGTGCTGACGCGGTTTTCCAGATCAGTCGGCGTGACGCATTCAGCGAAGTGCAGCGGCAAAACACAAACTGGCAAGGCGGGGTTACCGATGACACAACGACGCAAGCCGAGACGCGTCCGAGTCTGATACTCGTTCCGCCCGATGAGGAGCCGGCTGGCGACGCGTACGATGACGAGCCCACGACCACCGAAGCGCTTACTCGCGAACAGGAAGTCGAAAACCTGATCGCCGATCTTGAGGCGGCTGACGTACCGCAGCAGCCGTCATTGATCGAGATCCGCGACAATGAACTGGCCAATTTGCGCAGGGAGCTCGCAAACATCCGCGGCGAGGTTTACGAGCCGCCGGTTGCTGAAGCGAGTGATGATCCGTTCGTTGACGAAACAATCGAAGCAACGCAGGACGATGCTGCCGCCGAGGATGGCCTGGCAGACGTGGATGGCGTCGCTGACGA
>CAZTQL010000004.1:0-11218 GCA_964615665.1 uncultured Woeseiaceae bacterium | reverse complement strand
GCGGCTGACGATGCAACCACAGAGGCACCGGCCGTGGTACGCACGCCGCGTGTCAGCAAGCCCGGCATTATTGAACGCATTACGGGGGCGATCAGTGGTTTCTGGGGCGCCATTATTGCCGCTGTCGTCTTACTGGCCGGCTTGTTCTTCTGGGTGGCGCGACGCCAGCGCGGCGAAGTTAGCGAATCAGGACCCTGGCAGCCACTCGACAGAGATGACGCAGATATTGCTTCTGACGATGACCTTGCTGCGACCAAGACCATCCCGCCGCCCATGCGCGACGACGATGCGATCCAGGTTATCGAGAGCGATAGCGGCGTGCGGCCGATAGTGGAAGCCACAGCAGAGATTCCGGCACTTGATGAACCTGAAGACGTCACTGCCGACTTCACGTCCATCGAAGACACTTTTAGTAGTGATACGGCGGTCAATCTTGACCAGACGGATCCCGTCGCCGAAGCTGATTTTCACATGGCGTACGGCCTGTATGACCAGGCTGCCGATCTGATCAACGGTGCGCTGGAGACCGATCCAACTGACTCGACGCTGCTGTCGAAATTGTGTGAGGTCTATTTTGTGTGGGGCAATCGGGACGCTTTCGTGGATGCGGCTGGCAGGCTGCAATCCTCGCTCGGCGCACAACCAGGCTCCGATTGGGACAAGATTGTCATCATGGGTCAGCAGATCGCTGCTGATGATGCGATGTTCGAAGACGCGGGTCTGACGGCGGCAACGCAGGCTGTGGATCTCTCGTTTGAAACGGACTCCGATGAGGCCGGTGTACTCGACATGGACTTTGGCAGCAGCGATGACGATGCTGGCGCCTCCGACATCATTGATCTGGGTGGCGACGATGTCGGCACCGACGGTGACTTCCTGTTTGGTGACGATGCGACTGACGACGATCTGGAACTGACGGTTGAAGCGACAGCCGAAATTCCGGAGGTCGAGTCAACAAACACGATGGAAACGGTCGAAATTCAGTCCCCGGACGGCTCCGCTGGCGCATCGTCTGGGGGGCCTTCAGTTGATGTTAGCGGCGGTGACGCCACCTCGCAGCTACCGTCTCTTGGGGAGTCGTTGACCGCAGCAGGCGGTGGCAGCGATGCGGATCCGGCGGCGACGGCAGAAATCAATCTCGACGAACTTGATCTCGATATTGATCAGCTCGCGGCAACCGAGCTCGCGTCCCTCGACGATTTCGATGACGGGGATATTTTTGGTGAAACCGGCATGCCAGGATCATTGACCGAACTGGATGACGCAACCGGCGCTAACATCGTTGATCTCGAAGCCCTGATCAAACCGGATGACACTGGCGAGATGCGGCTTGCGAAGGACGAAACCGGCAGTGCGCCAACCCTACACGTTGACGACGAAGCAACTGACATCGATGTTGACGACAATTTGCTTGAAGCGACGGGTGTTACGCAGATTCTCGACGATGACATGACGGTCGAAGCCCCGGCGCGAGGCGAGGTATTGCTCGGCGATGATGAGGCGACGATGCAGCTGCCTGCTGAGGGTAGCGAGTTCGACTTCGCGAAAACCGAAGCTCTGTCATCCGATTCCTTTACCGCCGATAAGGCGCTCGAGGAGACGGGTGAGATGCCGGCGCTGGCTGAGACCAACGTGGATCTCGATCTTGACGACCTCACGGCAGCGTTAAAAATCAACGAGATGGGCGATCCTGCTGACGAGATATTTGAGGAAAAAACGGCGGAACAACCAAATCTCAAATTGGCTGACACGGCCGAAATTCCAACAATGGCGTTGGCGCCTGATGACATGAGCGACGATCTGCACGAGGCACGCACGATGACCGAGGTGGGCACCAAGCTTGACCTGGCGCGCGCCTACGTTGACATGGGTGATCCCGCTGGCGCACGGAGCATTCTCGAAGAGGTGCTGGACGAGGGTGACGATAGCCAGCGCCAGCAGGCGCAGCAGTTGCTCGACTCGCTTCCCGGCTAGAGAGTCTCGCACATTCGCATCGCGCTCGGCATCGAATACGACGGCACCGGGTACAACGGCTGGCAGCGGCAAAAGACCGGTATCGGTGTACAACAGCGCCTCGAAGAGGCACTGGCGATCGTCGCCAATGAACCCATAGAAGTGGTTTGTGCCGGACGCACCGACACCGGGGTGCATGCCTCGGGTCAGGTCGTTCATTTCGAATCCAGCAGCGAGCGCACCGAGCGCGGATGGCTGCTGGGCGCCAACAGCAATATGCCAAACGACGTCAATGTCACGTGGGCAAAACCCGTTGCCGATGACTTTCATGCCCGCTTCTCCGCTGTCTCCCGCAGCTATCGGTACAGCATTCTGAACCGGCTACAGCGATCCGCCTTGCACCGCCACCGCGCGTGGTGGGTCTATCAGCCGCTAGATGCGGAGCGCATGCACGCCGCCGCACAGCACCTGTTTGGTCGCCACGATTTTTCTGCGTTTCGCGCCGCCGGTTGCCAGGCGTCTTCGCCGGTTCGGGATCTCAGGCAGATAAGCGTTCGTCGCAGTGGCGACTGGCTCACGCTTGAAGTGACAGCGAACGCTTTCTTGCAGCATATGGTGCGCAATATCACCGGCATGCTTGCGGCGATCGGTCTCGGCGAGCAGGACGTGGCGTGGGCGAATGAGGTTCTCGAAAGCTGCGACAGAACCGCCGGCGGCATTGCGGCGCCTCCGCACGGGCTGACGCTGGTCGCCGTCGAGTATCCGCCGTCCTTCGAGATTCCTGCGCCCGTGACGTATTGAAGCAGCGGCTGTGCCGCTGGCTGTTGATAGTCTATATGGCTATCATGACGGCATGAGCTGGTTCGAAAAATTGATGCCATCGCGCATCAGCACCGAGAAACGTAGCAAGTCGGTTCCCGAAGGTGTGTGGATCAAGTGTGGGGTCTGCGACGCGCAGCTGTACCGCAATGAGCTGGAGCGCAATCTGCAGGTCTGTCCGAAGTGCGATCACCACATTCGCATCGGCGCGCGCAAGCGCCTGGAGACGTTTCTCGACCCGGAGAGCCAACATGAACTCGGCGCCGGGCTCGAGCCCGAGGATCCGCTCAAGTTCCGCGACAGCAAGCGCTATCGGGACCGGCTCGTTCAGGCGCAAAAGAAAACCGGGGAAAAGGATGCGCTGGTCAGCGTGACCGGGACCCTGCACGGTCGCCCTGTGGTCGCCTGTGCCTTTGAGTTCGGGTTCATGGGCGGATCGATGGGCTCGGTCGTTGGCGAGCGATTCTCGCGCGCCGCGCAGCACGCTGCCGACAACAACATGCCGCTGATTTCATTTGCTGCGAGCGGCGGTGCGCGCATGCAGGAAGCTCTGTTTTCATTGCTGCAGATGGCGAAAACGTCGGCGGCGCTGGCCAGGCTTGGTGCGCAAAGCACCCCATACATCTCCGTGCTGACGGATCCGACTACAGGTGGCGTGTCCGCGAGCCTGGCGATGCTCGGCGACGTTAACATCGCGGAACCCAATGCCCTGATCGGCTTTGCCGGACCCCGTGTTATCGCGCAGACGGTCGGCCAGAGCCTTCCCGAAGGTTTTCAACGCAGCGAGTTCCTGCTCGATCATGGAGCGATTGACATGATTGTGGATCGGCGCCAGTTGCGTGACGCGATCGCCGACTTGCTGGCCAAGTTCGAAGGCCGGTCCAGCCCAGTAACGAATAACCAGTAACACCGAATGCTCCCCGCCGGCACGCCGCTGTCCGACTGGCTGACATGGCTGGAGACCCTGTCCCCTAAAGAGATTGATCTGGGTCTCGAGCGTGTGCATGCGGTGCTCGGGCGACTATCTCTGGACCTGCCCAGGCATGTGCTCTTGATCGCGGGAACCAATGGCAAGGGCTCTTCTGTGGCAATGACGACGGCGCTGTTGCAGGCGGCAGATTACAGAGTCGGTGCCTATACGTCGCCGCACGTCAGCGACTTTAATGAACGTATTGTCGTCAATGGTGAAGGCGCCACCGATGCAGTCATCGTCGACGCGTTCGAACGTGTCGAGCGCGCGCGCCAGTCGCTGTCGCTGACGTATTTCGAATTCGGCACGCTGGCCGCAATGTTGATCTTCGCGGATGCAGATCTCGACGTCTGGGTTCTGGAGGTGGGCCTCGGCGGGCGACTTGATGCGACCAACGCTATTGAACCAACGGCGTCTTTGATCACCAATGTTTCGCTGGACCACTGCGACTGGCTGGGTGACGATGTTGAGGCGATCGGAGCCGAGAAGGCCGGCGTGATGCGTCCCGGCGTGCCGACCGTATTCGCCGCAACGGAGGTCCCGCGATCAGTCACGCACCATGCAAATCGCTGTGGCGCTGAACTGTTGCTCGCGGGTCGCGACTTCCAGTACTCCCGCGAAAAAACCGGCACGTGGACCTGGACAGGGCGCGACGTCACCCTCGATTGTTTGCGACCGCCGGGTCTGAGTGGCGAATTCCAGGTGGGCAACGCCAGCGCAGTGCTGGCGTTGGTCGAGGCGGATGGCCTTGCGCGCGTGCTTGATGTCGCGCTGGTTAATCGGGTCTTGCCGAAGGTCGCGCTCGCGGGTCGCATGCAGTCCTTGCGTGCTGGCGGTACTCGCTGGCTGCTCGATGTCGCGCACAATCCGGCGGCTGCGGAAAAGCTCGCAGAGTCGTTTGCGAATGATGATGCACATCCAAAAGTATGGGCGATTATCGGTCTGCTGGACGACAAGGACATCGCCGGAATAGCGATGCCACTGAACGCGCATATTAGCCATTGGATCGCCGTCACGGCGGACAGCCATCGGGCAGTGCAAGCGCCTGAACTGGCACGCCGTATCAGTGATTGCTGCAACCGGCCCTGTCGAGTCAGCGAATCACTGGCCGCAGCGATGCGCTATGCGCAGCGACACGCCGGGACGGATGACACGATTCTGATAACCGGCTCGTTTTATACGGTGGGCCCAGCGCTGCGCGAGCTTGAGCTATACTCGCCACCCGAATCATGATGGAACGAGTCTTGAAAGAACGCATCATTGGCGCGGCGGTGCTCGTGCTGTTTGTCGTGCTCGTCGTGCCGGTCTTTCTGGACGGTCCGCCGAGCGACGCCGAGATTGTTTCCGAGCGTTTGCTGCTGCCGGGTCAGGACGGGCAAAAGACGCAGACCGTGGTGCTTGACCGGGATCGCACCGACCCGGTTCCGGCAGCGAAAAATACGACCCCGGCGCCCAGTCGGGAGACAACGAAGCCGGCCGAGGCGCAAGCCGAGTTGACAGCGGACAGCAAGCCGGTCGACAAGCCCGTCGCCACACAGGCACAGCCGGTGAAAACGGCGACCAGAAGTGACGAGCCGGCGGCACCGCTTGTTGCAGCGCCGTCCCGCGTGTCCTCGACCGGCATGTGGGCCGTGCAGCTTGGCAGCTTCTCGAATAAGGACAATGCCGACAAGCTCGCCGCCGACCTGCGCAAACAAGGCTACGCGGCCTTCCTCAGCCAGCTGAAGAGCGATGGTGGCCAGTTGCACCGTGTCCGTATTGGGCCACAAAAAGACCGGGACAGCGCCGAAGCGATGGCCGGGCGACTGCTGAAAGTCGGGCATAAGGGACAAGTTGTGCCGCACCCATGAATCGGGTTCTGCTAGAATTCGGTTCCAGTCCATTCCACGCAGCATGCCGCTAAGACGACATCTCTGATGCCGACCATCGATATCCTGATCGCCATTGCCATCGTCATTTCCATTGTCGTCGGATTCATGCGCGGTTTTGTCAAAGAGGCGATCTCGATTGCCGCACTGGTCGTGGCAATCTGGGCCGCCCTGTACTTCGGCCCTGACGTTGGCAACCTCTCGGAAAAGTGGTTCAGTTCGGAAGAGCTTCAGGTGTGGTTCGGACGTGCACTCGTATTCATCGTCGTGCTTGCTGTCGGCGGCTTACTGGGCTGGGGTATCTCCAAACTCGTGAGGGTGTCGGTGCTAAGCGGCATGGATCGCTTGCTGGGGTCGTTTTTCGGCGCCGCGCGCGGTGTCCTGCTGCTCGCCGTGTTCACTATTGGTGGGCAGTTCGCGGGTTTCGACAACGATGAGTGGTGGCTCAAGTCGCGGCTGATTCCGCACGTGGAAGTTATTGCGGACTGGATCCGGGTAATGGCTCCGCAAGGACTTGATTGGCTGGTCCCGGACGGTGAGCAGGAATCAATACCCATTGTCTCCATGGACAATGGTTCCATGGGCCATGATTCAATGGACCATGATTTCCCGGACCAGACCCCGAATTCGACTGCCTGACCGTAACGGAGACAACAAACCATGTGTGGCGTCGTAGGAATTGTCAGTACTCAGCCGGTTAACCAGGCGCTCTTCGATGCACTGACCGTGATGCAGCATCGTGGGCAGGACGCGGCAGGCATCATCACGTGGAGCAAGAAACGCGGCCTCAAACAGCGCAAGAGTAACGGTCTGGTGCGCGACGTCTTTCGCCATCGTCACATGATGCGCCTGAAAGGGCGCGTTGGCATTGGTCACGTGCGTTATCCGACAGCTGGCGGTTCCAAGTCGGCAGAGGCGCAACCTTTTTACGTGAACTCACCGTACGGTATCTGTCTCGCGCACAACGGCAACCTCACGAACTATGACGAGCTCGCCGAACTGTTGACGAAGCAGGATCGCCGCCACCTGAGTACCAATTCGGATTCCGAAGTCCTCCTGAACGTGTTCGCGCATGAGCTGCAAACCCGCGTTAACGGACGACCGACGCCGGAGAATATATTTGACGCCGTCGATGCGGTGCACAAGCGCTGTACCGGTGGCTACGCGGTCGTCGCACTGATTGTGGGTTATGGGATCGTCGCTTTTCGCGATCCCAATGGCATTCGGCCGCTGGTACTCGGAGAGCGCGAGTTACGCGGCCACAAAGATTATGTTGTTGCCTCCGAGAGTGTTGCACTGGATGTACTGCAGTTCTCGCGACTGCGCGACGTCAGTCCCGGCGAGTGTGTTTTTATCGAAAACAGCGGCACGCTGCATGCACGAGAGTATCCCGGCGAAGTCAGGCATACGCCCTGTATTTTCGAGTACGTGTATTTCGCCCGTCCCGATTCCATTCTCGATAATCTGTCGGTTTACAAAGCACGCCTGCGCATGGGTGAACAGCTCGCCGGCAAGATCGTGCGGGAGTTTCCCGATCATGACATCGACGTCGTCATCCCGATTCCGGACACCAGCCGCACCTCGGCTTTACAGGTCGCCTATCACCTGGGCGTCAAGTACCGCGAGGGGTTCATCAAGAATCGCTATATCGGCAGGACCTTTATCATGCCGGGACAGGCGGAGCGCGCGCAGTCCGTGCGACGGAAGTTGAACGCCATCGATCTTGAATTTCGCGGCAAGAACGTATTGCTGGTGGATGACTCGATCGTACGCGGCACAACGTCTCGCCAGATCATCAAGCTGGCGCGCGAAGCCGGTGCCAGGAAAGTTTATTTTGCTTCGGCGGCGCCGCCGGTGCGTTATGCCAATGTCTACGGCATCGATATGCCGGCCGCATCGGAACTCATTGCCAACGGCAGGGATGTGGAGGAAATCCGGGAACTGATAGGCGCGGACCGTCTCATTTACCAGGATCTGCATGGGCTCGTGCGCTCGGTTCGCCACGATAATTCGACAATCACCGAGTTTGATACGTCGTGCTTCTCGGGGGAATATGTCACCGGTGATGTCACCGACAAGTATCTGCATGAACTCGAATCGCGCCGCAACGATGCGGCGAAGAAATCGCGCAACAGCGACCATCGTCGGGCGCCAAATATCGTCGCGGTTTAGCCGCGATCGCTCCGTAATGGCCAGGGTGTGTCCCGCAAATCCCCTATGAGCATCCGCGTCATGATCATCGACGAGCAAGCGGACTTTCGTAGTCTGCTGATGCACCATGTCACGACGCGGTGGCCCGATGCCATTATATCGGCCTATGACCCGACGGCCGCAGGGCACCTGCCTGACGAGTTCTCGGGCGCGGGTAATGACGTCATCCTGTTAGGTGATCGGCACGGCGACGATCGCGATGGCGTGGACGTTTTGCGGCGTTTCGTCAAAAAGACGGGGTTTCCACCGATCGTCTACTTCGGCGCAGACGATGACTCGAGTCGCGTCGAGAAGCTGGGGCCGGAGGCGTATTTTCAGCGCGACAGCATCGACCATGAATCGTTTGTGCAGGGCGTTGAAAGGGCATTGCGTGCCCGGCATCGTCCGACGTCGCCGGGATCGTCGTCCGTCGGCGATCTGAGAGGCGATACACACCCGATCATCAAGGGCTATCGCGTCTTGCGGAAGCTCGCCGCGACAGAGCACTCGGGCGTGTATTTCGGTGAGCGTCAATCGGACGGACAGCAACTCGTTCTGAAGTTGCTGCGCCAAATGTCAGACGATGCTGCGAGCCAGAGCGCTTTCGATCGGTTCCTTCGAGAGTACGAGGCCATCGCGGACATGAGACATCGGAATATTGTGGAGATTTATGATCTGGGTATCAGCGATGATCACGCCTACATCGCAATGGAATACCTCGACAACGGCGATCTGCGCTACCGCATCAACAGCGGCATCGATGAAACAAATGCGTTCGACTACTTGCGGCAAATCGCCAGCGCTCTGTCGGCCATTCATTCTCGCGGCGTGCTGCATCGCGACCTCAAGCCCGCCAATATCATGCTGCGCAAGGACGGCTCGCTGGCGTTGATTGACTTCGGTCTGGCCAAGCGCGCGCGACTGGCCAGCGCGGTATCGGACGAGGGCGAAATATTTGGTACGCCGTTTTACATGAGTCCCGAGCAAGGGCACGGTAACCGCGTCGACGAACGTAGCGATATCTATAGCCTTGGCGTGATCTTTTACGAAATGCTGACGGGCCTTAAACCGTTTCACGCGGATACGGCGATGGGTGTTATCTATCGTCACGCGCAGGCGCCGATACCGCAACTGCCGAAACGTTATGCGGATTATCAGGCGTTGCTCGAGCGCCTACTGGCCAAGATGCCGCGGGATCGCCTGCAAAACGCGGCGGAGGTTCAACGATGGCTGCAGTGATAGCGGTCCCGGCACCGATTGCTGACTTCCTTGCGGTTGCGACGCCGGAGGCATGGCTTGATGAAGCCTGCGGTCGGCTACCGGAATTGCTACTGGACCATGCGAATTGCGAGCTCAAAGCGGCATCGACGGCCTTGGGGTTCCTGTATCGCTACCCGGATCGGCTGGCACTGGTACAGCGAATGTCGCGTCTGGCACGAGAGGAGTTGCGGCATTTCGAGCAGGTACGGGCGCTCATGGACGAGATGCAGGTGCCGTTCGCGCGCCTGAGCGCTTCGCGCTACGCAGGTTCCCTGCGCGAGGCAGCGCGCAAGGACGAGCCGGAAAAATTACTAGACCTGCTGTTGATTGGCGCACTGATCGAGGCGCGTTCCTGCGAACGATTCGCGCTGCTGGCACCGCGCTTGCCAGATAAGCTCAGGCGTTTTTACAGTGGACTGCTGGCCTCCGAGGCTCGCCACTTCGAGCATTACATCGCCTTTGCGCGCTCGGAAAGCGGCGCAGTTGATGCCGAAATCGATGCAAGGCTCGACGAGCTAAAACGACGCGAGGCAGAGCTTGTCGTGCAGGCAGACGCCGAGTTTCGATTCCATTCGGGAGTGCCGTTGTAAGCGCTAATCCGGTCGTTACCGCGGCAGAGCCTGAAGGCGCGCCCCATCCCTGTCCCAAAAAATGACGCTGCCTTGCTCATACCAGTCGCCAAGCACCATGCGTGTCACGCGGCGGTCTGGCAAATCGATCACGTGCACCGCCGGGCGGTGCGTGTGTCCATGCACGAGAATGTCCATTTCGTGGTCGAGAAAACTCTGCGCGATGGCATCCGCGTTGACGTCCATGATTTCTTCACTCGCCGACGCGTAATGCGCCAGGCTTGCAGCCCGAGCCTGTGCGGCGAAGGCGAGGCGTTCCTCGAGCGGTTTGGCACGCATCATCGCCTGCCATTCCGGGTCGCGCGTCATTTGCCGCACCTGCTGGTACTGCAGATCGTCCGTGCACAACGCGTCGCCGTGGCTTAGCAATACGCGCTCGCCGAACAGCTCAAGTGGCGTCGGGTCGTCGAGCAATTTCACGCCGACTTCCTCAACAAACTGCTGACCGATCATGAAGTCACGATTGCCGCGCATAAAAAACACCGGCACTCCGGAATCGACGAGCGCGCGAATGGCAATCTTCATGACGGCATAGTGGGGATTGGGGTCATCGTCGCCGACCCATGACTCGAAGAGATCGCCGAGAATATAGAGCGCCTCGGCGGAGCGTGCTTCGGTTTCAAGAAAGGCGAGAAACTGCTCACCGATCTCCGGGCGGTCAGCGTCCAGGTGCAGGTCTGAAATAAAGAGCGTCGTCATCGCTTCAGGCGTTACTCGTAGGTAACCCGGGAGACTGTTTTGATGATAACGGGCACCATTGGGACGTCTTTGGCAAACTGCCCACCGGGACCGGTTTTTGAATTGACAATCTCGTCGACGACTTCCATGCCCTCGATGACGACGCCAAATACCGTGTATCCCCAGCGGCCGCGCATTGCGTCTTTAGCAGGGTCGAGTCGGTCATTGTCGGCAACATTGATGAAGAACTGCGCGTTGGCGGAATGCGGGTCGCCAGTGCGCGCCATCGCTATCGTGCCGCGCAGGTTCGACAAGCCGTTACCGGACTCATTAGGAATGGTAGCCGTCTTGTCCTTCAACTTCAGGCCCGGCGTAAAGCCGCCGCCCTGGGCCATGAATCCCGGGATCACGCGGTGAAAAACCGTGCCGTCATAAAAACCACTGTCGACAAGTTTCAAAATGTGCGCGACGGTGAGCGGCGCCTGTTTGCCATCCAGCTCCAGCTTGATTGCGCCAAATGATGTTTGTATTTCAATGTGTGGGTGCGCCGGCACCTTGTCGGCAGCCAGTGCAGCCGGGGATAAAAGCACCAACAGTAGCGTTAGCAGGGTATTCCTCATGGTCTCTCCGAGTGGTCCGTCGTGCTGGAAGCCGCACGATACCAGAGCCATTGCAGAGCGGCCACGCCCGCATTTACCCGCCCATAAACCCTTGATTGCCCATGTCAGCGCCCGTATCATCGCAGCCCGCGCGAAATCCGGCCTCGGCCAGGTTACACCGCGGCGGAATTTCTGGCATCGGGGCATGGCGCAGCCTGGTAGCGCATCTGCTTTGGGAGCAGAGGGTCGGGG
>CAZTQL010000003.1:0-60830 GCA_964615665.1 uncultured Woeseiaceae bacterium | reverse complement strand
ATGCACGCACCGGTCAGCTGTTGTCCAAACAGTTTGCCGGTGCCGACACGAGCAGTCAGTGGTTCGATTTCAATGACCTGAGCGACACCGCTATCGAACAGCGCCTGTCAGTCCTTACACGCTGGATCGTGGATACCGATCGCACGCTGGCCGACTATGGGCTGCGCATCCCGGGCGCAGAATTCGAGCCAGCGCATGGCGAAATGCACCGCCGCGCCTGCCTCCAGGCGTTGGCCTTATACGAGAGTGGCAGCAAATGAAGGCCCGGGCTCGCGGCACTGATGGATCACTACTGTCCAGCTTGCCCTGGACGCTCGGCGCATTATCGCTGTCGTTCCTGCCACACCTGCCATATTTGCCCATCTGGATCACGGCCGCCTTTTTTGGTTGTGCGAGCTGGCGCTACTTTATTGAGAGACAACGGCGGCCGCTGCCTTCAAGCTGGTTCCGGGCAGCACTCGCGCTGGGCAGTTTCCTCGGAGTCCTCGCGACCTACTCGTCGATCAGCGGCGTCGGACCGGGATCCGCATTGCTTGCCGTGATGGCTTCCTTGAAGCTCCTGGAGACCCGCAAACGCCGCGATCAGTTCGTATTGCTGTTTATCGCGATTTTTCTGGTCATGTCCTCGCTGTTGCGCGAGCAGTTTTTGTGGTCGTTTCCCTACATGATCGTCGCGATGATCGTGATCATGACCGCGTGGCTCAGGATGTCCGCGGGCAACAGCGAAACGCCGAAACAGAGCTTTGCAACCGGCGGGCGACTGCTCTTGTATGCCGCGCCGCTGGCCATCGCCATGTGGGTGTTTTTCCCGCGCATCGCCACACCGTTCTGGGCCGTTCCCATTGACACCAGCCGCGCGTCATCCGGTCTTAGCGACACGATGAGTCCGGGCGACATTACGTCCTTGTCGATGTCCAGCGAGGTCGCCTTTCGTGTGAAGTTTGACGGCGCAATTCCGCCGCCACGTGATCGCTACTGGCGCGGGCTGGTACTCACCCGTTTCAACGGTCGCACATGGACCGGTCGCGAGCCGAGCATCAGCGGCACCGCCATCCGGCAAATTCGCTTTGCCGGGGAGCCAATCAGTTACGAAGTCACGCTGGAGCCGACGCGGCAGCAATGGGTTTTCGCGCTCGATATGCCGCTCAACTGGTCGCTGGCACAGACATTCATGGGCCCACAGCAACAGTTGGCACGATCAATTCCGATCGATCAGAGAGTGGTCTACAGCGCAGTCTCGCACAGCGACTATGCGGTGGAGACCGAACTGACAGCACCGTTCAAGAACTGGTACTCGAGCCTGCCGGAAAATACGAACCCGCGCACGTCGGAACTGGCGCGTACGATGCGAGCTGCAGCGCGCGACGATATTGACTACATTGACGCCGTGCTTGCGATGTTCAACCAGCAGGAATTCTTTTACACATTGGAGCCGCCGCCGCTGGGCAGTAACCCGGTCGACCGGTTCCTGTTCGACACACGACGTGGTTTCTGCGAGCACTATGCGTCCGCTTTCTCGGTATTGATGCGCGGCGCCGGTATTCCGACTCGCATCGTGCTCGGTTACCACGGCGGCGAAATCAATCCGCTGGGTGGACATTTGATCGTGCGCCAGTCAGACGCACATGCCTGGACTGAAGTCTGGCTCGACGGTGTCGGCTGGCGTCGCGTTGATCCCACGGGCGCCGTAGCGCCGGACCGCATCGACTATGGTGCGAGCGACGCTGCTTTTGAAGGCCTTGGTGCCGCATGGGGCCTGGCAGCACCATCCGTATTGCTGCACAAACTGTCGCTGACCGTTGACGCCCTGAGTGCCAAATGGAACGACTGGATCCTCGGTTACGGGCCGGATACGCAAAATCGTTTCATGGAATGGCTGGGGATGCAGAATCCTGACTGGCAGAAGATGCTGCTAACCCTGGTTGCCATCATTGCCGGTCTTATCATGACAATCAGCGGATTGTTGATGTTGCGCTATCGCGTGCCGCGGAAGGACGAGGCTAGCCGCCTGTACACACGATTTGTGAAGAAGACCGGACTCCAACCTGACGTTGGCGAGACGCCGCTGCGCTTTGCTGAACGTGCCGAGCAGGCCAGCAAGTTGCCACCATCCACAATCGAATCAATTACTAGCGCTTATCTCGATGCGCGCTATGGCCCGGCATCCGGCGCGGCATATGCGCGCCTCAAAACCGCCGTATCCGCTATCGCGTAGACGCCACGCTCTGCTCCACTCTCACCAGACCGAGCAGCAGACCACCCACGAGAAACAGCGGCATCAATGTCAGCAGGACCCACTTCGGATCGTCCGAAAGCGTCGCCGCCACGGCAACCATGGCCGGACCCAGTACGTGCGCGAACTTCGTGACCATGTTGTAGAAGCCAAAAAACTCGCCCGGCTGATCCGGCGGAATCAAAGATGCGTACAAGGACCGACTCAATCCCTGCACGCCACCCTGCACTGTGCCGATAATCATCGCCATGATGTAAAACTGGCGTACGTCTTCCATGACCATCGCCCACGCAGACATGCCGATATAAATGAGCAACGCGAAGTAGATTCCGGGCCGCGGCCCGAAGCGGTGTGCGGCGAGTCCATAAAGAAAGGTCGCAGGAAACCCGATGAAATTGGTGATCAGCAGGGCCATGACCAGGTCCTTGTCTGCAAAGCCCAATCGCTGTCCGTAATTCACCGCCATGAAGATAACGGTAAAAACACCACCAAGGTACAACCAGTATGCACTCAGAAAAATGACGATATTGCGGTACTGCCCAACCTTTTGCATCGTTGCCCGCAACTCGACATACGCCGCACGAATCGTACCGCTGCTCACTTCAATCGGGCTATGGTGTTCGGGCACGAAAAACACCAACGGCAACAAGAACAACAACCACCAGATGCCGACCGACACGAACGCGAAACTGAAGACCTCCTCTGTATTAGCGAACCCGAAGGTGTTGGGTGCCGACAACATCCACAGGTGCAGCCCCAACAGGACCGCACCACCCAGGTAGCCCAGCGAGAAACCGAGCGAGGAAACAAAACTGAAGTAGCGCGGCGGGCATACGTCGATCAGCAGCGAGTCGTAAAATACGGTCGAATTATAGTAGCCGACAGACGCGATCATGTAGATGAACAGCGCGAGCGGCCATTGACCTTCCCCAACGAGGCCCAACGCTGCGGTCATCGACGCACCGATGAGTGCGAGCACGAGCAGGAAACGCTTTCTGTAACCGCCGGCGTCGGCGATCGTACCGAATATCGGCGCCGTAACGCAGACGATGGCACTCGCCGCGGAGGTGACCCAGCCCAGTCTCGCCGTCACCGTGGAGCCGTCGTCCCCGACGCTCCAGAAGTTACCTAGTACCAGCGGAAACAACACGGCGAGAACGCTGAGCGCGAAGGCGGAATTGGCCCAGTCGTAAAGAGCCCAGCCAATGACCTTCTTATTAAGAATCGCGGAATACGACAATACGCAGTCTCAGCTTCGTGGCGCGGGCGATCAATGCTCCCGTGTCTTGCGAAACGCAATGTCCGGCCAGCGCTCTTCAGTCAGGTTCAGGTTGACCCGGGTAGGAGCAATGTAGACCAGACGGTCGCCGTGATCCAGCGCCAGGTTGTCGTGTGCCTTCTTTTCGAACTCCTGCAGCATCTTCTCATCGTCGCACTCGACCCAACGCGCCGTCGCGACGTTGATCGCTTCAAACTGACACTCGACGTTGTACTCGTCGCGCAGTCGATGGGCGACCACCTCGAATTGCAGCGGGCCCACGGCACCGAGAATCAGGTCGTTATTGCGGTAGGGCTTGAAGAGCTGCGTAGCGCCCTCTTCGCACAATTGCGCCAGACCTTTTCGCAGTGCTTTCAGACGCAGAGGATCCTTGAGCACCGCGCGCCGAAAAATTTCCGGCGCGAAATTGGGTATGCCCGCAAAACGAAGTACTTCGCCCTGCGAGAAACTATCTCCAATATTTATCGTGCCGTGATTATGAATCCCGATGATGTCGCCCGCGTAGGCTGTCTCGGTATGCTGGCGGTCCGCCGCCATAAAAGTAATCGCGTCCGGAATTTTCATTTCCTTGCCTGAGCGCACATGCAAGACGCGGGCGCCTTGGCGGTATTCGCCGGAACAGACACGCATGAAGGCGATGCGGTCGCGATGGCCCGGATCCATGTTTGCCTGGATCTTGAAAACGAAGCCCGATAGTTCTTCCTCGGTAGGACTGACAGTACGCTGCTCGCTTTCCCGCGCCAGCGGCGCCGGCGCATGCGCAACAAACTCGTCCAACAGCTCCTTGACACCAAAATTCGCGATCGCCGAGCCGAAAAATACCGGTGTCTGCCTGGCGGCAAGATAGTCCGGCAAAGACAGTGCCGGGCACGCACCCTTCACCAGCTCGATTTCGTCGCAAAAATCATCCGCGGCGTCGCCAAGTATTTCGGTCGCCGCATCCGAATGCAGTCCGTCGATCATTCTGATTTCAGCGGCTTTCTCGCGCCCGACACGATCGTAGAGATAGATCTTGTCCTGCAGCAAATGGTAGACGCCGCGCAACGACCGACCCATGCCTATCGGCCAGGTTATCGGTGAGCACTGGATCTTTAATACGGATTCTATTTCGTCAAGCAGATCGATCGGTTCCTGGCCGTCGCGATCGAGCTTGTTGATAAAGGTCATGATCGGCGTATCGCGCAGGCGACAGACCTCCATGAGCTTGATGGTGCGTTGCTCGACGCCCTTTGCGCAGTCGATAACCATGAGCGCCGAATCGACCGCGGTCAGCGTGCGATAGGTATCTTCCGAGAAATCCTCATGACCGGGCGTATCCAGGAGATTGATGACATGCCCGCTATACGGAAACTGCATCACCGACGATGTGACCGAGATGCCACGTTGCTGTTCCAGGGCCATCCAGTCCGACGTTGCGTGACGGCTGGCCTTACGGCCTTTGACCGTACCTGCCAGCTGGATGGCCCCGCCGTACAGCAACAGTTTTTCAGTCAGTGTGGTCTTGCCCGCATCCGGGTGCGAGATAATCGCAAACGTGCGGCGCCGGCTGACTTGTTTTTCGATATTGGACATGGAGTTTGATCGGGATCAGTCGCTGAACTGCAGAGGCGGCGCAGTCTAGCCGACTCACGGCCGCAGCGAAACCACGAGGTCAGCTGTCGGCAACGAGTTTCTTCACGAGCACCGCCGCATCCTCACGGCCCGCGTTCGCCTGGTAGTAGGCCGGACGATTGGCCACCAGGCGAAATCCTTTCTTGCGATATAGCGCCAGCGCCGTCGTGTTTGACGGGCGAACTTCCAGAAATACGTCCCGCACCGACGCCGAGCGAGCGCGGAACAACATCTCGTCCAGCAGGCGCTCGCCGTAACCCATCGAACGGAACTCGGGCTCGACGCAGACATTCAGGATGTGCGCCTCGCCTGCCGCGATGGACAGTATCGCGTAGCCCGCTACGCGCCCCTCGCGGATCAATACCATACTCTGGTAACCCGCCAGCAGGCAGTCACGAAAAACACCATGACTCCAGGGAAACTCATAACTGCGGCGCTCAATATCGGAAACCGCAGCGAGATCTTCGTGGTGCATATCGCGAATCGTCGCCGGCGTATCGGCGAAGCGCACGTTCATGCGCGCGACTCCGCCGCCAGGCGTGCCGCAAGGCACAGGTCGCTCCAGGCCTTCTTCTTCTGCGAGGGGCTGCGCAACAAATACGCCGGGTGATAGGTCACGACGAGCGGGATCTCACCCAGTGCATGTGCCTTGCCACGCATACGTCCGACGGGATCGTTACACTCAAGCAGGTTTTGCGCCGCAATTTTGCCCACGGCCAGAATAATCTTCGGCTGCACCAGCGCAATCTGCCGTTCGAGGTAACCCCGGCATGCCGCCGCTTCACCGGGCTTCGGGTCGCGATTGTCCGGCGGTCGGCACTTCAGGATATTGGCGATAAAGACACGGTCGCGGCTTTGCCCGATTGCCTGCAGCATCTGATCGAGCAGCTGACCCGCCCGGCCGACGAACGGCTCGCCGCGGCGATCTTCTTCGGCGCCGGGCGCCTCGCCGATGATCAGCCAGTCCGCGTCGTGGTTACCGACGCCGAAAACCGTCTGCGTACGACTGGACGCAAGCTCACAGCGCGTGCAGTCGGCGACGCACTGCTGCAGCGCGTCCCAGTCCAACTCGGCCGGCGCTAATTCCGCGCTCGGCGACTCAGTATCGAGCAGCTCGACATCCTGCTGATCGCGGGGCAGCCAGACGTCGATGCCCATCGCTTGCAAGTACGCGCGTCGCTGCTGTTCGGGTTGGAGCACTGCGAATCCTGATCCTGGGGCCAGTTGCCAGTTTGCCACGGCGTATCGTGGTTTTCACTGGCTGTCGTGTTTCAGGGGCGCGGTACGCTGCCCAGCAGGTCGCTGCCAGCCAGCACCTTGTCGCCGGGCGCCACATTGACCTTGCCGGTCGTCGGCATATAGACATCCGCATATTTCGCCAGGCGCAGGTAGGCGCAGCGATGGCCCTGGCCAATCCGCTGGCCGAAACCAACGAACGAACGCGGTGCAAGCCCGAAACGATAGCCGTGGAACTGCAGGACGACATCGTCGCCCTCGTCTGTTCTGACCCACAGCGCATTGGCCGGACAATCATTATTCTCCGGCGCATCCGCGCGGAGATCCATGACGGTGCCCTCGACCGGACTCCGGGCCGTATACGCCCCGAAACTATTGATTCGAATACGGATACGGTAGGTCTCGCCCGGCAGAAAGCACGCCTCGGTCTTCTCGACCGAGACCACCTCGCCGTCGGCGGGGCTGATAACACCGAGCGCAACCGCCGGAATCGGCCGCCGCGGATCACGAAACAGCAGGAACAGATAGACGAAGAGGATGGCGGGTATCAGGGCAAGCCACGGATTGGCATACCTGATCAAAACAATGCCAAGCGCGGCAACCAGCGCCAGCGGCACCACGCCCTCATGAGCAACAAATGGATTTCGGCGACCGTACACGGAAAGCACTACTCGAGTGGGAAACATCGCGGACGATCCCTCTGTTTCGGGCTGGAGTCAATACAGTTAGAATGCGCGGCTCACAGACTCAAGGATTGAACCGCAATGCGTTTCTCGAAATTCGGGCTAACGACGCTCAAAGAAGTCCCGGCCGATGCAGAAATCGTCAGCCACCAATTGATGCTAAGAGCGGGCCTGATTCGGCGCCTGGCGTCCGGCCTGTTTACGTGGATGCCGCTGGGATTGCGCGTGTTGCGCAGGATCGAGAACGTGGTTCGCGAGGAAATGAATGCGGCCGGCGCGCTCGAGCTCCTGATGCCCGCGGTGCAGCCGGCCGAACTGTGGCAGGAATCGGGGCGCTGGGACAAATACGGTCCACTACTGCTGCGCATGCAGGACCGCCATTCGCGAGATTACTGTTTCGGCCCGACCCATGAGGAAGTCATAACCGATATCGCGCGCCGCGAGTTACGCAGCTACAAGCAGCTGCCGGTCAACTTCTATCAGATTCAGACCAAGTTCCGCGACGAGATTCGACCGCGTTTTGGCGTTATGCGCTCGCGCGAGTTCATCATGAAGGATGCTTATTCGTTCGACATTGACCAGCCGGGATTGCAGACCTCCTACGAGCGCATGCACGCTGCCTACACCGCGATCTTCGAGCGCCTTGGGCTCAAGTTCCGCATCGTGGATGCCGACAGTGGCGAGATCGGCGGCAGCCGGTCACAGGAATTCCACGTGCTGGCCAACTCGGGCGAGGACGCCATCGCTTACTGCGACAGCGACAACTACGCGTCCAACATCGAAACCGCGGCAACATTACCGCCGCCGGGCGCTCGACCAGCCGCAAGGCAGGACCTTGAGAAGATCCCGACGCCGGGCGTTGGCACCATCGAAGCGCTGACCAAGTCACTCTCGATAGAGCCGGAACAGACGCTGAAAACCCTGATTGTCGATGGCACCGACGGGCCGGTCGCCCTGGCGCTACGCGGTGATCATGCCTTGAATATCGTCAAAGCGCAGAAACTACCGGGCGTAGCCTCGCCGCTGACGATGGCAAGTCCGGCGGCAATCCACGAGGCTAGCGGCTGCGCGCCCGGATTTGTCGGCCCGATCGGACTCGACATGCCAGTCTATTTTGATCACGCGACGGCAACGATGAGCGACTTCGTCTGCGGCGCGAACGAGGTCGACCACCATTACAAGGGCGTCAATTTTGAGCGCGATATCGAAGTCGTGGAAACCGCTGACCTGCGCAATGTTGTCGAAGGCGATCCGACGCCGGGCGGCAACGGCACGTTGCGCATTGCCCGTGGCATCGAGGTAGGCCACATATTCCAGCTCGGCGATAAGTACAGCAAGGCCATGGACGCCACAGTGCAGGACCCGGACGGCAATAACCAACCGATGATCATGGGTTGCTACGGCATCGGAATAACGCGGATTGTCGGCGCTGCCATTGAGCAGAACCATGACGACAACGGCATCATCTGGCCGGCACCGCTGGCACCCTTCGACGTGGTGCTGGTCGCGATCAACATGCACCGGTCAGAGGTTGTCCGTGACGGTGCCGAGGCCCTCTATGCAGAGCTGACGCAGCAGGGCTTCCAGGTGCTATTCGATGACCGGGATGCCCGGCCGGGCGTCAAATTCGCCGATGCCGAGCTGCTCGGGATTCCACATCGGCTGGTCGTCAGCGAGCGCAACCTGGCCGCCGGCGAGCTCGAATATCGCCATCGTCGGGAATCGGAGTCGCGTAATTTGAAACGTGAAGAGGCTCTCAATCTGCTGAAAGAAACCTCTGTAAGCTGATGATTCTAATTGGTTAAAATTCTGCTTTATAATGCCTCGATGAGCTTGCTGCGTCGCATCATCGTCACACTCCCTCTGCTCGTCTACCTGGCGAGTGCTTCGGCGTGGGCGGATCCGGCGCCGGACCCGGAACTTCGGGAAGTGCTCCGCGCAGCAGCCGGTGACACGACCAGTTTTGACGATCGCTTTGATGCCGAGGTCTGGTTGACCGACATGTCGCGGCGTCTCGAACGACAACTCAAGGACCCGCAGGAACGCATCAAACTGCTAACGCTCGTCCATCTGGAGGCATCCCGGGTCGAACTTCCGCCGGAACTGATCCTGGCGGTGATTGAAGTGGAAAGTAATTTCGACCGCTACGCGATCTCCGTCGCGGGCGCGCTGGGTCTGATGCAGATCATGCCGTTCTGGCTCGATGAAATCGGCCGTCCCGATGACAACCTGCTGCACACGGACACCAATTTGCGCTACGGCTGCACTATTCTGCGCTTCTACCTGGACAAGGAAAAAGGCGACCTGCGGCGCGCCCTCGGACGGTACAACGGCAGCCTGGGCAAACGTAAGTACCCCAACAAGGTGATCGATAAGCTCAGCCGCAAGTGGTTTCAAGCCTGATTCAGGCTAGCCGACCCGAAAATCCGCCAGTTCCTGGTAGGGCACCTCAGCTTCGTCGACCTGCGCCACCGCAGCCAGTGGCGGTCCCTCGTGGAGCCAGTTGCGCAATTGCCGCAGCTTTTCACCGCTGCCGCAGGCCAGCACCTCAACGTTGCCATTGTCGAGATTGAGTGCGTGCCCGGTGATATCGAGATCCAGCGCCATGCGCCGCGTACTGTCACGAAACCAGACGCCCTGCACCCGGCCACTGACGGTGAAACGGCGCGCTTGAAGCAACGCAGAAGAACTTACGGTGAATCGCCCGGAATCGGGTCGACGCGCTCTTCGGCAAACCTGAGTGCATCCAGCGCTTTCATTTTCGCCTGCTTGGCGTCGGAGCGCGCCTGCGAATACTGCTGGTTGTTGAGCTTTTCTTCAGCACTTTGCAGATAAAACTCGGCTGCCTTGAGGTGAATCGTGGCCAGTTCCTCGGCCCCCGCCTCCCTGGCGACGGCTATCGCCTGGCGGGCATCGCTCATTTCCTGAACCGGCGCCGCCGTTTCGCAACCAGCAACGAACAATGCTGCCGCAAGCAGCATTCCTAGGAGTAATGATGTCAGTCGAATTGTATACACGTTATTTTTGTACTTATTGATAGCCGAGTCACGCTACCAACCGTACCCTATGTCGTCAACCAGCGACAGTCCCGCTGACGGGCACGTTAAGGCCTGATAGAGTGCGTCGCTACTTCGGCTTTCAAGAACGATAAGTGCCTATGAACGTTACTATTTATCACAATCCGCGTTGCTCTAAGTCACGGAAAACATTGGAGATTATCGAGGATTCCGGTGTTTCACCGCAGGTCGTTCTGTATCTCAAAGAGAAGCTCAGTGCTGCCGATATTCTCGATCTGGCGAGTCGACTGCACCTGCCCGTGGCAGATTTGCTGCGGCGCGACGAGACCGTATTCAAGGAGGCCCCGAATCTGCCGGATCTTAGCGATGACGCGGCATTGGCTGCCTGGGTCGCGGCAAATCCGATCGTCCTGCAGCGCCCGATCGTGGTCGACACTGCGACGGGCAATGCCGTTATTGGCAGGCCACCCGAAAATGTTCATGAGTTACTGAACTGATGGCCGACATCCTGGTGCTCTATGACACTCGCAAAGGCGCGACCGAGGGTTTGGCGCGCGAAGTTTGCCGCGGCGTCGACTCCGTAACGGGGATGGGTGCCCGGCTTCGGACAGTGCCCAAGGTATCGGCCGTCAGCGAGGCGGTGGAGCCCGCCGTACCGGAATCGGGACCGCCTTATGTGTCGCTGGACGATCTGGGCGAGTGCGCTGGCCTCGTACTGGGCAGCCCGACCTATTTTGGCAACATGTCTGCGTCGATGAAGCATTTCCTGGACGGCACCGTCAGCGTCTGGTTTGGTGGCGCGCTCGAGGACAAACCTGCCGGCGTCTTCACGTCATCGTCATCGTTGCACGGCGGTCAGGAGACGACACTGCTCAGCATGTCCATACCGCTGCTGCATCACGGTATGGTGCTGGTCGGCCTCCCCTACACCGAAGCCGCGTTGTCGAGCACAACAACCGGCGGCACACCTTACGGCGCCACGCACGTCACGTGGAATCGCAAAAAAACCGAGCTGTCCGCTGACGAGAAGACGTTGGCAAGGCTGCTCGGCAAACGCGTCGCTACGATTGCAGCACGTCTCGCACAAACGGAATTGTAAGTCGCCGCTGCGCACGCAGCGCTTCAAGATCCAGTTTGTCTAACAACTCGTAAAGACTGGCCATATCGCGGCGGCTGCGTTTAATCAGGTAGCGCGCCGACTCGTCGGGCAGATCGAGTCCGCGATGCGTTGCGCGCAGTTTAAGCGCCGCGATACGTTGCTCATCATCGAGCGGCTGCACGCGAAATACCGCCAGACGTGACAGTCGACTGGCAAGATCAGCCAGCACAATATTGCTTTCGCGAGGGGCCGAACCGGCGGCAACTGCCAGTAGCCCGCCGGCGTCGGTCAGCTGGTTACAGAGATCAAAGAGCGCGACTTCCCAGACCTCATCGCCGAGCACGGCATCAAGATCGTCAATACAGACAAGCTCCCGTCGCGCAAGCCCCTCGAGTACCGCTGGACCGGCATCGGCCAACAATGACAGCGGCACATAGACCGCGCGGTCTCCGGCTCTTTCACAAACTGCCTGAAGCAAGTGCGTCTTGCCGGTGGCCGGCGCTCCCCAGAGCCAGCAATCGTGGCCGGAATGCCCGTCGGCCAGTGCGCCAAGTGTCGCCACCAACGCGTCGTTACCGGCCGCGAGGAAGCTCTCGAACACGGCGTGATCGGCAAGTCGGATTGGCAGGACCAGCTGGTTCATTCGGCCTCTATTTCGGCCTGCACTTCGGCCTCGACTTCAGGATGTTCCATCAGATAACGATGATAGGCGAAGCGCACCAGAACTGACAAAACGGCAGCCGCGGGCAAGGCGAGCAAGATGCCAAAGAAACCAAACAACTGGCCGCCCGCCGCCACGGCAAAAATCACGATGACAGGATGCAGGCCGATACGATCACCAACCAGTTTGGGCGTCAGAATCGAGCCCTCTATCAGTTGCGCCAAGGTAAACGTAACAACGACACCGACCAGCGCCCACAGCGGGTTGGGTTCCAACGCGACGGTCAATCCAGCCAGTGCAATGCCGAAAACGAAACCCAGGTATGGCACGAAACTGACCAGCCCGGAAACCACGCCGATCGCGATCGCGAATTTAAGACCGACGAGACTTAAGCCAAGTGAATAGATCATAGCCAGCGCCGCCATGACAAGAAGCTGACCGCGCAGGAACGCACCCAGCGCCTCGTCAGTTTCACGCGCCAGCTGAAAGACCGTTTCGCGCTGGCTCTCGGGCACGACGGCACCGGCGTGCAGCAGGATGTAATCCCAATCACGCAGCAGATAGAACGTCAGAATGGGTATAAGAAAGAGACTCAAAACCGCGGCCACGAGCGCGCCACCTGACTTGCCCACCGACATCAGTACCTTGCCGCTCCAGCTGCCGAAGAGGTCACTGTAGTTCGTCAGAAAAGCCGCGATACCGACGTCTTCACTGGCTTCGACCTGTAACCAACCCAGCACCGTCGGCAACCAGACCTGTTCGACCTTGCGCGCAATCTCGGGCAGGGCGTCAAACAACGCGCTGACCTGAGTCTTGATGAGCGGCCCGACCAGCAATATCAGCAATGCCAGCACCACGAAGGTAATAAGAAAAACGGCTGCAACGGCCAGTGTACGTGGCAGTTTCAACTTCTCGAGTCGGTCAGCCAATGGGTCACCGACATACGCCAGCAGCGCCGCTGCAACAAACGGCGTGAGAACAGGCGCCAGCAAGTAAAAAAGCCAACCGGTTACCGTGATGGCAATCAACCAGTTCAATCGCAAATCAGTCTGCATCGTTATAGCCTCGTGCCTGCTCGTTTTGACCAGGTCCACACATAGTCGATCCCGCTGATGACGACAGTAATGAGTATTGCAGCGCCCAGCATCGTAATCGCAATTTTATCCGGCCAACCGAAAGCGGCCCTGCTCAGAACGAATAGCAGGAACAGCAACTCGAACATCGTATTCAGTTTGCTGACGGTGGTCGGCTCGCCTCGCAGCGGCTCGACCAGAATGTTATACGCCGCCGCTCCGCCGATAATGATCACATCGCGAGCGATGACAATCGTCGCAAGCCAGACGGGCGCGAGCTGCATGTAGGCAAGCGCAATAAACAGGCCATTGACGAGTAGCTTATCGGCGACCGGATCAAGCAGCGCGCCCAACCGAGTGTGCCATTGAAACCGTTTGGCGAGGTAACCATCGACGCCATCAGAAAATCCTGCAACAAAAAATAGGCCCAATGCGATGGCAAAATCGCCACGCAGAATAAGCATCAGAATCGGCGCAACGAGTATGATGCGCAGCGTCGAGATCGCGTTCGGTAACCAGCTCAAAGACATTCAGGCGTTCTCAGGGGCCGTAGTAAAACTCGAGCGAAAGCTCATCCGCCATGTCACCGAACTGCTGCAACGGGTCCTGCTCGACCAGTCCGCTGAACTGTAACGCCCGCCGCAATCGCTCCGCCCCACCCCGCACGTCAACCTGAACCGTTACCCGGTCACCGCTGACCTCCGTAATCCGGTACTCCTCGATGACGCTAACATTATCCAGTATGCGGCTGAGGTTACCGTAGGCATCCACTGAAACGATGCCCGCGACACTCATCGCCACAGAGGCTAACGGCGCGTTACCGCCGACCGCAAGCTCCGCTGCCAGCAGGTCCGCAATCTGGTTGAGGACTTGCTCGGGCGGGCCGTTCCAACGCCTCTCATCGCCGCTGAAGAAATAACTCCAGTTCTCGCGACCACCGCCCGATGTCCGTATACGGCCAATCAATATCGAATCCGCGTCGTAGCGCCTTGAAGCGCCGATGACACTCTCGTCAAAACCACCCCAGATGTCGCTGAACGTCACGTTTTGAATGTCCGTCGTGTCCATCAATGGAAATACCAGTGGCAATCCGCGGCGCTCGGCGACCTCTAAAACGCGCTCGCGCAGCAGGGCATTTCGGTTAATTGAGCGCGCGTCACGCTGCTCGTTGTCCGGATCGTCGGCGGCGACGATCTCGCGGCGACCCTGCCCCCAATCCACGGCGAGCCAGACCACGGTGAGCGGCCGGTCAGCACCCCACACAGTCTGTCCAGCCTCGCGCAACGTTCGCTCGATAGCCTGACCATCAAAAGACACCCACAACGTGTCTGCGGCACCTTGTCGAAACTGCACGACGTACGCACTGGAATCAGGAAACAACTGGTTTATGGTCGCGGCATCGCTGCCCAGTCCGGACCCGGAAACGCGCAGCAATACTTCGTTCAATGCACGATCATAGGCACGTTGCCGTCCATTCCGCGCGGTGCGATCAAAAGGTACTTCGGCCGTGTACAGCGTCGGCACTTCCACCGCGCGCGCCAGCGGCATGCCGGAAATAGCCAGGACAATTACAAGCACAGCCGAGGACAGTGCTCGTCGCCACGTGGCGTGGCGGTCTGTTGATGGATCATGTAACAACGGTGGTTTCCCCGTGCGGACCTAGGCACTATTATATCGCCCTGCCAGAGTATGCCACTCCAAAATGACCAATAAACCACTAACTTACAAAGACGCCGGCGTCGATATCGAAGCGGGCAACGAGCTCGTTGAGAGAATCAAGCCGCTGGTCAGGCGCACGCACCGTCCGGAGGTGCTGGCCGGGCTCGGTGGCTTCGGCGGCCTGTTCGCCCTGCCGCCGGACCGCTACAGGGAGCCGGTACTGGTCTCGGGCACGGATGGCGTTGGCACGAAGCTGATGCTGGCACAGCAACTTGGTCAGCACGACACCATTGGTATCGACCTGGTTGCAATGTGTGTCAATGACGTACTCGTGCAGGGTGCCGAGCCCCTGTTTTTTCTCGATTATTTCGCCTGCGGCAAGCTCGACACACGCGTCGCCGCCGACGTAGTCAGCGGCATTGCCGAGGGCTGCGTCCAGGCCGGCGCGGCTCTGATTGGCGGTGAAACGGCCGAAATGCCCGACATGTACGACCCCGGTGACTACGATCTTGCCGGTTTTTGTGTTGGCGCTGTTGAACGCAGCGACATGATTGACGGCAGCCGCATTCAGGCCGGTGACGCGCTGCTGGCACTGCGCTCCAGCGGACCTCATTCCAACGGCTATTCCCTGATTCGCAAAGTGCTGGATCGCGCCGGAGAGGCGCTAATCGACCGCGCGGGAGACGCGCTGATTGACGATGAACCGGCTGCGAAGAAGCTGCTTACACCCACGAGAATCTATGTGCGCTCGGTACTGTCACTGCTGCAGCATTTCGACCTGAAGGGCCTCGCGCACATCACCGGCGGTGGCATTACCGAAAACGTACCGCGCATGTTGCACGGCGGCCTGGATGCCGAAGTCGAGACCGACAGCTGGCAGCAAGGTCCGGTGTTCGACTTCCTGCAAGAGCACGGCGGCATCGAAACCGCTGAAATGCGCCGTACGTTTAACTGCGGCGTCGGCATGGTCGTCGTTATCGACGCTGAGCACGCCGATGATGCACTGCAGTCACTCAAGGAACTTGGCGAAGATGCGTGGCGCCTCGGGCGCATCGTCGCCGCAGCGGACGACGCCCCTGGAAAAGTGCGCTACCGCTGATGCCCCACTGCAATACCGCAATCCTGATTTCTGGATCCGGCACCAATCTGCAGGCATTCATCGATCGCGTTGCTGACGGCAGCCTGAATCTCGATCTCTCGATCGTGCTCAGTAACCGCCCCGATGCTTTCGGCCTGACTCGCGCCGAGCAAGCAGGTATTGGCACTGCCTGCATCGAGCACCAGCGATTCCCTGACCGGGTCAGTTTCGATCGGGCTGTCATCGCAGAGCTCGACCGCTACCAGCCCGATCTGATTATTCTCGCCGGATTCATGCGCATTCTGAGCCCCGAGTTTGTCGCGCACTATGCCGGCAAAGTACTCAATATCCACCCGGCGCTTCTGCCGGCGTATCCGGGACTGCACACCCACCAGCGAGTACTCGATGCAGGCGACACGTGGCACGGCAGTACCGTGCATTTAGTGACCGAAGAACTCGATGGCGGCCCGCGTATTCTGCAAGGGCGGCTGCCGGTGCTGGCATCGGAGCCGGCAGCAGAACTCGAGGCCCGCGTGCAGGCGATCGAGCACCGGATCTACCCGGAAGCAGCGGGCTGGGTCGGCGAAGGCCGGGTCGAATTTCGGGATGGCTACACCTGGATCGACGATATGCGCGCCGACGAGCCGATCATTTACACATTCGACAATACCGGCGCGCGACTGCATTAACGCTTTACGCTTTCGGCAGCGTCACGCCCATCTGTCCCTGGTACTTGCCGCCCCGGTCCTTGTAAGACGTTTCACACGGCTCGTCGGACTCCAGAAACAGCATCTGCGCGACACCTTCATTGGCATAGATTTTTGCCGGTAGCGGTGTCGTGTTGGAAAATTCGAGCGTTACGTGCCCTTCCCACTCGGGTTCGAGCGGCGTGACGTTAACGATGATGCCGCAGCGCGCGTACGTTGATTTTCCAAGACAGATTGTCAGGACAGTGCGCGGTATTCGAAAGAACTCGACGGTGCGCGCCAGTACGAACGAGTTCGGTGGAATGACGCAGACGTCACTCTTGATATCAACGAAGCTGGTCGCATCGAACGCCTTGGGATCGACGATAGCTGAATTGATATTCGTGAAGATTTTGAATTCGTCTGCGCACCGCACGTCGTAGCCGTAACTTGAAGTTCCGTAACTGACGATACGGCCCTGTTCGTTCTCGCGAACCTGTCCCGGCTCAAACGGCTCAATCATGCCGTGCGCATCGGCCATGCGCCGGATCCAACGATCAGACTTGATGCTCATGAGCTGGACTCGACAACGATATTGCCGAACTTCGCGCTGTGATCGGCGCGTTCTGCCGCCTGCGCCGCCCCAACCTGCCATGCCGCCTCACGAAACGCCTGCGCAATTGTTGACTCCGGTGCGGCGACAACCGTTGGTCGCCCGGAATCGGTTTGTTCGCGGATTTGTGTATCGAGCGGCAGCTGGCCGAGAAGACGCACGTCGAAGTCGTCGATCATCTTCGCCGCCCCGCCACTGCCGAAAATCGCATCTTCGTGCCCGCAGGCCGAACACACGTGAGTACTCATGTTTTCGATGACGCCCAGCACTGGAATCGACACCTTGCGGAACATCGCTAGCCCCTTACGCGCATCCAGTGTCGCGATGTTCTGTGGTGTGGTTACGATTACCGAGCCGGATACCGGAATTTTCTGCGCCAGCGTCAGCTGAATATCACCGGTGCCTGGCGGCATATCGACGATCAGGTAGTCAAGATCCTCCCAACGCGTCTGATTGGCCAGCTGATCCAGCGCCGAAGTCACCATCGGCCCGCGCCAGACCATCGGCTGATCAGGATCTACAAGCGCGCCAATTGACATAATCTGCAGCCCGTGGGCGCGCAGAGGCAACATGGTCTTGCCATCCTCGCTGACCGGCTGCTCGCCGACGATCCCCATCATGTGAGGTTGGCTGGGGCCATAGATATCGGCATCCAGAATGCCCACCGCGGCGCCCTCGGCCGCCAGCGCCAGCGCCAGGTTGGCCGATACCGTCGATTTACCGACCCCGCCTTTCCCGGACGCGACCGCGATGATGTTCTTGACGCCCGGAATGGGCTGCAGATTGCGCTGTACAGCGTGCCTGACAATTCGCGTACTCAGCGCCAGTTCGACCTGTTCAGCGCCGGTTTCCGCGCGGAGCGCTTCTGCCAACTCCTCCCGGACCCGCTCAAGCGCACTTTTGCAGGGAAACCGGAGGTCGACCCGGGCGCGAACGACGTTGCCGTCGATGCTCACATCGCGGACCGCTGCGACCTCGTGCAACGGACGCCCGACCAGTGATAATTCGACTGAATTTAGGAACTTGCTTGCGTTTGTTTCTGTTGACACCGTCACACTTCGCACATAGGCATTAGGTAAAATTGGGGCATCCCGACCTTGGCCGGGATTTGGGCGCACATTGTAACGGAGAGCCGCCAGGAACCAAGCGCGAATTGCGAATTCCGTTCCCCGGCGGGCACCGATACAGGTCACTGGTGACCGGTAGTGCGTGGGCGCCGATGTGGCATAATGCCGCGTCGGTTGATTGGCGTAATTGCGACTCGGCGTGCCGGGCACACCAGCGGGCACTCCATTTTGCTTGGGCATGAGCGAATTCGAGATTTGGCGGTAAGACATTACTTGGCACATTCAGTGGCTGTCACAGGAGGGCGGATCGACCGTCTGGCTCCTGGCGCAGGGCATCATCGTGCGCCTCAAATCGGGCACTTATCATGAACTTCCTGGCCTCATTTCGCGCCGACCAGTTTGTCACCCAGCTTTTGGCCCAGGAAGATCCGGCCTCTCCCGCCGCCGAGAAGCTGATCGATAAACTGAAGAAAGCCGGCAACCGCGCCGTGCCGAAAGTTATCGATGCGATGGCCTTATCAGACAAGACACACCGCATGGCGCTGGTCGACATACTCTCCGACCTCATCAACGACAAGAACATCGATCTGTTCCGCGAAGGCCTGGCGGACGGCAATGACCGGGTTGTATCGGGCACAGCTTTCGCGTTGTCCAGTAGTACGAATTACAACGCCAACAAGCTGCTGGAATTCTTCGACGATGAAGAGGTTTCCAAACCATCCCTGATCGAAGTTCTGCGGGTCCACAAACAGGACCTTAGTGTCCACGAATTGTTACGTCGTGCTTACGAATGCTCATCGCGCGAAAAAGCCGCTCTCTTCAAGATCATCGAGGAAACGGTGAGGCCGGAAATGGTGCCCGACCTGGTTGCACGGATGGGCGGCAAGGACCCGGCCGTGAAAGTGCACCTGATGCACTTGCTCACAAAATTCGACAAACCTGAAATCAATCAGGCGCTGGAAATGCAGCTGTCGGATTCGAATAAGCTGGTCCGCAGTGCCGCCCTCTCCGCTTTGGCAAAGCGTGGCGGCAATATCAACGTCGAGAAGGTGGCGAAGCTGCTGACCGACCCGGATCTCGAAGTTCAGAACAAAGCCGTCGACGTACTCGTCGCTGCCAAGCATCCCGATACCATTAAGTTTCTCGTTGGCGCACTCAAGGACGAGTCAGAGTATGCGCGCCGTGCTGCGGTCGAAGTTCTCAATGAAATCGGCGATCAGAACTCCGTAAAAGACTTGCTGGGTGCGCTCAAGGACGATGATTGGTGGGTGCGTTCGCGCGCTGGCGACGCGCTTGCTGAGATTGGCGGCCCGCGGGTCGTTGACTCAGTCCTAACGCTGATCAACGACAAAGATGAAGATATTCGCCGCACGGCGATCGAAATTCTCAACTCGACCAAAGACCAGCGCGCTGTAGACCACCTGATCAAAGCCACTGATGACGCCGACTGGTGGGTTCGGGAACGCGCTGTCGATGCGTTGTCGAAGATCGGCGATCCGAAAGCCCTGCCAAAACTCGAATCCATGCTGGGCAAAGACAGCCGCACCGACACGGTCGTAGTTCGCGCAATTGGCGAGCTCGGTAGCCAAAAACACGTAATGAAGATCCTGCCGATGTTGCAGAGTCCCGAGCGCGAAGTGCAGCTCGAGAGCATGACTGCGCTTGCCAAGCTGGCGGACGAAGGGCAGGTAGATACGATTCGCAACCTGCTGTTGAAATTAAAGGAGTCGGGAGAGGGAACCATAATCAACGCCGCCGACAAGGCGCTGAAGGATCTTGATGCTCGTTTCTCCGAAGCTGTGGTCCAGGAAACCAAGGCCGGAGAAAAAGTCACGGCGCACACCAAGACCCAGCTCATCGAAAGCGAAGATCTCGATGCACTGCTGCAGGCCCAGGCCGACGAAATTGCCGCAGCTGCCAAGCCCGCGGCTCCGGAAGCCCCCGCTGCCAGCACAGGTCCGCCCGTCCTCGATATTACCAAGCTCAACCCCGGCGACGTCATCGAGGATCGCTACAAGTTCATTGAACAGATCGGCAAGGGCGCTTTCGGCACGGTGCTTCTGATGGAAGACGAAGTCGTCGACGAGCAGCTGATCCTGAAATTCCTGAACGCAAACGTGTCATCCGATGACGAAATGATGAAGCGCTTTGTGCATGAGCTCCGTTATTCGCGCAAGATCACACACCCCAACATTATTCGTATTTACGACTTCCTTAGTCTGCAAGGATGCTACGCGATCTCGATGGAGTATTTCCCGTCGCACACGCTGTCCGGCGAGATTCCGGACAACAAACCGATGCCATTCGCGAAGGTTGTAAAATACTCAAAAGACATTGCCGCCGGCATGACGGTCGCCCACCAGGTCGGTGTCATTCACCGCGACCTGAAGCCCGCCAATATCCTGGTCAACGAGGTAGGATTACTGAAAATTGTAGACTTTGGTGTTGCGGCGGCAGCCACCAGTGGCGGTACAGACCTGACGAAGACCGGCTATGTGATAGGCTCACCAAAATACATGGCACCCGAACAGATTCTCGGCAAGAAAGTCGATGTGACGGCCGATATCTATAGCATCGGTGTCATCATGTATGAAATGGCGACCGGCATACCGCCTTACAGCAAAGGCGACCACATGTCGGTCATGTATCAACACGTGCAGGGCAAAGCCACGCATTGCCAGGAGGTCAATCCTGAAATTAAAGGTGACTTCGCAGCGATTATCGACAAGGCAATGTCAGTGGACAAAACGAAGCGCTTCCAGAAGATGGAAGAACTGACCGAAGCACTCGAGCAAATAGCAGTCTGAGAGTTTTATGGCACGGATTGATGCATTCCTGAAATTGGGTCTTGCGCAAGGTTGTTCGGACGTGCACCTTGCCGTCGGCGTGCCACCCATGCTGCGCATGAATGGCGACCTGATGCCCATCAAATTCCGCGAACTAACCGACGCGGAACTCGAGACCTACATTCTCGAAATTCTGACAGCAAAGCAGAAGGACACACTCGCGGGCGGCCATGACCTGGACTTTTCTTACGTCGCCGAGGAAGGCGGCCGCTTCCGCGTGAACGTGTTTCGCAAGGCTACAGGGCACGGCGCTGTATTCCGTCACATCCCCGCCCATGTGCCAACGCTCGACGAGCTCAACGTCCCACAGATCCTCAAGAAGTTCTGCGATTATCATCAGGGAATGGTGCTGGTTACCGGCTCGACCGGTACCGGTAAATCAACCACGCTTGCAGCGATGATTGATCACCTCAACGAAACGCGTAATCTCAACATTATCAGCCTCGAAGACCCGATCGAGTTCGTGCACCCGAGCAAAAATTGCCAGATCATCCAGCGCGAGGTCGGCACGCATGTAAAGAGTTTTGCGGATGGCGTGCGCTCGGCCATGCGCGAGGACCCCGACGTCATTCTGGTTGGCGAGTTGCGCGATGCCGAGACCATCTCGATGGCGATGACCGCCGCGGAAACGGGGCACCTGGTCCTCGGAACCTTGCACACGACCGGCGCTGTAAAGACCATTGACCGAATTATCGACGCATTGCCCGGCGAATTACGCGAACAGACGAAGGGCTTCCTCGCCATGAGTTTGAAGGCCGTCGTTACCCAGGTCCTCGTCAAAACACCCGACGGGCGCGGCCGCCGCGCAATCCTAGAGATCCTGGTGAATAACCGCGCCATCTCGAAATTGATTACGACGGAGCAATCGCACCAGATCCCTTCACTGCTGCAAACCGGTAAAGACCTTGGTATGCAGATTATGGACCAGACGTTGCTCGATGCCATCCATGCCAAGGAAATCGATCCCGACGACGCCATTCGTTTTGCGACGGATAAACGCAAATTCCAACGCTACAGCACCGATACGGATCTCGTGCCGAACCTCGATACCGGTAGCCACTGAGTACCGCCATGCCAGCGATCGATAAATACCTTCAGGAAGCCCTGGGACAAAACTCGTCGGACCTGCATTTTATATCCGGCGACCCGGTTCGGGCGCGCGTAAATGGCGAGCTAAAGGTCATCGTTGACGAGCACCTCACGACCGACTTCGTTGAGCAGTGCGTCTTTGAAATTATGGACGGCGTTACGCGTAGAGCATTCGATGCGGACGATGCGGCCGACTTCGCTTATGAAATGCCCGAGGTGTCACGCTTTCGAGTCAACGCTTTTCGGCATTTGAACGGCATCGGCGCCATCTTGCGTGCGATTCCGTCTAAGGCCCTGACGCTCGAAGACCTGAACATGCCGCGGGTCATACATGACCTTTGCAAGCACACGCAGGGCATGATCCTGGTCACCGGCAAAACCGGCTCTGGCAAATCCACAACCCTGGCGGCCATGATCGATTCGATGAACAAACGGATGAAAGGTCACATCCTGACCATCGAGGATCCGATCGAGTTTGTGCATCAGGCGCAGGGCTGCCTTATTAGCCAGCGCGAAGTCGGTGTGCACACCCCGAGCTTTGCCGAAGCCTTGCATTCCGCGATGCGCGAAGACCCGGACGTCGTCCTCGTTGGTGAGATGCGTGATCTCGAAACCGTCAGCATTGCTGTAACGGCGGCCGAGATGGGCATTCTGGTCATGGGCACACTGCACACTAACGGTGCTGCACAGACCGTCGATCGCATCATCAACTCGTTTCCGGCCGACAAACAAAGTCACATTCGTACGATGATCTCGACCTCGTTGCGCGGTGTGGTGTCGCAGCAGCTGCTGCCAACCTGCGACAAGCCGGGGCGTGCAGCAGCGCTCGAGATCATGATCAACACGCCGGCCGTGTCGAATCTCATTCGACAAGGCAAACTGGATCAGCTCGAAACCGCGATCCAGAGTGGTGGCAACGTCGGCATGAAGAGCATGGACAGTGCTTTGCTCGAACTCGTCGAGCAAGGTCGTGTCTCTGCTCTCGAGGCCTACCAGCAGGCCACTAACAAATCGAAGTTCGAGAAGCTCAAAGACACCGAATAGAGCGGCTGTGGCATAATCGCGGCCACTAAACGTCCGAAGCCGCTGACCATGCCCGAACCCAGAAAACTCCTCGTCACGAGCGCCCTTCCCTATGCCAATGGGTCGCCGCATATGGGGCATCTCGTCGAATACCTGCAGACCGACATCTGGGTGCGCTTCCAGAAGTTGCGCGGGCACGAGTGCTTGTATGTTTGCGCATCGGATTCACACGGTACTCCGATCATGCTCAAAGCGCGTGAGCTCGGCATAACGCCGGAGGCACTAACCGAGGGTTATTCGGCCGAATTCGTCAATGACTTTCGCGATTTTGGCATTGAGTTCGACAACTACTACACAACACACTCGCCCGAGAACGAAGCGCTGGTCACCGAAATATTCACGACACTGCGCGATAAAGGCGATATTTACACACGCACGATCGAACAGGCCTACGATGAAAAAGAAGGCTTGTTTCTACCAGACCGATTTGTTCGCGGCACTTGCCCACGATGCAAGAGTGACGATCAGTATGGCGACGCCTGCGAAGTCTGCGGCGCCACCTACACACCGGAAGACCTCCTTGATCCAGTTTCCGTGTTGTCGGGAACGACGCCCGTCAAACGTGAATCCGAGCACTATTTTTTCAAGCTGAGCGATTATGAAGAGCGCCTGCGTCAATGGATGAGCGACGCAACGCTTGACAAGAATGTCCTGGCGAAGCTCGAGGAGTGGTTTGCGGCTGGCCTCAGGGACTGGGATATATCGCGCGACGCTCCGTATTTCGGCTTTCGAATTCCCGGCACTGACGACAAGTATTTTTACGTCTGGCTGGACGCGCCCGTAGGCTACATGGCGAGCTTCATGAACCTTTGCGCACGCCGTGACGATCTGCAGTTTGACGATTACTGGCGACCAGGCAGCGACATCGAGGTTTACCATTTTATCGGCAAGGACATCATGTACTTTCATACGTTGTTCTGGCCAGCCGTCTTGCAAGGCTCCGGTTTCCGCACGCCGACGAGCGTTTTTTCGCATGGTTTCCTGACGATTAACGGGAAAAAAATGTCGAAGTCGCGTGGTACGTTTATCAATGCCCGCACCTATCTCGATAATCTGAACCCGAATTTTCTACGTTATTACTACGCCGCGAAGCTCGGTCCGACGATCGAGGATATCGACCTCAATCTCGAGGACTTCAGCGCGCGCGTGAATTCCGATCTCGTGGGCAAGCTGGTTAACATCGCCAGTCGCTGCGCCGGTTTTATCAGCAAGAACTTCGACGGCCGCCTCGCAGACCATCTTCCGGATGCCGGGTTGTTTGCAGAATTCAGCGAGCAGTCGGAAACGATCGCCACCCACTATGAGCGACGCGAGTACTCCAAAGCAATGCGCGTGATCATGGCGTTGGCCGACAAGGCAAACCGCTATATCGACGACAACAAGCCCTGGCAAATGATCAAGGATGAGGCACGACGCGCCGATGTTCAGGACGTTTGTACCCAGGGACTTAACCTGTTTCGCAGCCTGATGATCTACCTGACGCCGGTAGTGCCAGCGGTGTCTAAGGACGCGCGCGGCTTCCTCAACGAGGATAACTGGCGCTGGCAAGACGCCAGCACGCCGCTGCTGGGCACAACGATCAAGAAATTCAAGCCATTACTGCAACGCGTGGAACCCGCCCAGGTTGAGCGCATGTTGGAGCAATCCATGGAGAGTACCGCCGTGTCCGACGAAGAGCCGCAGGACAGTTTCATCTGTATTGACGACTTCATGAAAGTCGATCTGCGTATTGCGCGGATCGAAAACGCTGAACCCGTCGACGGCGCCGACAAGTTGCTGGCGCTGACATTGAGCCTGGGAGACACGCAGCGGCAGGTATTCGCCGGCATCAAGGCCGCTTATGAACCAGAAGCGCTGATCGGACGTCACGTCGTTGTCGTCGCCAATCTTGCACCGCGCAAGATGCGGTTCGGAGTTTCGGAGGGCATGGTATTGGCCTCCGGCCCCGGCGGCGAAGACATCTTCCTGCTGTCGCCCGACGAAGGTGCTACGCCGGGCATGCGTGTCAAGTAGTTCGCCAAATAGTCCATTACCGAAATGGTCGCATGACTGAAATTATCGTCATCCTGATCAGCACCGTTCTGGTCAATAATTTCGTCCTGGTCCGGTTTCTTGGGCTGTGCCCGTTTCTCGGCGTTTCCGGCAATCTGGAAGCGGCTGTCGGCATGTCGCTGGCAACGGCATTTGTCCTGACATTGTCTTCTGCAACCGCCTATCTTTTGCATCAATACGTGCTGGTTCCGCTGCAGCTTGAATACCTGCGCACGTTGAGCTTCATCCTTGTTATTGCCGCGAGCGTGCAGTTCACCGAAATCATGGTGCGTCGTCTCAGTCCGATGCTCAACCAGGTGCTGGGGATCTACATTCCTCTGATCGCCACGAACTGCGCAGTACTTGGCGTGGCGCTGCTGAACGTACAACAAGCCAAGGGATTCGTGCAGTCGGTCTTTTACGGGTTCGGCGCGTCGCTCGGTTTTGCGCTGGTACTCGTACTGTTCGCCGCCATTCGCGAACGCCTTGAGGTTGCCGATGTGCCGGCACCTTTCCGGGGCGCGGCGATCGCATTGATGACTGCCGGGCTGATGTCCCTTGCCTTCATGGGCTTCTCGGGCATGGCCCGGCCCTGATGACGGCTGATGATAACTGCCGTCGTAACCATCGCCCTGATCGCCCTGCTTGCGGGACTCGCCTTGAGTTTCGCGTCACGGCAACTACCGTCGAGCAGGGGCGACCTCGTCGACTCGGTCAATGACCTGTTACCGCAGACGCAATGCGCACAATGTGGCTACCCGGGCTGTCGCCCGTATGCAGCCGCCATCATCGAGGCGAGCGCAGACATTAATTTGTGCCCGCCCGGTGGGCAGGAAACCGTCGAACG
Source organism: uncultured Woeseiaceae bacterium (assembly GCA_964615665.1). GTDB lineage: Bacteria > Pseudomonadota > Gammaproteobacteria > Steroidobacterales > Woeseiaceae > UBA1847. The sequence goes on along the minus strand of CAZTQL010000003.1, from coordinate 34,939 downwards.
CCTGGCGAAGCTGCTTGGCAAAGACGCATTGCCACTCGCGGAGTCTGTGCAGCCATCTGTCGCCGTCATCGATGAAAGCGCCTGCATTGGCTGCGTGCACTGTCGCAATGCGTGCCCGGTGGATGCCATCGTTGGCGCTCATCAACTAATGCACACGGTGATCGAAAGTGAGTGCACTGGCTGCGAACTTTGTGTCGCCCCCTGTCCAGTCGACTGCATCAGCATGAGACCGCTCTCGTGACCGCGGCGACCTATGACCTCGGCAAACTGCACGGTGGTCTGCGCCTGCCGGGACACAAGCGCGCGTCGACGGCGAATCCAATACGCGATGTTCCAATACCTGCACAGCTGATCCTGCCAATCACACAGCATGTTGGCGCCCCCGCGCAGCCGGTCGTTGATATTGGCGAACAGGTGCTTAAGGGGCAACTCCTCGCTGACCCAGACGGTACACTGGGTGCGCCGGTGCACGCATCGTCATCGGGAACGGTCATCGCCATCGAACCATGGCCGGTTACACACCGGCACGGTGAGCAGGCACCCTGCATTGTTATCGATTGCGACGGCGACGACCGTCCTGTCGCGCGGACGGATGCCCCGTGGAATCTCGCCGACGTCACGCCGGAGACGCTGCTATCGCAGATACTTCGGGGTGGCATCGTCGGCCTGGGCGGCGCCGTCTTTCCCACCGCACAGAAACTGATGCAGGCGCGTACCGGCAATCTCGATTTCCTGATACTCAATGGCGTCGAGTGTGAGCCCTACATCAGTTGCGATGACATGCTGATGCGAGAGCGTGCCGCGGAGGTTGTCGGCGGTGCGCAGGTTCTCATGCACGCGCTGCAGACCTCGGCCTGCTTCGTCGTCGTCGAGAGTGACAAGCCGGAAGCATTGGAGCGCCTGGGTGAAGCACTGGGTGATCTTAAGGACGAGCGCATAATTTTGAAGCAGGTACCGACGATTTATCCGTCCGGTGGCGAAGATCAGCTGGTACAACTGGTCACCAATCGCGAGGTGCCGAGCGGCGGGTTACCGACGGATATCGGCTGCCTGGTGCAGAATGTTGGCACAGCTGCTGCCATATATGACTGGATCATCAACGGCGAACCACTGATCTCTCGCGTTACGACAGTGGCCGGTGATGGCATCGTCAACCCGATGAACGTGCGTACACGAATCGGGACCACAGTTGCCGATGTTGTCGACTTTACCGGCGGCTACGCGGAAAACGCCGAGCACCTGATAATCGGCGGTCCACTGACCGGCAAGTCCATGTCAACTGACCGCGTGCCGTTGGTAAAAGCCACGAACTCCATTCTCGCCGTATTGGAGTCTTCCTTTGAGGGGCGTGAATTGCCCTGCATCCGCTGCGGCGACTGTGCCGCGGTATGCCCGGTGCAGCTGTTGCCACAACAGCTCTTCTGGCATACCTGTGCAGACAACGAGGTAAAGCTTCGTGATTTCGGCTTGATGGACTGCATCGAGTGCGGCTGCTGCGATCTCGTATGCCCTAGTCACATACCCCTGACGGCCAATTTCCGAATTGCGAAAGGGCGTATCCGGGAACTTGCCGACGAAAAAGCACGCGCCGAACGGGCCAGACGGCGTTTTGAAGCGCGCAACGAACGACTCGGGCGAGAGAAACTGGAGCGTGACAACGAGCTTACTCGGCAAAAAGAAACGGCGAAGCGTGCCGGTCCGGCGGCTATCGCCGAGATACTGAAGCGTAAGCAGCAAGAGAAAGAGGACGACTAGGCGTGGACTTCACACGACGACAATCGCCCTATTGGTCTGCACGCGTCGCGGTCCCGGGACTAATGCTGCAAGTATTGCTTGCGCTGGTACCTGCGGCGATCGCCCACGTCTGGTTCTTCGGCCCGGGCTTTATTTTTAACCTGCTCGTTGCGACCATTTTCGCAGTCGGCGGCGAATACCTGGTGATGATTCTGCGCAAGCGCCCGCCGGAGGTCGCACTTTCCGACTACACGGCACTGATCACAGCGGCGCTGCTCACTTTCGCACTGCCGTCGCTGACGCCGTGGTGGGTGACAGGAACAGGCGCACTGTTTGCCATCGTCGTGGCCAAGCACCTGTATGGCGGCATCGGTTACAACATCTTCAATCCTGCCATGGCCGGCTATGTCGTTATTCTTGTCGCATTTCCGATGCACCTGAACCTGTGGATTGCACCGCGGATTGGCGACATCGACTACCAGTACCTGACGGTACTGCAGACCCTGAAATATACGCTGACCGGCTCGCTCCCGGAGTCGCTCGGCTTCGATGCAATAAGCCGGGCGACGCCACTGGACGTAATGAAGTCCGGGCTGAACAACATGCGAACAGTCACAGAGATTCGTGCCAACCCGATCATGGGTGACTTCGGGGGCCGCGGCTGGGAGTGGATCGGCAATTTCCTGGCCTTTGGCGGATTCTGGCTGTTGATCAAGAAGATCATCCGCTGGCACATTCCGGTCGGCGTCGGTGCCGGCCTGCTCATTCCTGCCAGCATCATGTATCTGCTGGCACCCGGCACGAGTCCAAGTCCAGGTTTTCACCTTTTCGGTGGCGCGACTATTCTTTGTGCATTCTTTATCGCCACAGACCCTGTCTCGGCGGCGACGAGTCCTAGAGGTCGCCTGGTATTCGGTTTCGGCATCGGCCTGATCATCTACTGTATTCGAACCTGGGGCAGTTACGCCGACGGCGTCGCATTCGCTGTGTTGATCATGAATATGGCGGTGCCGGCAATCGACTACCTGACACGCCCTGCTATTGTCGGACACAGTAATGTCGGACACAGTGACGCGGGGCATGCCGATGAGTGAGGTCAACGTCGTCAAAGGTGGCCTCACGCTCGCCGTTATCGCAGCGATCTGCACCGCACTGGTAGCGCTGACGTTTGCATTGACGAAAGACCGTATCGTTGCGAACGAAAAAGCCTGGCTCGAGCGTAATCTGCAACCAGCATTATCGGGGTTATTTTTCGATACCGGGGTTACCGAATCGAAACTGACTATTCCTGCCCCGCACGCCTTGCCGGGCACCGACGATGCCATCATTTACCGCGTCTATGCGGAGGACGCACCGGTAGCGGCACTATTTGTGGTCAGCGCACGTGACGGCTACGCCGGTCCTATCCGCCTGCTCGTTGGAATTGACGTCGATGGCACCGTCACTGCCGTACAAGTGCTTGAGCACCGCGAAACACCCGGGCTCGGAGATCGAGTCGAATCCGGCAAGTCCGACTGGGTGAAGCAGTTTGACGGGCGATCATTAATCAATCCTGCGCCGGATGGATGGGAGATAAAGCGCGATGGCGGAGAGTTTGATCAACTGACCGGGGCATCGGTAACACCGCGCGCCATCGTCAATGCGGTCAGGGAGACGTTGCTATACTTTGCTGCCAATGAAGCGTCAGTGTTCGCAGCCGATGACCCGGCGCCACAGGCCGAAGGGGATGCAGAGTAGTGGGAACACCTTTCATTGATCGACTCAAGACCGGGCTCTGGGATGAAAACCCCGGCCTGGTGCAGCTGCTGGGTCTCTGCCCATTGCTCGCCGTGACCACCACATTCGTCAACGGCTTCGGGCTCGGCATCGCCACGCTCGCCGTGTTGGTGGCGTCGAATGCCCTCGTTTCGGCAACGCGCCGCTGGATTCAGACACAAATCCGAATTCCGATCTACGTACTGATTATTGCCAGCCTCGTCACGTGCATCGAGTTGATTTTCAAAGCCTGGTTTCCTGACCTGGACCGATCGCTCGGGATCTTCATACCGCTGATTGTGACCAACTGCGCGATCGTGGCGCGTGCCGAGGTGTTCGCGTCGCGCAATGGGGTGGGGCCGAGTATTGTCGACGGGTTTGTCATGGGCAGCGGATTTACACTATTACTAATGGTGATCGGCGCATTTCGCGAACTACTGGGACAAGGCTCGCTGTTTGCCGGGCTCGACATGTTAGTCGGCGGCACAGCGATAAAAGGTCTGGTCATTGTTGATGGCGGCTGGCTGCTGGCAATACTGCCGCCCGGTGCGTTCTTCAGCCTGGCGCTGGCGATTGCGGCCAAGAACATGCTGGATCGGCGGCGGCGCGACCAGGTGCGTGGCACACCCCGCAGCGCAAGACGGCCATCGTGATGACCATTGTGCTGACCAACACGCTGACCATCGAATCGTGAACAAGGAAAAACGCACAGCAATCTATAACGTATTGCGCGAACACACGCCAGCGCCAACCACCGAGCTCAAGTACCAGACACCTTTTGAGCTTCTGATCGCGGTCATCCTCTCGGCGCAGGCAACGGACGTCAGCGTCAATAAAGCAACCACAAAACTTTATCCAATTGCTCGTACACCGGTAGCCATTCTCGCGCTCGGTGTCGACGGACTAAAGCCCTACATTCGCCATATTGGCCTGTTCAACAGCAAGGCTGAGAATATTATCAAAACGTGTCGCCTGCTTATCGATCAACATGCCGGCGAGGTACCGAAGAATCGACCTGAGTTGGAGGCGTTACCGGGCGTCGGCCGCAAGACGGCGAACGTCGTCTTGAACACCGCCTTCGGCGAACCAACGATCGCGGTCGATACGCATATATTCCGGGTGTCGAATCGAACCGGGATTGCCAAAGGCAAAACGCCGCTCGAGGTCGAAAAACGACTGGTGCGCCTGACACCGGATGAATACAAAAAGGACGCGCACCATTGGCTGATCCTGCACGGCCGCTACGTATGTAAAGCGCGCAAGCCGCTATGTGGCGAGTGCCCTATTATTGAATGGTGTGAATACCGACGAAAGGAGCTCGCGTGATTTTCGGACAGGACCGCAACGAGCTGCGCAAGATGTATGCCGATGCCTGGCAGAAACTCAACAACGAGCGCCCAATGTCGGCGCTCGAGGCGCAGATTGCAGCGGTGGTTGCCTGGCATCCGGAATATCACGACGATGTCAGCAACGATGCGCTCGACCGCGACTACCCACCCGAGGGCGGCCGCACCAATCCGTTCCTGCACATGGGTCTGCATCTTGGCATTCGCGAGCAGGTCGCAACCGATCGGCCTGCCGGCATTGCGGCTATCCACGCTACGCTCCAGCAAAGCAGCGGCGATGCGCATGCCGCCGAGCACCAGATGATCGATGCGCTGGCAGAAACACTGTGGGAAGCGCAAAGTGACAATACCGCGCCGGACGAGAGCAAGTACCTGGAACGTCTCAAGAAACTCGTTCACTGATAGCGTGTAATAATCTTCGGTCCCGACAGGTCTGATGAGGTAACTCTATTGGGTCACGTTTTATGATTAATCGAGTATGAATAGTCGAGAATGAATAGTCGAGAATGAATAGTCGAAAATCACAGTACCCGGTTAACGGTGCAGGACTCGGTCTGCGCCGCGCAATCGTTGACAAATTGATGGCCGAGCCGCCAGTCGACGTCGATTTCATGGAAGTTGCGCCCGAAAACTGGATACACGTTGGCGGTGCGCTGGGCAAGAAACTGCGGTTTTTTACCGAACGCTACCCATTCCTTATTCATGGTCTGTCACTCTCGATCGGTGCACCCTCTCCACTGAACGAGCAACTGGTCAGGGACATAAAGGCATTCATGGCGGAACACAACATTCGCCAGTATTCGGAACATCTGAGCGCCTGCGGCGACGATGGTCAGCTATACGACCTGATGCCGATACCCTTTACCGAGGAGGCCGTAAGCTACATCGCCGCTCGCGTCCGGCGCGTCCAGGACATCCTGGAACAACGCATCGCACTTGAAAACGTATCGTTCTACGCCCCACTGGATACGACGATGAGCGAGCAAGAGTTTCTGCTGGCCGTGCTCGAGGAAGCCGATTGCGACCTGATGCTGGACATCAACAATATTGTCGTCAACAGCATCAACCATCGCTACGATGCGAGCGAATTTCTCAAAAGCATGCCGGCCGAACGCATTCGCTACTTCCACTTGGCGGGACACTACGTTGAGGCCGAGGACCTGCGCATTGACACGCACGGCACGCCCGTTGATGACCAGGCGTGGCACTTGCTCGAGGAGGCTTACTCGCTGTTCGGCCCGGTGCCAACATTGCTGGAACGCGACTTCAACTTCCCTCCAATGCAGGAACTGCTCGACGAAGTCAGGCGTATCAAGCAACTGCAAACCCGCACAGAAAACCGGCGTGTGGCCAATGCCTGACCGACCGGAATTTCAGGACAAGCAGTATGCATTTGCGGCCCACCTGCGCGACCCGGCCAACGCGCCTCCGCCCGAGGGCATCGAGGAGCGGCGCCTGGCCATTTATCGCAGCCTGTTCTTTAACAACCTCTACAACCTTTTGGGCACGATGTTCCCCGTGCTCAAGAAGATCCACACGGATGATCAGTGGCGCTACATGATCCGTCAGTTCATGAAACACCACAAAGCGGAAACGCCCTACTTTCTCAAGTTGCCGGAAGAGTTTCTTGCGTTTTTGCAGAACGAATTCGAGCCGGACGGCAACGACTTTGATTTTCTGACCGAGCTGGCGCATTACGAGTACGCGGAATTAGCACTGTCAGTGGCGACACTCGAAAACGACCTGTCAGATATCGACGCCGATGGCGATCTACTGACCGCGACACCGGTCAAGTCCGAACTCGCGTGGACCTATGCCTACCACTATCCCGTGCACAGAATCTCGCCAGACTTTCTGCCGGGCGCGCCGGCTAAAGAGCCGGTCTACTTATCGATTTATCGCGGCAGGGATGACAAGGTTCGATTCCTGGAACTGAATGCCGTAACTGCAGCGCTACTTGATGCGATTGCGAACAATACGGAAAACAGGAATGGCGAAGACCTGCTGCGGACATTAGCGGACACCATTCACTACCCTGATCTTGATGCGCTGTTGCAGCATGGTGCCGCAGCGATGCAGCAAATGCGACAGCTTGAAATACTCATTGGCGCGCGTCGCGCCGACTGACAGGAGATTTTTAATGACGTCACTTGTGACACTGAAAAATCAGGTAACCGATGCGCTCGATAGCGTTGGCGACTGGGCTGCGCTGTTACCGATTAGGCTGTTGATGGCTTATGAGTTCGGCCGTGCCGGCATGATGAAATTAAACGGCAGTAACTGGTTCGCCAATATTCAGGACAATTTCCCGTTCCCGTTTGATGTGATCCCGGTCGAGATCAGCTGGTTCCTGGCAACCTGGACAGAAATACTCGGCGCCGCCGGCCTCGCTCTGGGTCTGTTCACACGGTTTTGGGCGCTCGGGTTGATTGTCGTGACGTTTGTGGCAATTAGTGGCGTACATATGCCGGAAAGCTGGGACAGCCTTGCAGAGCTGTGGAAAGGCTACTCGATCTCGAACAAGGGCTTCGGCAATTTCCGCATTCCACTGCTGTTCATCGTCATGCTGGTACCGCTGGTATTGATGGGCCCCGGCAAGCTCAGTCTGGATCACGTGCTCGCGAAGAAATTCAGGTAGGCGACCCGCGTTTAGGCTAGCGCTTCTTTGGCATGTAGAGGTCGGTCAGCGTGCCTTCAAACGCCTCGGCAGCAAAGGCCACCGTTTCCGACAATGTCGGATGCGGGTGAATGGTCAGACTGATGTCGGCCGCATCGGAGCCCATTTCAAGAGCCAGTCCGATCTCGGAGATCAGGTCGCCCGCATTGGGTCCTACGATCGCACCGCCCAGCACGCGATCGGTCTTTTTATCGAATAGCAGTTTGGTAAAGCCCTCGGCTCGGCCGAGGGCCAGCGCGCGGCCGCTGGCCGCCCACGGGAACTGTGCTTTCTCGTAGTCGATGCCCTCTTCCCGGGCTTCCAGCTCGGTCAGACCGACCCACGCTATCTCGGGGTCCGTGTAGGCCACTGACGGGATGCTGCGCGCATCGAAATAGCTTTTCTCGCCAGCGATGACTTCGGCCGCGACTTTCGCTTCGTGCGTGGCCTTGTGCGCCAGCATCGGGCCTCCGACGAGGTCACCGATGGCATAAATATGCGGCACATTGGTCCGCATCTGATTATCGACCGCGATAATGCCACGTTGATCGACGTTGACCCCGGCCTTATCGACATCGAGCATCGACCCGTTGGCTTTGCGGCCAACGGCTACGAGAACACGGTCGTAAGTGCCACTCGCCGGCGCCTTGTCACCCTCAAAGCTGACTTCTATACCCGCGTCCGTCGCCCGCATGCCGGTCACTTTGGTCGATACCATGATGTCCGCATAACGCGGCTTGACCACCTTCAAGAAGGGCCGCAGCAGGTCCGGATCGGTACCGGGCATCAGGGTGTCCAAGAGTTCAACGACGCTGACCTCGGTACCAAGTGCGCTGTAGACGCAGGCCATTTCCAGGCCAATAATCCCGCCGCCGACCACCAGCATTCGCTGCGGCAATGGCGCCAGTTCCAGCGCACCGGTCGAGTCGACAATGCGTGGGTCATCCGGCAATCCGGGTAGCATCACGGGCTCCGAGCCCGCTGCAATAATGCAATTCTGGAACTCGACGGTCTCGTCGTTATCCAGTTGCAGTCGATTGGCCGATACAAACTTTGCGGTCGCCTGTACGACACGGACTTTGCGCTGCTTCGCCATTCCCGACAGGCCGCCGGTGAGCTTGCCAATGACTTCGTTTTTCCAGTCACGCAGTTTTTCTGCATCGATCTCAGGCTTGCCGAACGACACGCCGTGCTCGGCCATGGCTTCGGCCTCATCGATGACTTTTGCTGCGTGCAGCAACGCTTTTGACGGAATGCAGCCGACGTTGAGGCAGACGCCACCCAGCACGGGCCAGCGTTCAATCAGCATGACGTCGAGGCCCAGGTCGGCCGCGCGGAACGCAGCCGTATAACCACCCGGACCGGCCCCAATCACCACCAGTTGCGCGGAGTGGGTCGCGTCCGACTGAGGCGTCGGCATTGCCTGGGGTTTTTGTGCGGGCTCGGCGACAGGAATATCAGAAGCAGCGGGCGCGAGCGTTGCAACCAGCGTACCGCCAGAAACCTTGTCGCCGACTTTGACCTCGACCGAAACGATTTTGCCGGCTGCGGTCGCGGGGATATCCATCGACGCTTTGTCAGTCTCCAGCGTCACCAGCGCGTCTTCGATCGCCACCGTGTCGCCGGGGGCTACCAGCACTTCGATGACATCAACCTCTTCGAAATCACCGAGGTCGGGAATGATCAGCTCGACGGTCACTACGGGATCGCCTCCAGCAGCACATCGACGTCCGCCAGTCTCTGGCCGAGGAACGTCGTGAATCGCACGGCCTGCGCGCCATCGATGACGCGGTGATCGTACGAAAAGGACAGCGGCAACATCAGACGGGGCTCGAACTCCGAGCCAGTCCATACGGGCTGCATCGATGAGCGAGAGACACCGAGGATGGCAACCTCCGGCGAGTTGATAATCGGCGTGAATGCCGTGCCGCCGATACCGCCAAGACTGGAAACAGTAAAGGTAGCGCCCTGCAGCTGATCGGCCTTTAACTTGCCTTCACGAGCGTATGCGGACAAGTGCCCGAGTTCGCTGGCGATTTCATAGATATCCTTTTGATCCGCATCGCGAATCACCGGGACCATCAGCCCTTGTGGCGTATCGGCCGCAAATGCGAGATGAAAGTACTTCTTGAAAACGAGGTTCTCACCATCTTCAGACAGCGAAGCGTTGACCTTTGGAAATTTCGCCAGCGCAGCAACACAGGCTTTCATGATGAAGGCGAGCGGTGTCAACGCAATGCCGCGTTCTTTGGCGGGTCCCTTGAGTTTTTGCCGCCGTGCCTCCAGCGCCGTAATGTCAGCGAGATCATGCTGCGTAACGTGCGGCAGGTTGATCCAGCTGGCCTGCAATCGAGGTCCGGAGATCTTCTGAATTCGCGTTAGCGGCTGGATATCGATTTCGCCGAACTTCGCAAAGTCGACGACCGGTGTGCGCGGCAATGCACCGCCGGCCCGGTCCGCGCGCTGGCCGCTAAGTATGGCTTTTACAAATGTCTTGACGTCATCATGCAAGATGCGACGTTTGGCGCCGCTGCCCCTGACGTCCACGAGGTTGACACCCAGTTCCCGCGCCAGTTTTCGAACCGACGGACTGGCGTGTGCTTTGGCAAAACCGGCTTCCTGAACGACCGGCATTGCCGACGCGGACGATTGCGGTGCCGACGGTTTGGTCGGCGCCGGAGCTGCGGCGGGCGGCGCTGCCGCAATGTCTTCTGACGCCGACTCAGTTGCAGGCGATGCCACTGCCGGCGATGCTACTGCCGGAGAGTCACTGCCAGTTGCGACCGTCATGCGGCCGATGATGTCGCCTGTTGAGACGGTATCGCCGTTCTTCGCCGTCAGACTTTCTATGACGCCGTCCTCGGGGGATGGCACGTCGAACGACGCCTTATCAGTCTCCAGCGTGATCAGACCGTCCTCGCGCGCCACCGTGTCGCCGGACGAGACCAGGACTTCGATAACCTCGACACTGTCGAAATCACCGAGGTCGGGTACGACGATATCTATTGAATTAGCCATGCTCGCGCCCCGGGCCGCTACAACGTCACCGGATCCGGACGATCCGGGTCGATACCGTATTTTTTGATTGCCTTCGCGACCGTCTTGCGGTCAAGGACGCCGTCATCCACGAGACCCATCAGGGCGGTGACCGCGATGAATCGCCTGTCGACTTCGAAGTGTTCGCGCAACTCCTTACGTGCATCACTGCGGCCGTAGCCGTCAGTGCCCAGCGACAGGAACCTGCCGGGGACCCAGCGTTGAACCTGGTCAGCGACGATCTTCATATAGTCGGTCGCCGCAATGAACGGCCCCGAAATTCCGTCGAGCTTTTCCTCGATGTAGGACTTGCGGGGTTCTTCCGTCGGGTGCAGGTGATTCCATCGCTCGACCTCCAGCGCATCCCGACGCAGCTCGTTAAAGCTGGTCACCGACCAGACGTCCGCAGGAATGTCGAAATCCGTCATCAACAGTTCAGCGGCAGCGATCACTTCGCGAAGAATCGTACCGGAGCCCATCAGCTGTACGCGAACCTTGCCCTGCGGAGCGACATCGAGAAGGTAAATACCCTTCAAAATACCCTCTTCGACGCCCGGCGGCATCGGCGGATGCTCGTAGTTCTCGTTCATGCACGTGATGTAATAGAAGACACTTTCCTGCTCGCCGATCATGCGCCGCAGACCGTCCTGGACAATGACGGCAAGCTCGTAGGCATAGGTCGGATCGTAGGAGACGCAGTTCGGCACCGTTGACGCGTTCACGAGACTGTGGCCGTCCTGATGCTGCAAGCCCTCGCCGGCCAGCGTCGTCCGGCCAGCGGTGCCGCCGATCAGGAAGCCACGAGCCTGCTGATCGCCACCCGCCCAGATGAAGTCGCCGATGCGTTGAAAGCCGAACATCGAGTAGTAGATGTAAAACGGTATCATCGGCACATCGTGGTTCGAGTAAGACGTACCAGCCGCCAGCCACGAACAAAATGCGCCGGCCTCGTTAATGCCTTCCTCGAGAATCTGGCCCTCTTTGTCCTCGCGGTAATACATGAGCTCGCTCGAATCCTGCGGCTCGTATAGCTGACCTTTTGATGCGTAGATGCCAACCTGCCGAAACAGGCCCTCCATACCAAAGGTACGCGCCTCATCGGGCACGATCGGCACGATATGTTTGCCAATCTGCTTGTCGCGTAACAGTGCCGTAAGCATGCGCACAAACGCCATCGTGGTTGAGGCCTTGCGCTCGCCAGTCCCCTCGATCTGCGCGCGGAACATTTCGATCGGCGGCACCGGCAGTGCCGTCGATTTCGGCCGACGCTTTGGCAGAGAACCGCCCAACGTTTCGCGTCGTTCCAGCATGTACTCGAGCTCCGCGCTGTGGGCCGCCGGTTTGCAGTACGGGACCTTGTCGATCTCTTTGTCCGAGATCGGGATATTGAAACGATCGCGGAAATTCTTCAGCTCTTTGATGTCGAGCTTCTTCTGCTGGTGCGCCGTATTTTGTCCCTCACCTGCCGAGCCCATGCCGAATCCCTTAACGGTTTTGGCCAGGATAATCGTGGGCCCGCCTTTGTGCCGGGTGGCTGCGTCGTAGGCTGCATAGACTTTCAGCGGATCGTGGCCGCCGCGATTGAGGCGCCAGATTTCATCGTCTGACATGTTCGCAACCATCTCAGCGGTTTCCGGATGTTTGCCGAAAAACGTGTCGCGGACATACTTGCCGTCCATCGACTTGATCTTCTGGTATTCACCGTCGACCGTTTCTTCCATGATCTGGCGCAATTTGCCGGACTGGTCATTCGCCAACAGCGGATCCCACTTGGAACCCCAGACAACTTTCACGACATTCCAGCCAGCACCACCGAACGCAGCTTCAAGCTCCTGGATGATCTTCCCATTGCCGCGCACCGGGCCGTCGAGGCGCTGCAGGTTGCAGTTCACAACGAACACGAGATTATCGAGGCCTTCTCGTACCGGCATCGTGATGGCGCCCATCGACTCCGGCTCGTCCATCTCGCCGTCACCGAGGAAACACCAGACCTTACGATCGCTCTGCGGGATTAACCCGCGGTTCTGCATGTAGCGCATGAAGCGCGCCTGGTAGATCGCCATCATGGGCCCCAGACCCATCGAGACGGTCGGGAACTGCCAGAATTCAGGCATGAGCCAGGGATGGGGGTAAGACGACAAGCCACCGCCGCCGACTTCCTGGCGAAAGCGGTTCAGATCGCCCTCGTTAAGACGGCCCTCGAGATAGGCGCGAGAATACATGCCCGGGGCTGAGTGACCCTGCATAAAAATGAGATCACCCCCGTGCTTCTCGTTCTCGGCACGCCAGAAGTGATTGAAGCCCACTTCGTAAAGCGTGGCGCAGGACGCGTAGCTCGAAATATGCCCGCCGTACTCGGTACTTTTGCGGTTGGCCTGCACGACCATCGCCATGGCGTTCCACCGGATGTAGGCCTCGATGCGGCGCTCCAGTGAACGATCCCCCGGGTATTCGGGCTGCCGCGCCGTTGATATCGTATTCAGATACGCCGTATTCGGCGTATACGGCAGGTAGGCGCCTGATCGACGTGCGTAGTCGATCATGTGGTTCAGCAGAAAATGCGCGCGCTCCGGACCATGCTGCCCGAGGACAGAGTCAATCGACTCGAGCCACTCGTTGGTCTCGACCGGATCAATATCATCGAAAGGGTTGAAACTACTCATAATTTATCCGCCAGGCGTCTGCCGTGCGTGCTCTCGGCGTGTCGCGTGAATTACGTGAAGCGTGGTGCTAGGATCAGCGCTTCATTGCACCGGACCGTGCGAACCATTGACTGCGGCCGCCATCTTCGGGGTTTGAGCCGTGAGCGTCAAGCTCACAGCGGAGAATAAAACGTATGACCGATCTCGTCCCAGACATCCATGATATCCGTATTTTTCAAAAACTTGGGCGGCTTGACGGCAAGTCACTCGAGACCGCAGATCAGTTACTTTTGATACTACCTGCAAGGCCCAAAGCAGCCGATTTTCGCAAGATACCGCAGGGCAGCAAATTGCAGGCTGTAATGCGCAAACATCCCGGCGATGCGACGCCGGCATTTACGTCCCGATTGTCAAACAACCGGCAAACGCTGGTTGTTGCCGGCAAACTCGACGCTGATGCCAGTGCTTTCGAACAGCTGACCCTCGGCCGCAAGTTAATCGCCGCCGCCACCAGCCAGAAAGCCGCGAGCCTCGGCATATGCGCCGTTGGATTCACCAGTGATGCCGAGGCGAAGATTGTGAATAACATGCTGGCCGCCGCCTTGGCCGCCGCCGGCACGATGCCCGCTTACAAGTCAAAGGCAGCACCGCCGCGCATCAAGAGCATCCGGCTCCTTGGTCTGAGCGAGAAGCTCGACACCACTCGCACTGAAGCCGAGGCGAAAGGCAACAATCTTGCCCGCTGGTTGGCAACCCAGCCGCCCAACATGCTGGACGCGAAAAACTACACGGCACTCGTGCGGCGCATGGCGAAGGAACGTGGCTGGCAGTTCAAACGCTATGGCCAGAAGGACCTTGAGTTGCTTAATGCCGGGGCGTTTCTAGCGGTTGCTCAGGGCAACGAGGACGACAGCGCCGCGATCGTCAAGCTCAGCTATCGACCCGCGACCAAGGATGCGAAGCCGGATCTCAGCCTGGTTGGCAAGGGAATTATTTTTGATACAGGCGGCACGAATCTCAAACCGTTTGCATCCATGCTGGATATGCACGGTGACATGCAGGGCAGCGCAGTCGCGCTCGGCGCATTTCTTGCGATCAGCGAGTTGCAGTTACCAATCGCCGTCGACTGTTGGCTCGCGCTAACGGAAAACCGCACGGGACCGAAAGCGTACAAATCGCAGGATGTCGTCACGGCGGCGAATGGCAAGACCATCCAGACGATCCACACCGATGCTGAGGGACGCATGGCGCTGGCCGACACGCTGGTACTCGCAAGCCGCGAGGAACCTGGCCTGATGATTGATTATGCGACGTTGACGGGCGCTTGCATCAGCGCAATCACCAAGCGTTATTCAGGCGTATTTACAAACCGAGTCGATCTGCACGCGCGCCTCCAGGAGACCGGCGAGCGCTGTGGAGAACGCGTATGGCCATTTCCGATCGGTAAGGAATTTCTCGCCGACCTCAGTAGTCCGACGGCTGATTTGATGCAGTGCTCCGCAAAGGCCCCGGGTGATCATATTTTGGCAGCCAGTTTTCTTGCTGAGTTTGTCGAAAATGACACGCCCTGGGTTCACATGGACCTGAGTGCGGCCGAATACGAAGGCGGCCTCGCACATGTGGATTCCAAATTTACAGGATTTGGCGTCCGCTACACTCTGAGCGTCGTGCTTGACGAGAACCTGTTCAAGGCAAACAACTAGGTGACCGATACAATTAGCGACACAATTAGAATGGCAGACCGCTTCCGCGGTTTTCTGCCCGTGGTGGTCGATGTCGAGACTGGCGGATTTAATTCTGCAACGGACGCGTTGCTCGAAGTCGCCGTGGTGCTGCTGACGATTGATCCAGACGGGTACTTAAGACGCGACGAAACTATTCAATACCATGTAAAGCCGTTTGAAGGGGCGAACATGGAGCCGGCATCGCTCGCCGTTAACGGCATCGATCCGCATCACCCGCTACGCCCTGCGATCGACGAGCGCGACGCCTTGCAGCGAATTTTTCGGGAAATTCGGCGCTCGGTACGCGAGCAGCGATGTAGCCGCGCCGTGTTGGTTGGGCACAACGCTCATTTTGACCTCGGCTTTTTGAATCAGGCGGTGGCACGTTCCGCCATCAAACGTAACCCATTTCACTCGTTCAGTTGCTTCGATACCGCGACGCTGTGCGGCATCGCATTTGGCCAGACCGTGCTGGCACGAGCGGTGATCGCATCAGGCCTGGAATGGGACGAGTCGCAGGCGCACTCAGCGTCTTACGACGCGGAGATGACGGCCAATCTTTTTTGCGAGGTTGTTAATCGCTTCCGGAACATCTTTGAGACGAGCTTTAGAAACGCGCCTCCGCAGCCCTGAGGCGTGATATTGCGTTTATTCGTCGAGCAGTTTCTGCAGCTCGCCAGAGTTGTACATTTCCATCATGATGTCGGAACCACCGATCAACTCACCTTTAATGTAGAGCTGCGGGAACGTCGGCCAGTTAGAGTACTCTTTCAGGCCTTCACGGACCTCCGGGTCGTCAAAGATATTGACGAAGGAATACGGCTTGCCGATGGAGTTAAGGGCTGCAACCGCCTGTCCTGAGAAGCCACATTGCGGAAAGTCAGGCGAGCCTTTCATGTACAGAAGGATATCGTGTGACTTGAGTTGCTCTTCGATCTTGGATTTTACGTCCACATTATTTACCTGTTGTGATGCGACTTCACTAGATGGAGTCGCCGATTATGAATTCAATAGTTACGGCTTAATTGGAGGCGCTGCGGTCCACAACCTCAATGAGATTATTGACCGCCTTCACGTCCTTCGTTCCCTTCGCGATGGTTTCAGCCTGGTCCCTCGCGATGTGGCTGCCCACTGTACCGGTCAGAGTCACCGTTCCCTCGTAGGTCCGAACGCCGATGCCGAATACGCTGACGACCGAGTCGGCGGCGTACTTTCCCTTGATCTTGGTGGTGATAGCGGAGTCCGATGCGACGACGCCAGCCGGACGCTCATCCTTGCCAACCTGGTAACCGCCAACAGCGGCACCACCGACCATCAGTGCCGTACAGCCAGATAGCATCAGAAAACATAAAACCACAACGAAAATTCGCATTGTCACTCTCCACAATGATCGGCGGATTGTACCGTCAATCTTTCGGCTCATGTGCCGCCAATTCGTCAATCACTGCCCACTGCTCTGCCGCACTCATCAGCGCCCAACCGGAAACCTGCTTCAGCGTACGGCCACAACCAAGACAACGCTGTGCGTCGTCGAGCGTGCAGATCAAAATACAAGGCGATAATGGCCTGCCCGATCTGTCGTTACTCTGGTTGTTCTTGGCATCATTCATTATTTTAACTATCAATTAGTTACGATATCTTTCTAAAACTTTTATTGCGACTAAGGCAGGCCATACAATGCTGAAAAACACTCACTTTCCGAAGCTGCAGTCTCTATAATACCGCCAACCAAAAAAGGCGCGGAGAAACTAACGATGAATCCCTTGAAGAGCATTGGCGGCACAATCATTGCCGGCTTCGTACTGGCCATCATTATCATGCTGGTCACCAAAGGCAATCACATGGTAGCAGGCGTTCATGCGAATGCCCTTATCATCTGGCTGCACGTGCTGTCCGGCATTACGTGGATCGGTCTGCTGTATTACTTTAACTTCGTGCAGGTGCCTGCTCTCGGCGAGGCTGCCGGCGATGAAGGTGGGCCTGGAGGTGCCGGCATTGCCAAATACGTCGCTCCGCGGGCGTTGTGGTGGTTTCGCTGGGGCGCACTAGCGACCTGGCTGACTGGCGCAGCATTCCTGTTGCACAAAGGACAGTTCCTGAATGCGTTCCTTCTGGGCCTGAACTCCGACCCGATCAATCAGTACGCGATGACCATTGGTGTTGGCGCCTGGCTCGGCACGATCATGTTATTCAACGTCTGGGTGCTGATCTGGCCCAACCAGAAAAAGGTGCTGGGTATGGTCGACGCTACCGCCGATGAAGTGGCGAAAGCAAAGAACACGGCCTTCCTGGCGTCGCGCTCCAATACACTGATGTCCATTCCGATGATCATGAGCATGGTGGGTTCCGGGCACGGCTGGTTAATGTAACCGCGGCCTGTCGATTTCTTTTGGAAGCCCGGCCGCTGCGTCGGGCTTCTTTTATTTTGAGATACCGATGAAGCTCACCGACCGCACCAAACAATCCATTGGGCCAACCGTCGCACAGGCGCTGGCCGAGGACGTTGGCGATGGCGATCTGACCGCCGCGCTGATCGACGCCGATGCCGTGATCGGCGCAACCATCTTCACGCGGGAGCCAATCATCCTTGCGGGCCAGCCGTGGGTCGATGAGGTCTTCGCGCAACTCGACGAGAGGGTCGTCATCGACTGGTACATCGGTGATGGACAGTCGGCCGAGACCGACGATGTTATCTGCAAACTCGTGGGTCCGGCACGCGCTTTGCTGACGGGCGAGCGTACCGCGTTGAACTTCCTCCAAACTCTGTCCGCTAGTGCCACTGTCACAGCCGCGTTTGTGCAAGCCATAGCGGGCACCGGCGCGACGATACTGGATACTCGCAAGACGCTGCCCGGCCTCAGACTTGCGCAAAAATACGCGGTGACTTGCGGCGGCGGGGAGAACCATCGGATCGGGCTTTTTGATGCCGTCCTGATAAAGGAAAATCACATCAAGAGTGCTGGCGACATCGCCACAGCATTACAGAGGGCCGGCGAAATCGGCGACGACATCTTGATTGAGATTGAAGTCGAAGATCATGACGGTCTGACCGCCGCGCTGGATGCTGGTGCGCAGCGAATTCTGCTCGACAATTTTTCACTGGATGAACTGCGTCGCGTGGTTGAGACTAACGACAGCTACGGCTACGTTGCCGCTGAGTTGGAAGCATCGGGAAACATCACGCTTGAGTCGGCTCGAGCAGTGGCCGAAACCGGTGTGACTTACGTGTCGACAGGCGCGCTCACGAAGAATGTGCAGGCGGTCGACCTGTCATTGTTATTCAGAATCGATTGATCGCCGTCAGATTCGCGGACTCAGGCAACCGCCCGGGTGACTCGTTTCGGCTCGGAGACACCGTACCCCTGGGCATAGTCGACGCCCATCCCGCGTAGCATCGTGATGATCTCCTCGTTTTCGGCAAACTCGGCGATCGTTTTCTTACCGGTCAGATGACCGATCTCATTGATGGACCTCACCATTTCACGATCGATCGGATCATGCAGTATTTCTTTCACGAAGCTGCCGTCGATCTTGAGGAAGTCAACCGGGAAGTGTTTCAGATAGCCGAACGACGACAGGCCTGTACCAAAATCATCCAGCGCAAACTTGCAACCGAGTTCCTTCAGCGCATTGATGAAGCGGTTGGCCTGTGCGTAGCTTGCAATGGCCGCAGTTTCGGTAATCTCGAAACAGATCTTGGTCGCATCGATGCCGCTCATCTGGAACTGATCGACGACGAACGGCAGGAATTTCTCATCGCCGAGACTCTGGCCGGAAAGGTTGATGGAACAGAGTGCGAGGCGCTCACGCTCGTCGGCCTCCGACACCAGCCAGCGAAACGCGCTACGAATCACCCAGCGGTCGATGTTCGGCGTGATGCCGTAGCGTTCAGCGGCTTCAATGAACAGACCCGGTGAAATGATGCCGCCGTTTTCGTCGCGCATGCGCAGCAGAATTTCGTAGTGCGCGCCCTGCTCTTCGACCTGCAGCGGCCGGATCGTCTGGCGGAACAGCTCGAAACGATCTTCTTCCAGGGCGTTGTTGATCCGTGCGGCCCACTGCATCTCGCGGCGCCGACGCATCAGGTCGATGTCGTTCTCCTGGAAGCTGTGAATGCGGTTGCGGCCTGCCTCCTTGGCAGCGGCACAAGCACTGTCGGCAGCCGTCAGCAGGGCCGCGACGTCTTCATTCTCGGCCGTTATCGGTACGACACCGACGCTCACCCCTAGCCTGAAACTACGTTCCTCCCAGAGGAACTTGTACTCGCCGATGGCCATGCGCAGTGTTTCGGCCGTGTTCATCGCGTCTTCAAGACTGCAGCTCTCTAGCAAGACACCGAACTCGTCACCACCGAGCCGGGCCAGCGTGTCGCGCCAGCGGATCTTTGACTTTAGCAGCGCGCCTAGCTGCCCAAGCAACGCATCGCCGGCGCTATGGCCGCAGGAGTCGTTGACGATTTTGAATTGATCGAGGTCGAGATAAAGCAGCGCGTAGGAG
The DNA here is from genome assembly GCA_964615665.1 of uncultured Woeseiaceae bacterium. Classification (GTDB taxonomy): domain Bacteria; phylum Pseudomonadota; class Gammaproteobacteria; order Steroidobacterales; family Woeseiaceae; genus UBA1847. The sequence goes on along the minus strand of CAZTQL010000003.1, from coordinate 15,549 downwards.
GTCTCGCGGGCCCGGGCACTTTTAAGTGCCCGCTCGACACGGCTCTCGAATTCACGGCGGTTGACGAGCCCGGTCAATATGTCGTGGCTGGCGTGGTAGCTCAGACGGCGATTCAAATCCCGCGATTCGCTGACGTCATGGAATACCAGCACGCCGCCTACGACGCTGCCTTTGCCATCGCGGATTGGCGATGCGGTGCTTTCGATATACAGCTCGTTGCCGTCGCGACGAATCAGCAGTGTTGGCCGCACTGATTTGATCGAGCGATCGCGCCGAATGGCAACCGCCAGCGGATTCTCGAGCGGCTCGCAGGTTTCTTCGTGAAAGCCGCGAAACATTTCATCGATCGGCCGACCGCTGGCATCGTCGACTTTCCAGCCGGTCAGCTCTTCTGCAATCGGATTCACATATTCAACATTGGAATTGGCGTCCGTCGTAATAACACCATCGCCGATGGATTGCAGAGTAATCTGCGCGCTCTCTTTCTCGCGGAACAGCGCATCCTCGTACAGCTTGCGCTCGGTGATATCGACTTCCACACCGAGCAATCGCAGCAAGCGGCCATTTTCATCAACGATGGCCTTGGCGCGGCTCTTCATCCAGCGCCAGTCGCCGCTCTGGTGTTTCATGCGATGCACTGACTCAAAAAACGGCGCCTTGCCTTCAAGGTGTCCCCGCATGCGTCGCTGCACGCGCGCCATGTCATCCGGGTGCACGAGACGATACCAGTCGAGCATGACGTCTTCATCCTCGGTGTCATAGCCGAGCATCACTTTCCAGCGAGGCGACAGTTTGATGTGTTTCGTCTCGCCGTCAAAATCCCAAATGCCATCATTCGCTGTCATCGCAATCAGCGAGTTTCTTTCTTCCAGTTCCGCCAGCATCTGTTTGTCATGCACTCGCTCCAGCCCGACGGCCAGTGATGAACCAAACAGTTTCATCAGCAGGTGCAGATTCGCATCCCAACCGTCAACCGCGCGTTCATTGGCAATACCCAGAAAGCCGGCAATCTCACCGCGTACCGAAAAGCCGGTAATCAGCGCCGCGCCAATGTGAAGTTCGTTCAGCCGCTCAAGTTCACCTTTCGCTGCTTGCGGCCCACGCACCGTATCGGCAACCTCGATAACGCGCAGATGCCCGAGTCGCTGTCGCAACCAGGGCCAGTCCTCCATTTTTTCGTCAAGCAGCATGGCGGGGTTACAGCGCGCAAAGCCGCTGCAGGTGGCCAGCAATGTCTCGATCGTCGCGCCGTCGTCGCTCAGTAGCGCGATAAACGCAGCATCCGCCCCGGTCGCCTCTGGCAACTCGTCGGTAATAGCTTGCAGTTGCTCAAGATAGGTGTGGGTGTCGAGGCTCTGAACACTGACCGCAATCTTGGTCTGCAAGGCGTCGACGGCACCGCGATTCCGCTCTCCGGCCCGCGGTCGGCGGTGTCGGATTCCCGTCGTGCTTTCGGTTTCGGGCGGATTTGGCATTACGGGGGATTATACTGACATGATGCCTCAGGAACACAAGATAAGTTGCTGAATTTTTTGTCTTCTCCGGGTTTTCGGGCTGTTTACATAAGGTGAATCGACGGGCTCAGGTCAACCGTTTTCGATCGACGCCGTTATTGCACTGAACACCGCAGCACGCGCCCAAGGAGAACCCTATGAAAATCGCGATTAAGGCCCTGCAACCACCAGCAGGCACAAGGACGTTACTTTTTTACTTTACGTTGCTGATGGCATCCGTATTGCTCGCCGCTTGCGGCGGCGGTGGCGGATCCGTAGCAGAACAAAACCCTGCCGACACCGCCACGTGTGATCCGAATGATCCGGCCACGGTGGCTGAATGCGGCACAGTACTCGTGGCATTGACCGATGCCGACGGCGACTTCCTGAATTACACCGTCGATGTGCTGTCGCTGACGCTTGAAACCGCGAACGGCCGCGTTGTGGAAACCATGCCGCGACAAACGCGCATCAATTTTTCCGATTACGTTGACCTGACGGAGCTCGTAACGGTGGCCACGGTGCCACCGGCCACGTATGTCGCCGGCACGATAACGCTGGACTACGGTGACGCCGAGGTTTATGTCGAAGCGGACGGCTCCTCAAAAATCGCCGTCGTCAAAGACCTTGATGGCAACACGTTGACGCGAACTGAATTGAAGATTCGCTTATCGAATCGCGAGCAGCTGACCGTGAGAAAAGGCCTCCCGGCGCTGTTGCAGCTGGACTTCGATCTGGGCGCATCTCACACCGTCGACATCATTCCGACGCCAGCCGAAGCAGTTTCCGAGCAATTCATTCTCGCAGAGGTTGCACCCGTTGACGAAAAAGAAATACGTGTCCGGGGGCCGCTGATCGAAGTCAGCCTGGATGCAATGACCTACACCGTCGCGCTGCGCCCGTTCCATGACCGCGCTGGCGACTTCGGTCGCGTCAAAGTGACCGTCACCGACGACACTGAATTTGAAGTTGACGAGGTCGTGTACGTCGGCGTCGATGGACTGCGAGCCCTGGACGCCGCCGACTCGGGTACACCAACTGTGGCCAAAGGCACGCTGAATGTTGCGGACCGCAAATTCACGGCCGATATCGTACTCGCCGGCTCGAGTGTGCCCGGTATCGACCGCGACGCAGTGGTCGGTAATGTTATAAAGCGTGAAGGCAACTACCTGACCGTTCGTGGCGCGACGATAGTACCTTCCGACCGCCGCACGCATTTCCACGATGATGTCGTTGTCGAAATCGGCCCGGACACGAAAGTGTTTAGAGACGGCTACCGTGCTTCCGATCTAACCATCGACGCAATCTCGATCGGCCAGCGCGTGACCATTCGCGGCAACCAGCCGACACCTACAACAGACGCGTTAGCGCCGCAGATCCTCTTCGATGCAACCGAGGGCTCTGTACGTATGCACGTAACTCGGCTGTCGGGCATCGTTAACACGGTCATTCCCGGCCAGACCGACATCACGTTGTATGCGATCGACCGTCGCCGCGCAGAGATCTTTGACTTCACTGGCACCGGCGTCTTCCCCGAGGACGACGCGGATCCGGACAACTATGAAGTCGCTACCGGCAGCCTGACGCTGGCTAATTTCGCCACCGGCAAGCCAATCGTCGCTCGCGGCTTCCCGACAGCGTTTGGCGCAGCACCACCCGACTTCAAGGGCCGTACGGTTATCGACTACACCGACGTTCGGAGTGCGCTGGGTGTTGGCTGGGGTACCGAAGGAACGGCGGAGCCTTTCAGGAGCGTCACCGCAGACGGCCTGGTTTTGTTCAACCAGAACCCGGACATCGACCAGCGCCATTACATCGAGCAGGGTCCCGTCCTGATTGATCTCACGGCACTCGATTCCGATACGACAATTGTGCCGCGCGACAGTGATCGGTTGGCGTTCTACCTCAAGTCCGCTGACAGCCTACGTATGTATTCGGACTTCGGTGACTTCGCAAACGATCTTGGTACGAGTCTCACAGGCGGCGACAGGGCCCGCTCGATGCACGCTCGCGGTAAGTATGACGTCGACACTAACGTGTTCACGGCATACAAGATCGGCGTCCATCTATTGGAGCCACAATGACCGGATGAGGCCCCTTTCCCCGCAAGTCTTATCCACTGGCTCAACGCCGCCGCCGCAAGGCGGCGGCTTTTTTTACCAGTTCATTTCTTACCAGGTTAAGGGCGCAATCGGACCGTCAGTGCGCCAGCCCTTCTGCGCCGAGAGTTCCAGAAGCTCTGCCACACGATCATCAGAGCGCGGATGGGTCGACAGGTAGCTCCCGATATCGATGAACTTTTTATCGCCGCTGTCCCAGCGCTGGAACAGTCGCCAGGCTTCATTGACATGGCCATACTCGGCATACACGACAGCGAGCCCGAATTCATCGGCGCGTGATTCCTGTTTGCGACTGAAGCCACGTAGCGTGATGTCAGCAACACTAATACCGATACCGGAGACGTCGCCACCCGTGACGGCCGTAAAAAACAGCGAGATCACGAGCCCGCGGCCCAACGCACGAAGATGATCCCGATTCTTGAAATGCCCGAGCTCGTGACCGATCACGAAAGCCAGTTCGTTTTCAGACTCGACGTCATCGAGCAAGCCCTGTGTAACGACGATCAGGCCGCCCGGTAACGCCATCGCGTTGGCAACGTCTGAATCTTCAATCTCGACGCGAAACGCGTACGGAGTGTCTGCCCAATGTGCGGTGAGTCGGTCCAGCAGCAGCTGCGTCTCATGAAGCCTGTCATCGGCGGGCGCAATTGTGATCAGGTCCTCGGGCAGCCAGTCGGCAAACAGCTTGACCTCGCGATCTGCTGGTACGAAATACAGTGCCAACTCGATGATGAAAATCAGTGCCAGAGCAACGAACGCAAAGATCGCGGTCAGACCGACTATGAGGGTGCTAGCCTCGACGAGTGGATGAACGTCGCTGACGTTAATGCCTTCCCGAACCTTCTTTGGAACATACCGCACGTTTTGCCTATCCGAATCGGCTGGAGAACTTCACGGCGGTACCGAAGGCGAGCATCTCAACACCCGCCGTGCCCTTGCCGTCCCTGCCGGCATTCGCAAGGCGCGAAGTCTCAAGGCGGACATTGAAAACGGCATCAAAGCCCTGTGCGCGTGCCGACTCTGACATTCGCAGCAACGCCTCCCGGCGTGCGCGCTCAAGCAGTGGCTCGTAGGTCTTGATGCGACCGCCCACCAGGCCGCGCAGACCGGCGATCACGCGCTTGAAGTAGTCAAGCGAGATTACTATGCTGCCCGTCACCATGTCGGACGAGGCGGCGTTCCAGTCTTCGGGCATGGTGTTGAACGAGACGACCGGAAACCCGTGCATCTTCTCCTCACGCTCTTGCAGTCCGCGAAAATGCTTGCGCTCGATCATATTGCCAATGAAATACGTAACCACCAGCAGTAGCAACGGCAGCCCGAAATTGACGAACAGATTCAGCTTCTCAAATGTGGAGTCCATGATCAGGTAACCCGAACTGCCGTGCCGTATGCGAATAGCTCAGCGGCGCCCTGCGATATCGAACTGGTTGCAAAGCGCACGTTGACCACGGCGTTGGCTCCCATCGACGCGGCCTGCTGGATCATCCGATCGGTGGCCTCGGCGCGCGAGTCCTGCAGCAACTCGGTATACCCTTTGAGCTCGCCGCCGACGATGTTCTTCAAACCTGCCATGATGTCCCGCCCGACATGTTTGGCACGTACCGTGTTACCGCTGACGACTCCGTAGAACTCGACGATAGTGCGGCCCGGAATACTCTCGGTATTGCTGATGACAATCGAGCTGTTGCTGACGTTCATTGAAACTCCTGAAACGAGATGGCAAGAAATCGGTGCGCGTAAGTCTACCACCGCATCCGGTCAGGCGAATCGATCAGATAACTCGGTCCGGCGTGAGTGGCAGTCGGCGCAAGCGGCGCCCGATCGCATGGAACACGGCATTGGCGATTGCTGCCGCGGTCGGCCCCTGTGCTGTTTCACCGACACCCAGCGACTTCTGCTCGCGGCGGTCTATCAGATGCACAGTCACCTCCGGCACCTCGTCAAAACGCAGGATGGGATACGTGCTCCAGTCCCGCGTTTCTATCTGCGACGAGGATATCTTCACCTGTTCCTTCAGTGTCCAACTCGCCGACTGAACAATTCCCCCCTCAATTTGAGCCTTCAGGCCATCGGGATTTATGACCAGTCCGGCATCGCACACAGCGATGGCGTGGATAAGTTCGATTTGTCCTGAGGATTCGTTAACACGGAGTTGCATCACGATGCCGAGATAACTGGAAAGATTCTTGAACTTGGCGAAACCGAGACCCCACCCGGTGCCGCCACGGGACACTGGTCTGTTTGTCCAGTTGGACACCTCTAGCAAGCGCCTCAGAACGTCGACTGCACGCTCGTCGCTGAGATGTCGTATCCGGAATTCGAATGGGTCGACCCCGATTGAATGCGCCAGTTCATCCATAAAGGACTCAATAGCGAAAACATTCGCGTAGGCACCAAGTCCACGCAGCGATGATCCGCGCACGGGAATGTCAGTCACAAGATGCTTGTTGACCTGCACGTTTTGGAAATCGTACAAAGGAATTGCATTTCGGTCGGATCCGCCGCTCGGTTGCGGTATCGACCGTGGCGGAGGGATTGGTAGTGGATCCTTCTTATGCTGTGCGTAAAGCAGATTGCCCGCGGTTGCTGCGCCTCTCGGGCGACTCGTGTGCGGACAGCCCCACAAATCGTACTGCCAATTCGTAACCACGCCGTCTTCACCCAACAGCGCCTGGGTCTCAATCTGCATGGCCGGACCGAACGGCTCCCACTTGAATTCGTCGGCTCGCTCCCACTGCAGACGGACTGGCCGCCCCGGTATTCTCATCGCCAGAGCGGCAGCATCGCATGCCGCATCGTCCGCACCGTTATGGCCGTAGCACCCGGAGGCCTCCCTGTGAATGCAGCGCACCTTGTCGACCGACAGATCCAGTGTGTGGGCAATCGCTTCGCGTAATGGATACATCCCCTGCGCGTGGCTCCAAACGGTCAGTCGCGACTCGGCATACAAAGCGACCGCCGCGGCCGGAGAAATCGAGGCATGTGCCTGGTACGGCCGCTGATACGTCGCGCGAATGACGTCGGTCGATGAAACATCAACGCTGCCTTTGTTGGTGACCTCCTCCAGCCTGGAATTCGCCAGTTTGAGCCACTCGTAAATAGCGCTGGACTCTGGCAAGTCGTTCGGCGCGTTCCAGTTCGCGTTTTTTGCCAGCGCGCGCGATGCTGCTCGTGCTTGTCCCTCGCGCTCCGCAACCACACCCAGGAAGTTGCCGTCGTGCACCACTTTCAAAACGCCGGGCATTTGCTCGATTGCTTCGCGTTCGATACTAATGAGCTCCGCCCTTTCCGCGGGGGGCCTCACGATACGCGCATGCACCATACCGTCCAGGCGAAGGTCCTGAACGTAGCTGACCGATCCGAAGATCTTGCCAGGAATGTCGATGCGCGGAACAGATTTCCCAATGGCAGTGTGGCCAATGGTGAATGATGGCGCATCGGCCTCAGTCACCTCCAGCATCTCGTGGTCGTCGCCCAACATCTGCCAGTAGTCCAGATTGGTCGATGCATTGCCGTTCAAGATCATTCCATCGACCACTGACAATTCGCCGACGTTGGTTCCGAGCTTCGTTGCGGCGCGTTCCAGAAGATGCCAACGCCCCATCGCCGCCGCTTTGCGAACACGTGGCCCGCTTTGCTGAACTGAGATGCTGCTGAACGTGTAGGACTCATCAGGCGAGTGGTCCGTATCGACGTTAATTAGTCGCATCCTGTCAAAAGCAACACCCAGCTCGTCCGCTGCTATTTGAGCGAGAGCCGTGCCGATACCCTGGCCTAGTTCCACCTTGCCCATGTGCAATTCGACTGTGCCGTCCGCCCTTACAGTAATGCGATCGCCCAACTGCACGCTGCCGTCAGTGGCACCAGTCCGGGAGTCACTACAAGTGCTAACCGAAAAACAGATCGCGAGCGCACCCGTCGTCTGCATGAATTCCCGGCGACTGATATTCACGATTCATCACCGGCCATTCGTTTGGCAGCACGCTCTACTGCTTTGATCATGCGCGGCTGGGCTCCGCAGCGACATAGGTGGCCAGAAAGCGCTTTGACTATTTGATTACGGCTTGGCGAGACATTGTCGGCCAGGAACGCCGCGGCCGTCATGATGATCCCGCTCGCACAGTACCCGCACTGTATCGCCTGCTCATCGATGAACGCCGATTGCAGAGGATGAGGATGTGTTTCGTCCCCGAGCCCCTCAAGCGTCGTAACTTCACGGCCTGCAACGACGGACACCGGCGTTACACAAGAGCGAATGGACGAGCCGTCCATGGTCACAGCACATGCACCGCACTGTGCGAGCCCACAACCGAATTTGGGACCATTGAGTTCAAGGTCGTTGCGCAGAACCTCGAGTAGCGACGTGCCCGGGTCCACATCCACCTGGACCGTATCGCCGTTTAATGTGAATTCGATGGGCATCTGGCCCCTACCCGATACCGAGGAGCTTCGCGGCAGTGCCACCCAGCATTGCCTCCTGCTCAGCCGGTGTTAATCCGTCGACTGACAAAATATGATCGACGGAGTCGGCAGCGCCCATCGCGAATGGAAAATCGGTTCCAATGACGATTTGTTCTGCCCCCACGGTCTGTATCAGGTGTCGCAGGTTTTCGGTCGTGTACACCAGCGAATCGAAATAAAGTTGCTTCAAGTACTCGCTGGGCAGCTTTGCGACGGCCTCGCAGAACATCGACGCGTGCTTGATACAGTGGTCTGATCGACCAATATAGGACGGCAGATAGCCGCCTCCATGTGCTGCACAGATCTTCAGTCCCGGGTATTTATCCAGTGTTCCCTCGAAAATCAGATGCGATAGCGCCACCGTCGTTTCCAGCGGATTACCGATAACGTTATCGAGACGGCCGTTGCCGTTCAGGCGGCTTTGCCCGGCGGGGAAGTTGCGCGGATGAATAAAAATGACGGTACCAAGTTCTTCGGCGGCCGCCCAGAATGGATGAAAGCGCGGGCTCGCAAGTTCTTCGTCGTTCACGGACCCTGTGATCATGAAGCCCCGCATATCGAATTCGCTGATTGCGTGCTTCATTTGCTGCACGGCGAGATCTGGATGCTGCAAAGCGACGGCTCCGAGACCGACGAAACGATCGGGATGCATGGCACAGGTCTCCGCGATTTTCTCGTTCTGGACGCTGACGATTTTCGCGGCTAGATCGCGATCCGCCCAGTAATGGTACTGGCCGACGTGCAAGCTAACTGCCTGTATGTCGATGCCCTGCTCGTCCATTTGCTGCAGGCGAAAATCAATGTTGTTGAGGTCAATCTTCTTATTGAGCATCGGGTTGTCCACAACACTCATCAGGTAGCCGAGATCCTCATGGCCTTCGATCAAGGGCCAAACATCGTGCACATAGCTGTGACAGTGAATGTCGACCGTGCGAATGCGTTTGCCGTTGATAGAAACTTCGCGACGCTCACCGCGCGCCTGTTCGGCGCAAGCGGTAACTGCGCCAAGCCCGCAGCCGACAAATGAAATACCGGCAACCGATGCAGTATGTTTGATGAATTGTCTGCGCTTCATGAAACTGCTCCCCAAGAAACCGGACTGCCGTTCGCGATTAGTGCAAGCCGTCGTCGACCTCGATGTTTTCCGACCGTATTTCCAGTCCTGATGCCTTGGCCTTTTCTTCCAGCACAATCCCGAAATCACAATCCGTGTGACCGGCATCGATCGTCTCTTGCACCATGTCCCGGGTCGCCTGTGCAACGGACATAGGGACGCCCAGTTTTTCTGCAGCGGCGAGACCCAGATCCATGTCTTTACGCAACAGCACCGGCGTAAAGGTCGGCGTCCAGTCGAGATTGACCATTGCCGGTGTCTTGTATCGGGTAAATGTCGAACCCATGACACTGTTATTAATGAAATCGAGCAGAGCGTGCCGAGGTATGCCACGTTTCTCAGCGAGCACCGCGATTTCGGCAAGGCTCTGTGTCACAACACCAAGCAAAACGTTGTGACAGATCTTCACCATGCGTGCGAGTTCACCTTCCCCGACGTAAGTGACTCCCTCCCCGAGCGCGTTGAGGTAGGGCTTTGCGGTCTCGAATGCCGACGCCGGTCCCGAAGCGACGAGCGTTAACATTCCGGCCGCAACGACTTTCGCATTGCCGCTGACCGGCGCCGACAACATCTCACAGCCGTGCTGGGCCAGCGCCTCTCGCACTTCCTGTGAACCTTCTTCGGACACGCTGGAACAATCGACGACCAGTTGCGGCGCGTCATCGCCGCTCAGCAGACCATTTTCGCCGCAAATTACGTGTTTGAGGTCGGCAGGTCCGGACACCATCGTGAAAACGATATCGCGGCCAGCCAACGCCGACGGTGAGTCAACCACGGACGCCCCGTCTGCCACCAACGGCTCGGCCTTGGCGCGCGTGCGGTTGTAGACCGAGACATCAGCCCCTGCCAGGAGCAGTCTTTGCGCCATCGCGAAGCCCATGCGGCCTGCCCCGATCCAGCCAATCGTGTGGTTTCCGGGAATACGCCTGGAACTTGATTCGTTCGTCATGGTGCGTCCGCCAGCTCGTTGTTGGTGCGTTATGCAATCGTTTGCAGTACGATTATAAGCGCATTCGCAGGCGACGCAAGGAGAGTGAATTTGGACTGGAGTTCCGTCAGTATCTGGCTGATCGTCGCCGTTCTGTCTGTGATCTCGATGGGCGCCCTTCTCAAAGGTATGACGGGGTTGGGCCTGCCACTATTCGCCGTACCAGCCATCGCCACACTCACGTCGGTGGAAGAAGCCGTCGTGCTGATGATTATTCCGGGACTCGGTTCGAATATCTGGCTGGTCGTTAATCACCGTCAATTTGCCGCGTTGTTACGCAATCACCGGCCTTTTCTGGTTGCCGGAGCAGACGTGGTATGAAGTAATGGCAAAGCGAAAGATCAATATCAAAGATGTCGCGGCGCGTGCCAACGTTCATCCGTCGACCGTCTCTCGAGTTCTGAATCCGTCCACGCGTTCTATGGTCTCCGCGGATGTGGCCGATCGCGTGACCAGGATTGCCGATGAAATGGGTTATGCACGCAGCCCCCTCGCATCCGGCTTGCGAACCGGGAAGTCATACACGATCGGGGTCATCATTCCTGACTTGAGCAATCCTGTGTTCCCCCCGGTAGTTCGCGGCATTGAACGAACTCTTGGTATTGCGGGTTACATCGCCATTCTAGCGGACTCCGATAACAACCCGAAAAGCGAAAAGGCTATTTTCGATTCAATGATCTCGCGACGTATCGATGGCCTGATCATGGCCACCGCACATACGAAAGACCCGGTCGTCCGCGCGTGCATCGAAGAGAAAATACCATTGGTTCTCGTCAATCGAACCACTGACGCAAACGGTGTTACAGAAGTCATCAACAATGACGAGCTGGGGATTCAAATGGCCGTGTCGCACCTCGTCGAACTAGGGCACCGGCGCATTGCCTTTCTCGGTGGACCGGAGAATACGTCAACGGGCCGCGATCGCCGAAAAGCCTTTCAAAAAGAAGGTGATGCCGGTGTTTTCAAACTAAGTATGGGCCTGGTTGCCCGCTCGTCCGCGTTCACTGTAGCCGCGGGACACGCGAGCATGCTCGAAATCCTCGATAGCAACAATCCATTCACGGCCGTTGTTGCCGCGAACGATATGCTTGCGCTTGGTTGTTACGACGCGTTGCAAGCGCGTGGGCTGTCGTGTCCCGATGACATTTCGGTCACGGGCTTTAACGACATGCCGTTCGTAGACCGACTGTCCCCGCCACTGACATCGCTACACATTCCCCACGACGAGCTCGGCGTTCAGGCTGCGAGCCTGTTGCTCGAGGAAATTCGCGATCCGGCTTTTTCAGCAAAAACGGTGCGACTCGATCCGACGTTGATCGTTCGCGGCTCAACACGCGCGCCGTGATCAGAACGCAAATCTAGTACGGATTGGCAACTGGCAGTTCTTCGGCCGGAAACAGCGTAATGACCCTGCAGCCGTCATTGGTCACGACAACTTCTTCCTCGATACGGGCCGCGGAAAAACCATCGGTCGCCGGACAGTAGGTTTCCAGTGCGAACACCATGCCCTCTTTGATCTCCTGGGGACTGTCCATCGACACCAGGCGACTGACGATTGGGCGTTCATGCAACGCGACCCCGAGACCGTGGCAGAACTGCAACGCAAAAGCCTCCATCTCGTTCGCAAACCCGAAGTCTTCGGCTTTGGGAAACACGGCTGCGATCTGATCGGTGCCGACGCCCGGTTTGACCAGCGCCAGCGCCGCGTCCATCCAACTGCGAGCCTTTTTGTAAGCGTCTCTTTGTGGATCGGTCGCACGCCCGACATTGAATGTTCGGTAATAGCAGGTGCGATAACCCATAAACGCCTGAATGATATCGAAGAAGGCCTGATCGCCGGGTCGAATAATCCGGTCGGTGAAGTTGTGCGGATGCGGGCTGCACCGCTCCCCGGCAACCGCATTGATCGCTTCGACATCGTCCGAACCCATCTCGTATAGCATTTTGTTGGACATCGCAACGATATCCGACTCACGAACGCCCGGGCGCAGCTTCTCGAAAATCATGTCGTACACGCCGTCAACCATCGACGCGGCTGTGTTCAACAACATTATTTCATCCATGCACTTGATCTCTCGTGCATCGAGCATCACTTGCTGCCCGTCGACGACCTCAAGTCCCGCCTTTTGCAGTTCGAATAGCATGGGCGGTTCGCAAAGATCGACGCCAACCGGCAGATGAGCGACACCATTTTGTTCCAGGATGTCTTTGATCTCCGCTGCCGCCTTTGCCATCAATCCTGACTCAGGCGAAACCGTGCCGCGCAATCCGACCATGCCAGCGTGACAGCAGGAGGGTTTCAGCCAGGGGGCGTAAATACGGTGATGCGCCGCGGCTGAACCGAAATCCCAAAGGTGCGGGTCACCATCGCCAGCCAGAAGAGCGAAGCGGCACATCTTGTCTCGGGCCCACTCGCCTATGGCAGTACTCGTGATGTAACGAATATTGTTGTTATCAAAGGTCAGCAGAGAGCCCAGGTCAGAATTCTTGAGGGCCATACGAGTACGGCCGAGACGATAATCGTGCAAGCGTCGGAAGTTCACGCGCTCTTCGAAGTCGACGTTCATCGCACCGGGCGCACGTAGTGCGCGGGACCAGTCATGCCCCGGATCGATATCCTCGGGCTTCACAATCGTTGGATCATCCAATCGAGCCGTCATTCGTCTCTCTCCCCTAGCGAGGTCACATTCACTACTCAGCGACCTTTATGCAATCGTTTGCACATAATGCCATAGCCGCGTATCTTCGAGCAAAATATCGTGAGGATTAGGAACGCGTAATGTCGGCAGAGTCGAGCAATAACGACCCGCAGCAGGCCCTCGGCGCCCATGGTCTGTTCGTTATCCTGGCCGCAACAGCGCTCGCATTGTTGTCAACCCCTCTTGCCGCACCCGCGATGCCCGAGATCGCCAAGGCGTTTGCCGAGAATGCACAAAATGAGCCTTTTGCTCGAGCCATTCTGGCCGCAATCAGCGTCCTCCCAGGCGAACCCAGCGTCATATTCCTGGTCAAGTTCGTTCTGCTGTCGATTCCGGCGCTGTTCATCATTCTGGGCGCACCCGTGGTCGGCTGGCTCAGCGACAACATCGGCCGCAAAACGCTGCTAAATGTTTCTCTTCTGGTTTTTGGCATCGCCGGGACGTCGGGCTATTTCGCCGAGAGTTTCTTCTTCATGTTTGTGGGCCGTGCAATTTTGGGTCTCTCTATCGCAGGCATCAAGACAGCGACGGTTGCAATGGTCGGGGATTACTACGAAGGTGCCGCGCGCAATCGCGTCATCGGCTGGCAAGGCTCGGCCATGAAATTCGGCGGCGTTATTTTCATGTTGCTCGGCGGCTTTCTCGCCAACATCAGCTGGCAGGCACCATTCCTCGGTTACATGCTCGCCTTCGTCATTTTGCCCAGCGGGCTCATCGCTGTCACTCAGCGCATGCCTGCCGCGCGGGGCACCGCATCGATCGAAGACTCATCGCTGCCCGCGATTCCGCTTGGCTCGGCATCCTACGTATTCATTTCCGCGTTCCTTGCGTCGGCATTGTTCTTTATTACGCCCGTACAATTACCGTTCTACCTGCGCAACGCCTTCGACGCGACGCCGTTCGAGATGGGTGCTGCCATCGCACTCGGCAACACGATTGGGGCACTAACATCGCTGACCTACCATCGGTTCAAGAGTCGCATGAATTTCGTGGCCATCTACGCCGTGATTTACCTGTCGATGGCGCTCGGTTACTTCGTCGTCGCGTCGGCAACGAGTTACGCCGTGGCATTACTCGGAATGATTATTGCGGGCACGGGATTCGGACTTTATGTACCGAATCAAAGCAGTTGGATCCTGTCGATCGTGTCGCAGAAGCGTCGGGGATTCGGCGTCGGCATCGTGACGACGGCAATGTTCCTGGGGCAGTTTTCAGCACCCATACTCGTGCAGCCCTTGATCGACCCCGACAACCCGGCAGCTGTTTGGACATCCGTCAGTATGATGTTGGCCGCCCTGTTCGTGATCTACACCGTGCTTTCTCGCTTCTCATCGAGGCACGCTTAACGTCCTCTAATCGTCGGGCATTTTTGCCGCAACCAGTTCGACCTCAACAAGGTACTTTGAATTCGCGAGCGCGGCGATGCCGACCGCTGTACTCGCAGGTCTGAAGTCTTCTCCAAAGTATCGGTTGCGCGCTGCGACGATAATCGGCAGATGTGTGGGATCGACATAATAGATCGTCATCTTGATAACATCGTCGCTCGTCATGCCAGCCTCTTTGACGATGTTGCAGAGATTACGCATCGCGAAGTTTGCCTGCTCTTCGATACCGGTCCCTATTTTCCCGTCAACGTCTCTGCCGGTTTGACCAGCCGTGTACAGCCACTCGGCGCCGCTCGGCACCAGCTTGCCGTGACTGAAGCGGTTCTTGAACGGTGCTGGCACCGACTCTGGATTCAGAGTTTTCACTTCGCCAGCCGAAGTAATGGTCGCCAGGAGCGTCAATGCAAGCGCAAGGTAAGTTCTGTTCATGGCCATTCCCTATCTATGCGGTTCGTAAAAGAAAACGGCAGCCAAAAGGCTGCCGTCTGCTCTTCTCTCCATCGTGGGGAACAGAGGGCTGCTCAAAAGTCCTTTGTCGCCGTCACGCCATACTCTCGTTTGCCACGGAAACCTGCCGCGAAAGATGCACAACAGGGGCTCGGCGGACCGAAGTTCGTGATATCCCAATCCTCGTTTAGATTCTTGCCCCACAGCGATACTCGTAAATCGTCATCGGCGTTCGCCCAGGTCACTCGGGCGCCCCAGTCGTTGACTTCCGGGCGCAGCCGCGCATTAGCACGAGCTCCGGTGCGGCTTGACGTCTGGTTGTACACATCGCTGCGACCACGAACATCCGCACGGAAGCTCAGCGATCCGCCATTGTTCAAGCCGAGCGTATACTCGCCAGCCAGGTTGTAGGTCCACTCCGGGGCACCGGGGGGCCGGTGTCCACTGATGTCGATTGTATCGTCGGCCGGGTCGGGCGTATTTTCCATTTCGGCCTCGATGAGTGCGAAATTGCCGCTCAGCAGGAAGTTGTCCGAAAGCAAGAACACCCCGTCCACTTCGAGTCCAATCGATTCGACCGTGCCGATATTGCTCATGAGCCCCAGGAAACTGCCACCGGCACGAATGAGATTGACCGTTTGGACGTCATCGACCTCCAAACTAAACACGGTAATGCTGTACCGATAGCGATCGCTGGCGCCTTTCAAGCCAATCTCGAAGTTCGTCGACGTCTCGGGCTCGACAATGAGATCGGCCTGCGCCGGATTTAATGCGTCAGGCTGGAACGTGCCACTCTTGAAGCCTTCGGAGTACAACGCATAGAAGTTCAGGTTGTCATT
>CAZTQL010000002.1:4427-85077 GCA_964615665.1 uncultured Woeseiaceae bacterium | reverse complement strand
ATCGGCAGAAAGCTCATGAGGCGAGTTTTAAAACGCCGCCACCACGTGGTTTTGGGCTCTGTCGTGATTACCTCGTCACCACTGCCGGTGCGCAACAGCCACTGGAGCCGGCCTTTCGGTGAGAGCTCCAGCTTGTAGGCGATTTCGGTCAGCGAATCGAGAATACTTTCGGACATTGCGCCGGCCAACTCTGTGGAGTCGACGACCAGCCCCATTTCGGTGTTCAGGTACAAAGATCGCGGATCCAGGTTAAATGAGCCCACAAACAGTTTTGTCCGATCGACGGCGGCGATCTTGGAGTGCAGTGTCAGGGTCGTCTTGGCATCGGTGGAATCAACATGCGGCCGCAGTTCGTAAAGCTCGACTCCTTGCTTCAGCAGAGGCTTGCGGTATCTCGCGTAAACCGCGTGCACGCTGGAGTGATTCGTGGATGCCAGCGAATTACTGATGACAATGACACGCACGCCGCGGCTGACCAGGCCTGCCAGAAACTCGACACCCTGCTTCTCGGGGACGAAGTAGGGCGAGATAACAATCACCTCGGTCGTTGCGGCTGACAGCATCTGTCGCAAAAAAATGCTGGTAATACTGGCGGGACGCGGCCGTAGCAACCGGACCTTATCAGGATAATCCAGCACCACTGCCGCATCGGCCGCGACAAGCGGCAACCTGCCCTCAATAATATCGCGCGCCAATGTGTCGTCGACGCTTTGGAAGAACGTACCGCCACCGTGCCGCTCAACATACCGACGCCCCTCCTCGGTGCTTTCCTGAATTGATCCGTGCGGCACCAGGGCGTCGAACACGTTGACAGGAATTGCTTCCGGTGAGTTCCAGTACTCGTCGAAACCGTCGGACACATCGTCTACGACCGCCCCGATAGCCAACAGATCCTCATCAATGAACTCGGTGGCACCGCCACTGCGAAAATACTCATCGGCCAGGTTTCTGCCACCCACGATCGTCACGTGGTTGTCGACAGTGAACGACTTGTTGTGCATGCGGCGGTTAAGGATGTTGAAGTTCGCGATAAAACTGATCAACCGGGACCGGCGCCGCGGGAAGGGGTTAAAGACGCGTACCTCGATGTTTTCATGATCATCCAGCGACAACAGGCCGGCGTCGATTTCGTGCGTCAGCGCATCATCCATCAGAAGTCGAATACGGACTCCGCGCTCGGCCGCTGCGGCCAGCCGCAGCCCTACCAGGTTGCCGCTGACATCGTCGCGGATTAAATAGCTTTGGATATCCACGCTGCGTTCCGCTCGATCAATCAGGCCGAGACGAATTCCGAGCGCGTCGCGGCCAGAATCGAGGCGGTAAACGCCGCATTCGCCGTCCGCATCGTGCAGCCATCGCTGCACCGCACGCCCTAGCCGGGTACTGGCGGTGTCTGTGACCTTCCAGCTATCCTGGCGTTCCGGCAGCTTGAAGAACTTCCGGTACTTCGGCGGCAAGCGCGTGCCCACCAGTGTGGTTAGCATTCCCATTACCGCTTGAAGTTAACAGAAAAACCGGCATTCAGGTCCTCCCGGCGCTGCGCCGCATCACGGCAACTATCGTCAGCCCAAGAAGCAGCAGCCAACTGAACGACCCGCCGCCACCTCCTGAATTGATGACGACCTGAGTAGCTGTGCCGGGTGGCGCATCATAGGTTGTGTCCTCAAGGGGCAGGAGCGAGAGTTCGGAGGTCTCCTCCGGACCGAAGCTCGCGACCAGCGAACCGTCGAAAGTGTCGTACAACTCAATGAGGATGTCGTAGTCACCGGGCGGGTATCCGGCCACCAGTTCGGTCTCAATGACATACTCGTCCGTATCCGATGAGCCGTACAGAGCAAAGTCGGCCGTTTCCGCGTACTCA
Organism: uncultured Woeseiaceae bacterium; assembly: GCA_964615665.1. GTDB lineage: Bacteria > Pseudomonadota > Gammaproteobacteria > Steroidobacterales > Woeseiaceae > UBA1847. The sequence continues at coordinate 83,216 of CAZTQL010000002.1, read as the reverse complement.
TTCCAGGGCCCGTAATCGAGGCTAAGATAGGTAACCGCGTAAACATCCGCAGCCGTGTAAACAGTATCGGCGTCAAACTCAAGCTCGATACCCGTGTAGTAACCATCGCCGTCATCATCTGCGAATAGCGTGACGTAAGCATCGTAGAACCAGAAGTCGGTATTCATCGCCACCGCGTTGTTTGCCGTCGCCTCTTGCTGCGTCGTAGCAGACGAGTGCTTGCCGCGTTTGCCATCCTTGGTCAGCGCGTCATACGTATCGTGCGTTACTCCATTGGGCACCACGCCGCGTTCGCTGGTGAGTCCCTGAGCAGTGACGCTGATCCTGGTATCAGCTTCTGCCGCCAAAGCGGTTTGGCCGACCGTTGAAAACAGGCTCAGCAGCAGAATAGAAAAGGCGGGTTTTAGTCGATTGGGTTTTTTCATGACCGTATCCTTTATGGGCTTACGGTTTCATTAGAAGCGCTCCACGCTGAATCGGCGCTGAACCTGTGGGCTTCGATCATCTTCCATGCGACCATGTTCAGCTCACGTTCAACTAGCCGCACATCGGTTCATTTATGATTCAGTTTTCTCGTGACGATCATGTCGGCAAAGCGATTGCCTGGATTCTGCTCGGTGTTGTTAGCGGACTATTGCTGGACCTGTTTGCCAAGGAACTGCTGCGTACTTATTCGCTGCAGCAGTTCGTTCTGCTCCGCTCAATCATTGCGATCCTGATCATGCTTGCCATTGCGCCGCGGCTGGGCGGACTCCATTCACTGCGGTCCAGCAAAATTGGCTGGCATGCCTTACGCTCGATTCTCGCCGTCGGCGCCATGTTCGGATTTTTCTATGGTCTTTCGAAGATGCCGCTGGTCAACGCATTTACGCTGGGCTACACGGCGCCACTGATGACGACGGCGCTGTCGGCGATATTTCTGCGTGAACCGGTCGGGTGGCGCCGCTGGATGGCGGTTACGATGGGCTTTGTCGGCGCGCTCATCATGCTAAGACCGGGTAGCGGCACCCTGTCTTTCGCGTCGATCGCCGTGCTGATTGCCGCATTCTGCTACGCGTGTCAGGCGATTACGGCGCGCAAGCTTACGGACACAGAGTCGACGCTCTCCCTGTCTTTCTATGTCGTATTCGGACCTATGCTCGTCGCACTCGCTGTCCTCGATGAGCCCAGCTGGCAAGGCCCGGACCTGACCGGCTGGGTATTGTTGATCGGCGCCGGCGTGAGTTCGGTGCTCGCCTGGATTGGACTCGTGAACGGCTACCGCTCCGCGTCACCGGCGCTGCTCGCTCCCCTTGAGTACATAGCACTGGTCGGCGGGGCCATCGCCGGGTATCTGATTTGGGATGAAGTGCCTGATCGCTGGGTCGTTGTCGGCGCACTGATCATTGTCGCATCTGGTTTGTTTGTCGTTTATCGCAACAAAGAAATCGGCGCGCACAAGGAAGCGACTATCTCGAAGGGCTAGTCGACGTCGCCGGCAATCAGGCCAGCCACCTGCGACGGTGTAACTTTCAACGACGTAACAACGTTGTCAAAGAAATCCACTTCAAGAATGCTGACATTCTGGTCGCTGCGGAATACGTCGGCCAGCGCGTGCACCGTCTCTACGCGATGCGCCGGCGACATCTTTTTGCTAACCGAGTTGAGATACTTGACCAGGGTAGACTCAGCATACAATTCGGCACGTGCGGCCACGCGGATATCAGCCGAACTGAAGTCCTCACCGGTATGCTCTTTGAGTATTTCGCGGATTCGGTCGACTTCGGCCGCCTGAATATTGATGTCGGCGTCTGCAGCGCGGGCCAACGTCATCAACAGTACTTCCTTGAAAAGCTGATTTTCTTGTTCTGCGCTAATCTCTGAGCCGCCGAATATCTTGAGTACGTTTTTCAGATCCGCGATCGCCATTTATATTCTCTCTTTTTGTGTTTTGTTATGCGGCTTCGATTGCCGCAGCGCTGGCAAAGTCGGGAGTATACACCGCAAGTTGTGCCAGGTTGCTGCGAGGACCGAGGTCGGCCAGCAATAATAACTCACAAAGCACTTTAATTTAAGGCCAGCGCAGAAACAAATTTTCCCTTGGAATCTATTGGTTTACGAGACATATTGATCAAATACGAAGTCTCACGGAAAGCCGCAGCAATGCGGCTTTCTTCTTTTTGGAACTAGCGGTTCGCCAGAATGGATGCCAGCACGGCCGAGAAATCGTCAATCTCTTCGAACGTGTTGTAATGGACCGGCCCAACACGCACCGCGCCGCCCGATTCGAAGATGCCCAGCGTCTTTGCGACCTCAACCGCATAGTTATGGCCACTCCACACAAAGATATTTTTGTCTCCGAGGGCTCGCGCAATTGCGTCCGGTGGAATGCGGTCATGCGTGAAAGCGACCGTGGGGACCCGCCGGTCCATTGCATCCGGCGCAGTGATGCCCAGCACGGTGACGCCGTCGATACTTTCCAGGTTATTGATCAACCGCTCCGCAACCGACTGCTCGTAGGCGAGCAAATAATCAACGGCGGCATGCACCGACTGGCGGCGCCCGGAAAAATGAGACCAACGATCCATATGCCCAAGTGCCATCGTCTGGCCGATTCGCGCGAAATAATCGATAACGGCAGTTAGACCAGCGCAGGCTTCCAGACTGATCGTTCCAGTCTCAAAGCTGCCCGGGATTTCCGACGGGGCCGGCCGAACCTTGTAAGGCTCCAATTGCTCAAAGACGTCCCGACGTCCCCACAAAATGCCGTAGTGCGGTCCGAAGAACTTGTAGCCCGAGCAGGTCAGAAAGTCGCAACCGAACTGCTGCACATCGGTTGGGACATGCGGCGCAGACTGCACGGCATCAATGTAAGTCAGGACACCGGCCGCACGTGCTTTGGCACAAATTGCGGCGATGTCATTAATCGTGCCGGTCAGGTTACTGGCACCGCCAACGCAGAGCAGCCGTGTTCGATCGGTCAGCAGATCATCAAGGATCTCCAGATCGAACTCGAAGGTCTCCTTGTTAAACGGCAGCCACTTGATCTTGATACCGCGATCACGCGCCATCAGGACCCAGGGCCACACGTTGGCATCATGGTCCATTCGCGACAGTACGATCTCGTCGCCAGGCTCCAGCCATTGCCCGATCGAACGCGACAGGTGCAGCGTAAGCGTCGTCATGTTCGGGCCGAAGACTATTTCGTCGTGCGACGGCGCGTTCAGAAAATCGGCCATCGCGCTGCGCGCGCCTGCGACCACCTTGTCGGCTGCGGCTGAAGAGGCGAAGTAGCCACCGAGATTCGCGTTCTTGTGTAACAGCGCATCTGCCACTGCGTCGGCCACACATTGCGGCACCTGGGTGCCTGCCGGGTTATCGAAGTAAATACGCCGGACGCCGTCGTCCGTTATGGCCAGCGCAGGAAATTGCGACCTGACCGGTTCGAGGTCAATTTGCATAGGTTTTTTTAGTCCTGCGGCTTGCCGCCCCATTTTTCACGGTGCGCATCTTCGGCGCGCTGCCTGACTTTCGCGTGCCTGCGAGTGAGCAGCAGCGAATTCGGATCGCAGACCTCCGGTCTGATGATGCCAAGGTCACTGGCAGCGTCGAACAGGCTCGGATACCAGCGCTCCCAGTTTGGCAATAAGGCTTCGACTTTGTCGCGAAGAGTCATGACTCAAATGTAACCGAGCCGTCGGACTATGACAATGAGATCGCTAGTCTTCGAGCGAACGCATGCCGAGCAGGCAGACTGCAAGCAGCAACGCCCCGAGCACAACGGTTTGTGCCTGTGGAATGAACTCTGCGATGACGCCAAACAGCTCCTGCGGCAGCAGTGCCGACAGACCAGCGACCAGCGTCACAAAAGCAGTCAATGGTTTGATCGCGATTGCCCCACCGATCAACGTTGCAACCGGCAATGCCAGACGACGTAGCCAGAGCCGGCGGCGAACCTTGCCAACCACCCTGGTACTAAAACCATTGTCAGCAATAGGCAGCGCTGCAAACATCGACTCCAACAGTCGGTCTTCTGCGTCCTTCATCCTGTCAGCCATGTTGATGATCTTTGATATCAAAACTTGTCCTGATCTTCTGTTTACCACGAAAGATTACCGATTTCACTGTACCTATCGGCAAATTGGTCGCATCGCCGATTTCTCGATGTGACAGCCCGCAGGCATAAGACATCACCATAATTGCGCGCTCCTCATCGGTCAGCACTGCCAGTAGCTTCTCAAGATCGCTCACCTCGTCCGCTTGCAGGCTTTGGTGTCTTTCCTCGATCTCGGTCACATGTCCCGCTTCTTCCAGAATCTCCGCATAACGTTTCGATTTACGCCTGGACTGCAGAAAGGTCGTATACGCAACTTTTAGCAGCCAACCGATGAACGACCCGCGGCCCGAAAAAGTCTGCATCTTGTCCCAGGCATGCATGAAGCAATCCTGCGACAAGTCGTCGGCCAACGTGACATCACCACTCAGCTTGCGAAGAAAATTCCGCACCTGCGACTGGTGTCGACGCACCAGTTCGCCGAACGCCCGAGTGTCTTGCGAAGACACCACCCGGGCAACGAGCTGATTATCGTCCGTCGCATGCACCGCTGGCTGCTCGACTAATCGCTGCGGCCGGAGAAGAAGTACAGAATCATGTAAGCCGCCCCAATCGCGAACGGAAATGCTGCGCCTGCGAGAATACCGCGCAACGCTTCGCCGCTGTCATCGGGAACGGCGAATCCGCACAGTACGAGGCCGGCAGCGATCGCCAGCCAAATGACGCCAAGACGCAGGTCTTTATCCGGGGCCGCTTTGGGATGACCCAGACGGTCAATAATCTCGGGCGTCAGATCCTGGCCCTTGTCGAGCGCAACACGCAGCGTCTCCTGCATCTCACGACGCGCACGATAGCGAAACCAGAACAACAAACCGAATACAACGGCCAAACTTACGAACATCACTGTAGGTACGATTACCTCAACCACTTCAGTTACTCCATCTAATTAACGGGACTTGCTTTCACCCTGTAGATGCCTCGTAAGCCGGCTTTGGATGCAAAATTATAAGTTGTTGTTTTTATTGATTTTAATTATAGCAGGAATGAATGCAGCCAGCGAATTATGGTCGTGCAGGTGCTCGACGGGGTCAACCATTCTGAAAAGACAACGTTGTAATCTCAACGCCGTGCTGCTGCACTTGGCGCAGAGGACCCTTGCATGACGACGAAAAAAGCCGTAATTGCCAACAATCGCTTTGGACTTGGCGCCACCCCGGGCGACCTGGCGCGTGTGGCCAAGCGACCGGCGGCCTGGTTACTGGACCAGTTGCAGGGCCCGCATCGATCGCCCCCGGAGATCGAGCGTTTGCGCGATTCCGCCAGTGTGCTGGTCGAGGTCCAGGACCTGCGGCGCAGCCAGCGCGAGATGCAGCGCAGCGGTAAAGAGATCGATCCCATCGAGAAGTATGGACGCATCGTCCGCGGTCATTACGTGGAACAATCCGCCGCGCGCTACCGCACGGCGATCATGAGTGAAACACCTTTTCACGAACGACTTGTGCATTTCTGGTCCAACCACTTCGCCATCTCGGCCGACAAGCAGCCGCTGCCGGCGATCGCAGGGCTGTTCGAGAACGAGGCCATTCGGCCACACGTGACCGGCAAGTTCGCCGATCTGTTGCTCGCAGCAGAGCAGCACCCGGCCATGATTCTTTATCTCGATAACCAGCGCTCGACAGGACCCAACTCAAAACTGGCGAAGCGGGCCAATCGGCGGAAAAATCGTCAGGAACTTGGCTTGAATGAGAATCTCGCGCGTGAAATTCTCGAATTACACACGCTGGGCGTCGACGGCGGTTACTCGCAGCAGGATGTCACGACCTTCGCAAGAGTAATCACCGGCTGGTCGATCGGCGGCGCCAACGAGCGTGGGCGCTTCGCTGATGGCGAGCCCGGCAAGTTCGAGTTTCGCGAGAATATTCATGAGCCCGGCGGCCAGACGCTGCTCGGAAAGAAGTATGCGTCGGCCGGCATCAAGCAGGGAAAAACGGTATTACGGGACCTTGCCATGCATCCGTCGACCGCACGCTTTCTGGCAACCAAGCTCGCGCGACACTTTGTCGCTGATGAGCCACCGGAGGCATTGGTGCAGCGCCTCACCGATGCACATCTCGACAGCGACGGTGATCTGTCAGTCGTTTACGAAGCGCTGATTTCCGCCGAGGAATCCTGGGTCGCGATTAGCAGTAAATACAAATCGCCGCACGACTTCGTTATTTCAACACTGCGCGCGTTTAATCACGTTCCCGACCGGCCACAGTTTATTGTCGGCGCGCTCGACCTGATGGGCCAAACCCCCTATCGTCCCGGCTCGCCGGAGGGCTGGCCTGATACGGCGCTGCAGTGGGGTGGTGCAGACGCATTGTACAAACGCATTGAATGGGCGAACACGGTAGCGCGCCGGGTGGGGTCCCGCGTGAATCCGGTTGAGCTTGGCCAGGCAGTGTTGGGCCCGGCATTTGGGACCGAAACTCGCAAAGCCGTGTCACGCGCGGAAAGCCTTGCGCAGGGTATGACGCTATTACTGGCCTCGCCGGACTTTCAGAGGAGATGAACATGCTCAGGCGCAGAGAGTTACTCAAAACGCTCGGCATCGCGGCAGTAGCCAATAGTCTGCCGGGCTTCGCTTTCGCCAAAGCCGACACGAATTCGAGATTTGTTCTCGTGGTCTTGCGAGGCGCGGCCGATGGGCTGGCGATCGCTGCGCCGTATGGCGATGGTCACTATGCCAGCACCCGCGGTGAACTCGCGCTGCAGCCACCCGGCGGCGATGAGGGACTGCTGAAGCTCGATGGCCTGTTCGGCTTGCATCCATCTCTGGCCGCAACTCATGAGAGCTTCAGGGCCGGCGAAGCCCTGATCGTGCACGCCGTCGCGAGCCCCTACCGTGAACGTTCGCATTTTGATGGACAGGACCTGCTCGAAAACGGTGCCAATCGGGTTGCGACGCTGCGTGACGGCTGGCTCAACCGGGCGCTGGCACCGATCGGCGGCCAAACCACGCACGCAATCGCACTCGCGCAAAACGCGCCGCTGGTCCTGCGCGGCGACAACGCAGTTACCAGTTGGGCGCCGTCGCGTCTGCCGGATGCCGATGACAGTACGCTGCGGCGCCTTAAGGATCTATACGCTGACGATGATTTCTTTGCCAGCCGCCTCGAGCAAGCACTGACGTCGCAGGACATTGCGAGCGGCATGGACGACATGGACAAGCAGCGCGCACGCGGCAACGAGGCACAGCAGTTCGGTGAGCTGATGAGCGCAGCGGCGCGTTTTCTGACGGCCGACGATGGCCCTAACATTGCGGTCGTCGAACTCGGCGGCTGGGATACCCATGCGAACCAGGGCACAACCCAGGGACGGCTGGCAAATCGTTTGGCGGCTCTCGATCGGGGTATCGCCAATTTGCGTGATGGGCTCGGCAACGCCTGGGAAAACTCCGTTATCACCGTCGTGACTGAATTTGGACGCACGGTGCGCGTCAATGGCACGCGCGGCACCGACCACGGCACTGCGACTGCCGCGATACTGGCCGGCGGTGCGGTGCGCGGCGGCAAGGTGCTTGCCGACTGGCCCGGTCTGGCGGCTAATGATCTCTTCGAGGGTCGTGATCTTCGTCCGACAACCGATATCCGCAGCCTGTTCAAGAGTGTGCTGCTCGAGCATCTCGGACTAACACCAGGGTTTGTTGAGGACACGGTTTTTCCAGACAGCCAGCCAGCGGCACCGCTGAGAAATCTGATCCGCATGTAGACCCGGATGCCCATGTCGGGCGTTTACACCCGGCATGAATCGTATTTTCCAGTTAAGCGGCCGCCTGCGTGACCCGCGCTACTACCAGATCGCTGTACTCAGCACGCTGCTCTGCAGTGGTGTGTTCGCGCTCGATTTCGGTGTTCGCTGGCAGAATGCCATCGCTATCATCGTAACGGCGCTCGGCACGCAGCTCCTGTTCACGCTACGGCTACGGCTGCCTCGCTTCGATCCGCTCAGCCCGTTGATTACGTCACTGTCGCTGACCTTGCTGCTACGCGCCGACACGGCGATGCTGGCAGCTTGCGCTGCAGCAATCGCGATTAGCAGCAAATTTCTTATCCGCTACCGCGGCAAGCACGTCTTCAACCCTGCCAACGTGGCGATCGTGCTGATGATGCTCGCGAGTGAGCACGTGTGGGTATCTTCCGGGCAATGGGGCAGCACCGCGATTTCTGCGCTGGCACTCTCGTGCCTCGGCTTGCTCGTGCTGACACGTGCAAAGCGGGCAGAAACCACCGTCGCATTTCTGCTGGTGTTTGCCGCAATGCTGTTCGCCCGCGCGATTTGGCTCGGCGACCCGCTGACAATTCCGGTGCACCAGCTGCAAAACGGCGCTTTGCTGATCTTTGCGTTTTTCATGATCTCGGATCCGAAAACCACGCCGGACACGGCGTTGGGCCGCGCGTTGTTCGCGACGCTGGTAGCCGGCATCGCCTACGTCATTCAGTTTGTTTACTACGTGCCGAACGGCCCGATCCTCGCGCTCATTATTGCTGCCCCCGCTGTACCGCTGATTGACGCGTGGCTGCGCGGGCGGCGTTACCAGTGGGCGCCATCGAAAGCGCGTGCCCATGAATCCCGCTCCCATCATCCAGTAACAGGAGTTTATCGATGAGACTGTTTATAACCTTGTTCGCCGCCGCATTGACCGTGGTCATCGCCACTTCCGCAGAGGCTTTCTGTGGATTCTATGTCGCGCGCGCCGACACCAGCCTGTTCAACCGCGCATCCCAGGTCGTGATGGTCCGCGACGACAATCGCACTGTCATTACGATGGCTAATGACTTCGAGGGCGATGTCTCGGACTTCGCCGTCGTCGTTCCGGTGCCGACATTTATCGAACGTGAACAGATCAACGTTGGCGACCGGGCCATCGTGCAGCACCTCGACGCTTACACGTCACCTCGACTGGTTGAGTACCACGATGCTGATCCCTGCACACTTTATGATCGGAAAATGCGCATGGAAATGGACGGCGCGGCCGTGCCGATGGCCAGCAACGAAATGCGAAAATCTGCCCGCGCCCGGGGCGTCACGATCGAAGCCAGCTACACGGTCGGCGAGTACGACATACTGATCCTGTCCGCGTCGCAAAGCGACGGACTCATTCGCTGGCTGGATGACAATGACTACCGCATCCCGCCCGGTGCTGAACGCGTCGTCGCCAGCTATTTGAAACAGGACATGCGCTTCTTCGTCGCCAAAGTGAATGTCGAGGAACAGTCAAAACTCGGATTTCAATACCTGCGACCGCTGCAGGTCGCTTATGAGAGCAACAAGTTCATGCTGCCCATTCGTCTTGGCACATTGAACGCCAACGGCAAACAGGAACTTTACGTGTATGCGCTGACCCGGACGGGCCGCGTGGAGACCACCAACTATCGAACGGTGAAGATCCCGAGTAACACCGAAGTGCCGGAGTTCGTACAGGGCGAGTTTGCCGATTTTTACCGCGCGATGTTTGCTCAGCAGGTGCAAAAAGAAAATGAGCGGGCCGTGTTCCTGGAATACGCCTGGGACATGGGCTGGTGCGACCCGTGCGCAGCCGATCCGCTGAGTCGCCAGGAACTTCGACAGCTTGGCGTGTTCTGGCTGGACGATCGCGATGAGACCAGCCCGCGTCGCATCGCACCCCAACCTGCGCAAAACGTTTTCGTTACCCGATTGCATCTACGCTACGACGCCGAACACTTCCCGGAGGACCTGATGTTCCAGGAGACTGGCGACCGACAGAACTACCAGGGACGCTACGTGATTCGACACCCGTGGAAAGGTAAGGTCAGCTGCGATACGTCGGAATACGATGCCAGTGTTCGCGAACGCCAGGAGCGCGAAGCACAACAGCTCGCGAACCTCACTGGCTGGGATATCGAGAGTATCCGCAACAAGATACCGTTTGCCGGCGGTAACCGTCCGGAACCCAACAAAGAACCGTGGTGGAAACGGATCTGGGGCTAGCCGTTGCGTTCTTTCCACGCGGCGATGATTTCCGCTTCGCGCCCTGCCTCGATGCCCGCCCGAATCTTTTCGGTGCGCTCCTGAGGTAGCGTGTCCCACCAGGCCATCAGGTCACGTACTGTCTCCCGCTCCGGCCGACCCATGAAGCCGGCCGCGCGCGAGCGCTCGCCGCTGAAGCTGCCAGGAGATGCGCTCTCGCCGGTTTTCGGATGCCAGATCGGCAGTGTTCGACCACCAATCAGGCCCTGCCCGTAGGCGAAATCTTCACTGATCCAGAACGGCTCGACCGATGTCGCAGTGATTGCCTGCGAGTCCTCCAGCAGTTTTCCCATCGTGTATTTACCTGCTGGATTCACCGTATTGAATGCACCAGTTATTTCCTGCTCGATGCAGTCGATCGTAAAAACCGCGAGGTCTCGAACGTCAACGACCTGGATAGTATCTGCCGGCGTCCCGGGCCAGATCATCTCGCCACCTTTGCGGGTGCGGATCGGCCAGTACGAAAAGCGGTCCGTATGGTCGCCGGGACCCGCGATGTAGGTTGGCCGCAGAATCGTCAATTTATCGGCAGCAACCGCCGAGGCAGCGCGCTTCTCACACAGCGCTTTCAGCGGACCGTAGGTCTCGCCGGTGACTTCCTCGATCGATTCATCCGCTATTTTCGACAGCGCTGAGTCTTCGTCATTATGAATACTGAAGTCGTCATAGACCGACACTGTCGAGATGTATAAGTAACGATCAACACTGTTGGCCAGCAAGCGTGCTGAATCGTGCACATGCCGCGGCACGTAGCCTGAGTTGTCGACAACGGCGTCCCACCGCCGACCTTTCAGGCCATCGAGACTGCCGTCACGATCGCCCTTGATGGTTTCCAGATCAGGGAAAAGGGTGCTGTTGGAGCGGCCACGGTTAAAAAGGGTCACCGAATGGCCGCGCCTTAAGGCTTCGCGGACCATGTGCGGACCGATGAACCCAGTGCCACCCAGGATTAGAATTTTGAGCGGCCGCTGTGCTTTGCTGCTCTCGCCCGCAGCGCTCGTTTGCGGTAGTCCTGTGGCGACGGCGGCACCTGTCAGCAACCCCGCCTTGATGAACTGTCGACGACTGTTTTTCATTGTCGGTTCCTTACGTTTAGCGGTAACGGCTTTGGAGACGCTTCAGCTCATCGCTACCGGGGCTCAACTCTTCGAACGGCAAATGCGCCAACGGGATGTCAACATTGCCCATCAATTCGTGCATTTCCTCGCGATCTTCATTGACATAGAGCAATCCGGTCGTAATTTCGCCGGCATTGAAACGCTCGCGAAGATATTTGAACGCCGACGCGCGACTGGTCGGGTCATAGCCGCCGTCGATTTTGCGCAAGAGTATGGTGTCGCCACCGCGCAGGTGGATCGGCATTGCCTCGCCTTCTTTGTAAGAAGCCTTGATCTCTTCAGTCGGGTGCACATAGTCAACATTGACAACGTGATTGTAGAACTCGCGCGTGTGCGCATAGCTCTTCGTCGAGCCTTCGTGATCATTGAATGTCACGCAGGGACTGATGATATCGACCAGCGCGAAGCCACTGTGCAGCAGTGCGCCTTTCAACAAAGGTACGAGCTGCTCCTTGTCGCCGGAGAAGCTACGCGCAATATAGGTTGCGCCGAGACTGAGTGCCGTGCTGACGGGATCGATGGGCTCCTGCTGGTTTGGCAGACCCTTCTTGGGCATGCTACCGATATCAGCGGATGCCGAGAACTGACCTTTTGTCAGCCCGTAGACACCATTATTTTCAATGACGTAGCACATGTTCAGATTGCGCCTGATCGCGTGCACAAACTGCCCCACACCGATCGACAGTGAGTCGCCATCACCCGACACACCGATGTACGTCAGGTCCCGGTTGGCTGCGTTCGCACCGGTGGTCACCGAGGGCATTCGTCCATGCACCGAGTTGAATCCATGCGACTGACTGGCAAAGTAAGCGGGCGTCTTCGACGAGCAGCCGATACCGCTCATCTTGGCCAGCATGTGCGGTTGCACGTTGAGTTCGTATACCGCCTGGACGATTGCCGCCGTTACCGAGTCATGCCCACATCCCGCGCATAACGTCGATACAGCGCCCTCGTAATCGCGCTTGGTCAGGCCCAGCTCGTTCTTTTTAACGCCCGGGTGTGCAATTTTCGGTTTTGCTATGTAACTCAAAATAGATTTCCCGTATCAGGCCGCCTGGCCCTTGGCAATTTCCTCGAGCACCTTGTCAACGACAAAGCCCGCGTTGAGCGGCATACCGTCGTAGTGCAACACAGGCACCAACTTGTTCTGGTCCGCATTGATGTCGTTGATCAATAAGGTACGCATTTGCGCGTCGCGATTTTGCTCGACCACGTAGACAACATCGTGCTGACTGATAAATTCGCGCACCGCGTCAGTGAAAGGAAATGCTTTGACGCAGCAGTAGTTAAGGCCGATGTTCTGGCGCGCCAGCCGATCCAGCGCTTCTACGCAGGCACCGTCGCCACTGCCGAAAGTCAGAATTCCCGCCTTGTTCATTTTCGAGTAACGAATTTTCGCTCTCGGGACCATGTTGCGCGCGGTCTCCCACTTCACCAGCAGGCGGTCCACGACATCCTGATAATCGGCTGAATTTTCAGTGTAGGCGCCATACCGGGTATGCCCGGAGCCACGCGTAAAATAAGCGCCCTTCGGATGTACACCCGGCAGCGTGCGGTACGGAATGCCGTCACCGTCAACATCGAGGTAGCGATAGAACTTGTCCATCTTTTCGAGATCTTCGGCGCTATAGACTTTGCCGCGGTCCGGCACGTAGTCATCATCCCACTCGAGTTCCGGCACCATCCAGTCATTCATACCGATATCGAGATCTGACATGACCATGACCGGGGTTTGCAGCCGTTCGCTGAGGTCGAATGCCTGCGGCGCCATGTAAAAACACTCTTCCGGGTCTGCCGGGAATAGCAGCACGTGCTTGGTGTCGCCGTGCGAGGCATAAGCGCAGCTGATCAGATCACATTGTTGAGTTCGTGTCGGCATACCGGTCGACGGTCCGGTGCGCTGCACGTTAAATATGACGGCGGGTATTTCGGCGTAGTAGGCAAAGCCGATGAACTCACTCATCAATGAAATACCGGGACCACTCGTCGGCGTGAACGAACGTGCGCCGTTCCAGTTGGCACCCAGAACCATGCCGATCGCTGCCAGCTCGTCTTCCGCCTGAATGATGCAATACGTGCGCTTGCCAGTTTCTTTGTCAACACGATACTGCGCACAAAACGTGCGGAAGGCGTCCATCAGCGACGTCGATGGCGTGATCGGGTACCAGGCACCTACTGTCGCGCCGGCGTACACGCAGCCCAGACCGGCGGCGGTGTTGCCGTCAATGATGATGTGGCCCTTGGTAGCATCCATCTTCTCGACTTGCATTGGCAACGGACAAGAAAAATGCCCCTGTGCGTAGTCGTAACCCAGCCGTATCGCCTCCATATTCGATGCGATCAGCTTCTGCTTGTCTGCAAACGTCTCTTCGAGCAGCTCGGTAATGATATCGAGGTCGATATCGAGCAGCGCGGCCACGGCTCCAACATAGGCGATGTTCTTCATCAGGATGCGAGCGCGAGCGCCGTCGAAATGCTCGTTGCACATCTTCGAGAAGGGAATGCCGATGACCGTGATGTCCTCGCGATTCAGCTGCCGGCTGCGCGGCCAGGTAGAGTCGTAAACCAACCAGCCGCCCGGCTCGACCGCTGCCATGTCGTGATCGTAGGTCTGGGCGTTCATCGCAACCATCAGGTCAACGCGATCCGAGCGGGCGTGGTAGCCGGCGCCCGTGACGCGAATCTCATACCAGGTTGGCAGCCCCTGAATATTCGACGGGAAGTAGTTCTTGCCGACAACCGGAACGCCCATGCGAAAAATCGACTTGCGCAGCAGGCCGTTAGCACTGGCTGAACCGGTACCGTTAACCGTAGCGATCTTGATAACGACGTCGTTTACCGTAACCACGAACCTGTCCTTTATGACCCGGAAGCGCCTGTTGCACGCTTGGGAGGATCAACCGGCTGCTGGTCGGCCGCGTACGGCAGGAGCAAAACCGACTTCTGCATGTCCCAGGCGCCGGTCGGGCACCGTTCAGCGCATAATCCACAGTGCACGCAAATATCCTCGTCCTTAATCATGACCCTGCCAGTCTGCGGCAACTCGGCGGAAACGTAGAGCGCCTGCTCGACGTTGTTAGCAGGCGCGTGCAGCCGTGACCGCAGGTCTTCCTCTTCGCCGTTGTGCGTAATCGTCAGGCAATTCACCGGACAGATGTCGAGGCATGCATCACATTCGATGCAGAGCTTCGCAGCGAACACTGTCTGAATGTCACAGTTCAGGCAGCGCTCTACTTCTTCAATCGCCTGTTCGGCAGTGAATCCGAGCTCGACCTCAATATCGAGCTTCTTGAAACGTTGTTTGAGCTCAACGTGCGGCATCAGACGCCGCGAGGCTGGGTCGTAGTCGTTGGAATAGCTCCATTCATGCATGCCCATTTTCTGGCTGACCAGGTTCATCCCCATGGGCAAGCGATCCTCGATGCTCTCATTCTGGCAGTACTTGTGGATGGAGATCGCAGCCTGGTGCCCGTGTTCAACAGCCCAGATAATATTTTTCGGGCCGAACGCAGAATCGCCGCCGAAGAACACGCCGTCCCTCGTGCTCATCATGGTTGTCTCGTCGACGACCGGGCATTCCCATTGGTCGAATTCGATACCGAGATCGCGCTCAATCCACGGAAATGCGTTGTCCTGTCCGATTGCGAGAATCACATCGTCGCAGGGAATTACTTTCTCGCCGGTGACCGTGCCACGATCGATGCGTCCCTGCTCGTCGATGTTGTACTCCATCAGCTCGAACTTCATGCCGACCAGCTTGCCGTTCTTGAGTACAAACTCTTTGGGCGAATGATTGATCAGTATCTCAACGTTTTCTTCCTCGGCGTCTTCGAGCTCCCATGCCGACGCCTTGAAAAAACCTCGTGGTTTGCGCGCCATCACCTTGACGTCTGACGCACCCAGACGCAGTGAAGATCGGCAGCAGTCCATTGCCGTATTACCAACGCCGATGATCAAGACACGCTCGCCAATCTCCTCGGTATGCTCGAAAGCCACCGACTCCAGCCAGTCGATGCCTATGTAAATTCGATCGGAATCGTAGCGACCGGGAATCTCAAGGTTTTTGCCACGCGGCGCGCCGGTACCGACAAATACCGCATCGAAACCTTCGTCGAGCAGCGCTTGCAGGCTGTCAATTCGGTAGTTGAGTTTCAGGTCGACACCCATGTCGAGGATGTAACCAATTTCTTCATCGAGCACTTTCGGCGGCAAGCGAAACTGCGGGATGTTGGTGCGCATCAACCCGCCGGTCGTTGCAAGTGCCTCGAAGATCGTGACGTCGTAGCCCATCGGCCGTAAATCGTTTGCAACCGTTAGCGAGGCACAGCCTGCGCCGATCAAGGCAACCTTCTTGCCGTTGCTGGTGCTGGGCGCTTGCGGCAGGCGATCCGTGATGTCGTCACGATGATCAGCGGCGACGCGCTTGAGACGACAAATCGCGACCGGTTTTTCCTCGACGCGGCCGCGGCGACAGGCGGGCTCACAAGGTCGATCGCACACCCTTCCCAGAATTCCCGGGAAGACGTTCGACTTGCGGTTTTCCATGTACGCATCGCTGAACTGGCCCTGCGCAATCATGCGAATGTAGGCCGGAACATCTGTGTGAGCGGGACAGCCCCACTGACAATCGACTACCTTGTGAAAATAGTCTGGATTTTCGGTATCAGTTGGCTTCATGCAAATGACAAACCGGTTGAGTCCCTCGTATCCGCGTACAGGTGCGCCTGAATATTGGCGCTAGCATAACTGGATCGAGAGGAAAGTAAACTATTTCAACTAGCTGTGGCGCGCACGGTTGAACTCGAGCCGCTGGCCCGCCGTGCTGCCCGTCAACTTGCCATTCGTATACACGACGTTGCCATTGACAATCGTCGTATCGATGGTTGACGCAAACTCGTGTCCCTCGAATGGCGACCACTGACATTTGCTGAGCAGATTATCCTGTCGCACCCGATACGGCCTGTTGGGGTCGACAATAACCAGGTCAGCGAAACAACCCTCGCGCGCGTAACCGCGGTCGATCACACCGAACAAATCCGCCGGCGCGTGGCATGCGCGGTCGACCAACAGCTCAACGCTGATCTGTCCGGAGGCGACCAGATCGAACAAAGTAAGCACGGCATGCTGCACGAGCGGCAAGCCGGCTGGCGCACGGAAATAGTCGGCGTCTTTCTCACTGGCTGTATGAGGTGCGTGATCGGTCGCAATGATATCGATGCGGCCTTCGTTAAGCGCCTTGATCAACGCCTC
This sequence comes from uncultured Woeseiaceae bacterium, assembly GCA_964615665.1. GTDB lineage: Bacteria > Pseudomonadota > Gammaproteobacteria > Steroidobacterales > Woeseiaceae > UBA1847. The sequence goes on along the minus strand of CAZTQL010000002.1, from coordinate 66,782 downwards.
ACGATCCTGCGCGCTCTTGATCGCCGGGTTGCACTTGATCTTCGATCCAAGTTCGTCATAACGCGACTCGTCGAACCACAAGTGATGCACACAGACTTCCGCAGTGATGCGTTTCTCGGAACGGTGGGCGCTGGAGAACTGTGGCATTTCCACGGCTGTCGTCAGATGCAACACATGCAGCAGTGCGTCATGACGTGTCGCGAGCTCGATCGCCATTTTCGAGGACCGCAGGCAGGCGGCCGCCGAGCGTATCGCCGGATGCTCGCTGAACGGCACGCTGTCTCCGTATTCTTCGCGCGCCTTCGCCTCATTCTCCCAGATGGTTGGCGAGTACTCGCAGTGCGTCACGACCATGACCGGTGCGTGCTCGAATATCTGCTCAAGCGCCGCCCTGTTGTCCACCAGCATATCGCCGGTCGAAGCACCCATGAAAATTTTGATCCCGCAGGCTTCATTGATCTGAAGTGCTTTGACTTCGTCGATGTTGCCGTTGGTTGCGCCGAGATAAAAACCGTAATTGGCCGTGCAACGATTCTCCGCAAGCACGTATTTGCTCGCCAGCGCCTCGCGAGTGGTCGTTTGCGGGCTGACGTTCGGCATGTCCATGAAACTCGTGATTCCACCGGCTGCCGCCGCCGCCGACTCCGTTGCGAGATCACCCTTGTGGGTCATGCCTGGCTCACGAAAATGCACTTGATCATCGATCATCCCGGGCATCAGCCACTTGCCGGCGGCGTCAATGATCCGGATGCGCTCGGGCGCAGGAATATTGCTGTCGATGCGAGCAATGCGCTCGCCATCGAGCAGCACATCGACATCCCTCACTTCTGCCTCGTTGACGAGGCGCGCATTCTTGATCAGCAGTTTGCTCAAGGAACAGTCCTTTGTGGTCGGGTGCCCGGTCGGTCCGCGTTAGCCGGACTGCATTATGAAAGGCTCAGGCCATTATTGCCATATTGAGCCTCACTTGCCTTTGCGGACTCGCGCCGGGTGTGCGATAACCGCGGTCTCGCCGCCTCATTGCCAATCGATGAACAATCCGGACTACCTGGATCTTATTCGCAGCGCGAATGTCTATGACGTTGCGCTGAAGACCCCGCTCGAAGCAGCGGGTAATCTGTCGGCGCGCCTCGGCAACACGATATTGATGAAGCGAGAAGATCTGCAGCCGGTGTTTTCTTTCAAACTGCGCGGCGCCTATAACAAGATATCGCATCTGCAGGCTGCCGATCTCGAACGCGGGGTTATCTGCAGTTCCGCCGGCAACCACGCCCAGGGTGTGGCGCTTGCGGCGCAGCGTCGCGAGGTAGCGGCCCACGTCGTCATGCCAGTTACGACACCATCGATCAAGGTAGACGCGGTTCGGGCGCTCGACGGACAGGTCATCCTGCATGGCGACACTTACGATGACGCCTACGAGCACGCCTGTATGCTGGCCGAATCGCGAGGATACGAGTTCATTCATCCCTTTGACGATCCGTTCGTGATTGCCGGCCAGGGAACCATAGGCGCCGAGATTCTGCAGCAGGCTGACGGAGATATTGACGCGATCTTTGTGCCCATCGGCGGCGGCGGTCTGATTGCCGGCATCGCCGCCTATGTGAAGCAGGTTCGTCCGGCGATTCGCATCATCGGGGTCGAGCCAGCCGATTCCGATGCGATGCGGCAATCTCTCGACGCCGGACACCCGGTCAGACTCGAGCACGTTGGAATATTCGCCGATGGCGTCGCGGTTCGCCGTGTCGGTGACGAGACCTTTCGGCTGTGCCAGCAGTATGTCGACGAAATAATCACCGTTGATACCGATCAGATCTGCGCCGCGATTCGCGACATCTTCGAAGACACGCGCTCAATTGTCGAGCCAGCCGGCGGCCTGTCCGTGGCGGGCGCGAAGAAGTACATTGCGGAGCGCAGCGTCGCAGGACAGACGCTGGTCACCATTTCGTGCGGTGCCAACGTCAACTTCGACCGCTTGCGCCACATCGCTGAGCGTGCGGCCGTTGGCGAACAAACCGAGATGCTGCTCGCCGCCCAGATACCGGAACAGCCCGGCAGCTTTCGACGGTTCTGCGAGACGATCGGCCGCCGCGGCATCACTGAGTTCAATTATCGCTACGCCGACACGGAGAAAGCGCACATCTTCGCCGGCGTGCAGCTAACGGGTGGCCGGCACGAACGGGACGCGCTGCTCGCGCAACTGCGAGACGCCGGATTCCCGGTAGAAGACCTAAGCGACAATGAAATGGCCAAATTGCATGTCAGGCACATGGTCGGCGGACGGGCGCCGGCGGTCGGTAACGAACGGTTGTTTCGCTTCGAGTTCCCTGAGCGCCCCGGCGCGCTGCTCGATTTTCTGGACGCGATCGGCACCGAGTGGAACATCAGCTTGTTCCATTACCGCAATCACGGCTCGGATTATGGCCGCGTACTTGCCGGGATCGACGTGCCGGCCGAGGAAACCCGGGAGCTTGAGTCACATCTGGCCAAACTTGGCTATCCACACTGGGAAGAAAGCAACAATCCCGCCTATACGATATTCCTTTCCTAGCGCAGACCCCGTTTTTTCGCGTCTAACCTGCAACCATTTCCGCGCTGGCAGCATCAATAGGCTGTAATGATCGTAATTTCGCTTCCGGCCAGCAGCCGGGGCACACTTGAGGACAAACGTGAAAGTTAAGAAATATGTAATTCTGCTCTGGGCTTTTCTGTTGGCGACGGCCGCCGTCGCTGGTGAAGCGCATCGCACTCATATCAAGATTGCCGTGGACGACGACGGTACCGGCCACCAGTCTTTCATGTTCGACAGCGACGATGCCGGGTTCGACCTGCAGAGCATGGCCGTCGGCGAAACCCGCGCAGTGACCGATGCGTCCGGCAATGTCGCAAACGTTTCGCGCACGGAGGAAGGATTCGAGGTCGAGGTAGCCGGCGAGACTATTATTCTTGGTGACCCTGGTCTCGGTGACCCTGATCTCGGTGACCCAGCGACCGAACAGGACTTTGCGCTGCACATGCACGGTGATAAAGGCGCCAGGAAAATCAAGATCGTAAAGACCGACGGCGCCGATGGCGTTACGGTTATCTCAGGCGGCGCTATCGATGAGGCTACCCGTCAGCGAATTCGTGAAGCGTTCGCATCTTCCGGTGAGGACGACGTAACAGACTGAATACCCCTATTACTGTTTGTTTCGTACTGACTGGCGGTGGCGTTTGCCACCGCTTTTTTTTACCACATCTCACGCAGTCGGGCGCCAACGTCAATGCGCTTGTCCGAGCACGCACCAACCCCGCCTAAAGTACCTTCCGGGCGGCCATGGAACTCCTTGCCCATCGTCGCGAGCAGCTGCTCAACCATAAAGCGGCTGCGTGCCCCATACACGTGTCTGTCACCCTCGCGATGCTGCTGCGTGACATGAAAACGCAGCGGCGCCAGCAGCGACAGCGATTGTTTGGCCCGTGTCATTGCGACATACAAGAGACGCCGTTCCTCTTCGATTAACTCGGGTTTGCCAGTCGCAAACTCGGACGGGAAATTGCCGTCAGTGACATTCAACACGAACACGGCCTCCCATTCCTGACCTTTCGCCGAATGGACGGTCGACAAAATAAGGTAGTCCTCATCCCGTAGCGGATCGCCTGCCTGGTCACCGGCGGCGCTCGGCGGATCAAGCGTCAGCTCCGTCAAAAATCGCTCCCGCGTGGGGTAACGGCCGGCAATCTGCTCGAGCTGTTCAAGATCAGCCTCTCGCGTTTCGAGGCCGTCATACAGCCGCTCCAGGTGCGGCTGGTACCAATGGCGTACTGCAGTTAACTGCGCCTGCCAGCCCCGGTCATCGAGCTCGGCGCCGGCCAGTGATTCCAACAACCGGCAGAACGCCGGCCAGTCTGTCGCCGCCGCGGTCGGCGGATGAAAGTCGCGCATCGAGGTTAGTTTATGATGCGCGAGAGTCACGTGTTCAAAGCAACGAGTCGCACGGGCCGGCCCCATACCGGGCAGGAGTTTGAGAACGCGGAACGCCGCCACTTCGTTTTTCGGGTTTTCAGCCCACTTGAGAACCGATAACAGGTCTTTCACGTGCGTGGCCTCAAGGAACTTGAGACCGCCGTATTTCACGTAAGGAATATTGCGCCGCACCAGTTCCAGCTCGAGGCGATCGCTGTGATGTGAACCTCTGAACAGCACTGCCTGCGCTTTCAGATCGATGCCCTCTTCACGATTCTTCAGAACCTCCTCCACAACGAATTCTGCTTCCGCATCACCGTCTTCGACGGTGACATACCGTGGTCGAGCCCCATCGCGGCGGTCGGAATAGAGGTTCTTGCGATACTGGCGCTCGCTGGCAGCAATCAGACAATTGGCGCTGTCGAGAATCGGCTGCGACGAACGGTAGTTTTTCTCCAGCGTAATGACTTTAGCCGACGGCATGAATTGATCCGGGAAGCTGAGAATGTTCTCGACTTCCGCCGCACGAAAAGAATAAATGGATTGCGCGTCATCGCCGACCACAGTCACGCCCACACCGTCAGGTTTTAGCGCCCGCAGGATATTGGCCTGCACAAGATTGGTGTCCTGGTATTCGTCGACCAGCACGTGGTCGAAACAGGCGCCGATCTCCTCAGCGAATTCCTGCTCGGCGACAAGATGGCTCCAGTACAACAGCAAATCGTCATAGTCGAGTGACTGGTTTTGCTGTTTGCGAACAACGTATTGCCGGAACAGCTCAGCGAGTTCATCAGTCCAGTCCGCGCACCAGGGAAAGCACTTATCCAGCGTATCGCCGAGAGGCTGCTTTGCATTGACACAGCGCGAGTAAATCGCGAGGCACGTGTCTTTCTTTGGAAATCGCTTCGCGGTGCGCGTCAGCTTCAGCTCATGGCGCACAACATCCATGACATCAGCCGCGTCACCTCGATCAAGTACCGAGAATCCCGGATCCAGCCCGAGATTGTGTGCGTAGCGCCGCAGCAAGCGGTTGCCCACCGAGTGAAACGTGCCCGACCAGGGCAGCCCCCCCGGTGGCAGCGGCGGTCCTTTGGCGCCCGGCGTCGACGCACGCACGATCGACTCGACCCGGCGCGTCATTTCCTGGGCCGCGCGTCGTGTAAAGGTCAGCAGCAGAATGCGCTCGGGACGAACACCAGCGATCAAGAGGTGCGCAACGCGATGCGCCAGCGTCATTGTCTTGCCAGTCCCGGCACCGGCAATGACCAACAGCGGTCCGGCGCGAAATTTTCCGGACTCGCCTGCGTCGCCGTACTCGGCGGCCAGCCGCTGGGCCGCGTTCAGCATTTCGAGGTGATCAAATTCCTGTTCAGCCAGCTGCACGGCAGACTCCCGCAAAAGTCTGTATTTTTATACAGTACTGGTTATATTTACAAGGTTTGCCGGCAGAATTCCTCAATGGCGGCCGCCAGCGCTGCTGGCGCCTCGAAATGCGGCATATGCCCGGCATCATCGATCGTCAGCCGCGCCGCCTCTGGATACAGTTCATCAGCATCGCCGCTGTACTCGCTGGCGAACGACCTTCGCGAGCCCGAGATCAGCAGGACCTCGGCCGTCGTTGCCCGCCAGCACGCCTTGGCCTCGGCGCGTCGATACAGCACGGGACTCGGGAGCCGGTGGCGCGGGTCCGCGCGCAGCCGTACCTGGCCGTCCGGCTCGCGCGTTGCCCACTCCCGCGCAACAAACGCAGCGGCGGCTTCCGACATACCCGGGCTACGTTTTTTGAGTCGAAAAGCCAGGGCATCAAAGTCAGCGTACCGGGAAAACTCCGTTTCGCCCGCTTCCGCCAGGAGCCACTCCCGGTATCTCTGCGGCGCATCGGCCGGATCTGAGTCCTTTAGTCCAAACCCCTCGATATTGACCAGCGCCTGCACTCGATCCGGCATCGACCCGGCGTATAGCGAAGCCACGTTGCCGCCCATGCTGTGACCAATCAGCCGCAGCGGCTGCTGCGGCGAGTAAATTTCGAGCAGCGCGTGCAGGTCTGCAAGGTAATCGGGGAACCAATAGCTGTTGCAATCGCAATCGGTGCGACCGAAGCCACGCCAGTCCGGGGCGACGACCCGCCAGGACGCTGCCAGCTTGTCGACAACGAATTGGAAGGTCGATCCGGCGTCGGCCCAGCCATGCAGATAAACGAGTAGCGGTGCATCCGGTTCGCCCCATTCGCTGATAGCGTAGTCAATGCCACGAATGCGATGTGCGCAATCCCGTCGCTTCACGAGCGGTTGGTAGGTTTCTGTCCGGGTCATCAGGCAATGGTTGCACAATCGACCGATGCGGTGCACGGCAAAAAGCGCGTTACGCTTTTGTGCGTCAGGTCGTGTATAAACAGACTGACTGCATACACCCGCCTCGCGAACCATTTTAAAGACAGACTGAATGACCCTCGAAATTGCACTCGTCCTGGGCATCCTGGCCATTTCGCTGGTACTTTTTATCAGCGAAGTCATCCGCATGGATCTCGTTGCACTGCTGGTGCTGGGCGCTCTTGCCGTCACGGGCCTGGTCGACTCCTCGGAGGCCTTCGCCGGCTTCAGTAACAGCGCGGTCATTACAGTCTGGGCCATGTTCATTCTCAGCGAGGGCCTGACCCGCACAGGCATTGCCGATGTCATCGGTCGGCAAGTCATGCGCATTGCCGGTCGTCGCGAAATCGCGATGATCGTCGTCATCATGATCACCGGCGCTGTCCTCTCCGCGTTCATGAATAACATCGGCGTCGCGGCACTCATGCTGCCGGTCGTCGTCGAGGTTGCGAGGCGAACCGGAATTCCGGCTTCGCGGCTGCTGATGCCGCTGGCGTATTCGACGCTGCTCGGCGGCCTGACGACACTGATCGGCACGCCGCCCAACCTGCTGGTCAGCGAATCGATGGTGCTCAACGGCTACGAGCCTTTCAAGCTGTTCGACTTCACCCCACTGGGCGGCGCGGTCATGGTTATCGGCGTCCTGTTCGTCGCACTTTTCGGGCGCTTCCTGCTGCCGAAACGCCGGGTGGAACGCGACAAACATGTTAGCCAGCGCAGTCTCCGAGCACGCTACAAGTTGCAGGAACGCACATTCATGATGCGCGTTCCTTACGATTCCGTTCTCGTCGGCAAGACGCTGGCCGAGAGCCGGATCGGAGCATCCACAGGTTTAATCATCCTGTCGTTGCTGCGTCATGGCCGCAGCGAGACCCTGCCCGCAAGACGGACGATTATTCGTGGCGGCGACGGCATTCTGGTGCAGGGGCGTCTCGACCAGTTCCGCGAACTCAGGCGCTGGAGCGACCTTGTCATCGAGCGCGAGGCGCCGGTGCTGAAGTCGATGGTTGCATCCAAGGTCGCCTATGCCTCCGTGACAATTGCTGAAGGCTCCCCGGTCATCTCCGAACTCGTACGCCATGCAGCGTTTCGATCACGCTTTGACGTTGTCGTAATCGGCATCCTGCGCCGCGATTCCTATCGTATGACCAATCTTGCCTATGTGCCGATCAGAAAAGGCGACACGATTCTCGTGCAGGGCGAGATCGATTCCGTGGCACAACTCGAGAAGTTCTCGGATTTTGACGAGGTCGAAATTTTCACGCCCGAACAGCTGGCCGAAAAGGACCTGGGTGATGAACGCATGTTTGTCGTTCGCCTGCCGAAAGACAGCGGTCTCGCCGAAGAGACATTGCAGAAGAGTCGTCTTGCCGACGTGTTCGATTTTCGCGTACTCGCCATCTTCCGCGACGGCGAACTGACGGTTATGCCGCGCGGCGACCAGGTCCTACTGGGCGGCGACCTGTTGCTCATCGAAGGCCAGCACAGTGACCTCGATGTCTTGCGAGGCCTGCAGGAACTCGAGATCGACACCAAGATACCTGCGAATGTGTCGGAATTTGACTCCGAGCGGTTAACATTACTGGACGCGACGCTCGATCCGCGCAGCGCGCTGGCAGGACGAACCGTTGGCGCGCTGAATTTTCGCGAGCGCTACGGCATCGAACTCGCTGCCATCGAGCGCGAAGGTGAAACAGTTGGCACCGAACTGGCCAACGAGCGCTTGCAGCTTGGTGATGCGCTCTTGCTGCTCGGACCACGCGACCGCTTGCAGCTGCTGTCATCCGATTCGGACTTCCTCATCCTGACGCCTCTGGGTCAGAAGCCGCCCGATACGCGACGGGCACCGTTAGCTGCAGCGATAATGCTCGGCGTTGTCGTTACCGTAATGCTCGGGTACGCCCCGATCTCGATCGCCGCGGTGATTGGTTGCACGATCATGGTACTGACGGGCTGCCTGAACATGGAGCAGGCCTACCGTGCGATCGACTGGCGTGCGATCTTCCTGATCGCCGGCATGCTGCCGCTTGGCACCGCGATGCAGGATACCGGGGCTGCCACGTATCTCGCCGACCAGGTCATGGACCTGCTCGGCGATGCCGGACCGTGGCCTGTCATCATGGGTCTTTACATCCTGACCGCGATGGCAACCATGATCATCCCGACGGCCGCGCTCGTTGTCCTGATGTCACCGATTGTCCTGTCCGCGATGTCGGACATGGGCCTCGCGCCCGAAACAGCGATGATGGCCGTGGCGATGGCGGCCTCGGCTAGCTTTACCAGCCCGATATCGCACCCGGCCAACATCCTCGTCATGGGCCCTGGTGGCTATCGCTTTATCGACTATCTCAAAGTCGGCGTGCCGCTCACGATCGTCGTTTTTATTACGGTAATGGTGTTGTTACCGAGACTGTGGCCGTTGGTCCCTGCGTAAGGTCCGATGGATTTGGCATACGAAATTACGCTACGTGGGAGATGATGTCTTGACAGAGAGAATCGTAATCGCCGGCGCAGGTCATGCAGCCGGACAGATCATTACGACCTTGCGGCAGCTGAAATTCGCAGGCCAGATCGTGCTCGTTGGCGACGAGCCCTGGCTTCCCTATCAGCGACCGCCGCTGTCCAAGAAGTTTCTCGCCGGCGACATGCCGGCAGAACGTCTGTTTGTTAAGCCGCCGAGCTTCTATGATGATCCTGCCATCGAGCTGCGACTCAGCTCGACGATTACGGCGATCGATCGCAAAACAAAACAGCTGCAGATAAAAGATGCCGAACCGGTTGCTTTCGACAAACTCGTCCTTGCGCTGGGGTCGCGCGTTGTGAAGCTCCCTGTTGCAGGCGCGGACCTCAAGGGTGTGCACTACCTGCGCAGCATTGCGGACGTTGAGGGCATACGCGCCGAACTGGGGACGCGGCGGCGCCTCGTAGTGATCGGAGCGGGTTACGTCGGTCTCGAAGTCGCGGCCGTGGCGCGCCAGCTCGGCCTGGATGTCACGGTCGTGGAAATGGCCGAGCGCGTTATGAGCCGCGTCGTGTCACCGGAGATTTCGGACTTTTACCAGATCGAACACACTAACCAGGGCGTAGCGCTCAGGCTCGGCACCGAGGTCACCGAATTGAAAGGCAAGAAACGGGTGAAAGCCGTTGTGACCAGCTCCGGAGAGACGTTATCGACTCATTTCGTTGTGATTGGCATCGGCATCACGCCGAATACCGAACTCGCCGCCGACGCCGGGCTCGACGTGGACGATGGCATTGTTGTCAATGAAGGCGGGCGCAGCAGCGATCCGGACATTTACGCGATTGGTGACTGTACACGGCATCCGAACAGCATCTACGGCCGCAGCCTGCGGCTCGAGTCGGTGCACAACGCGTTGGAGCAGGCGAAAACAGTGGCACGCAATCTCTGTGGCAAAGAGACAGCTTATGCTGAAGTCCCGTGGTTCTGGTCGGATCAATACGACCTGAAGCTGCAGATCGCGGGCCTGTCAGAAGGCTATGACGACGTGGTCATTCGCGGCAACCCAGCGGAGAAATCCTTTGCCTGCCTGTATCTGCAGGACCGCCGCTTGATCGCTGTGGATGCCGTTAATGCGCCGAAGGAGTTCGTGCAGTCGAAACCATTAATCGCCAGTCACGCGATCATCGACGTTGAAAAATTAGCCGATTCGACCGTGGAGCTTAAGCATTTGGCAAAGCGCGACTAAGCGCTCACAGCGGCTAGTCAGTCGCTGCAACGTCATCCAACGGCGATTCTGTGGACGGCATTTCGATCAGCAACCTGCCCTCTGCGGAGACAGGGCCCTTGTCCGTTGAGTAGGCCTGCACGCTCAGTGACTCGACGGCTGCCATACTTCGGCCAAGCAGCGATCCGCTAACACCGGTCGCCCTGGCGACTCCGAGAGCGCCGGGGCCAGCGGTCAGCTCACCGAACCAAGTGCCCTTCCAGCTATTCGCAGAGTTGCGGTAAGCGGGAACCAGGACGTCCTGAATGAATGACCAGTAATTCTCCGACTGCTCGATAAAGAGACTGCCACGACCCGGCAATTGAACATACCAGGCACTGTCGACGAGAGCCTCACCGCGCAACAAGTTTGTCCGTTCCGAACGGGAAGAAAACTTCACGCCGACCCCGGCCGTTTGTCCGCGCGCGTCACGCACTTCAGTGACCATTACGTCCGTCAGCTGGATCGTCTCTTCCCGCAGCCTCCTGATGCCCTCGGTGTGTGGTCGTAGCCGTGCTTCGCCACTATTTGTAAACGCGATAGATTTGGCTGGCACAGCCGTATAGCTCAACGACGTCACTGCTGTGTCGCCAACTGACAACGGCGACAAGTCACGATCGGCGATAAACGGATTATAAAGCAGGGCGATCACGAACAGCGCCGCGCCACACAGGAAACCGAGAAGCAATGAGATTGCATATTTCATCGTTGCTGGTCCACCTGTCCAACGTAGTTGGTGAGCATTTCGATGCGACCACTGGCGATGCGACCCTTGGCGACGCTCTGGTCAAAAGAGGTATCCGGTACCCAGCGCACAGCCACCGAACCGCGGCGATTCGCAAATTCGCGTGATCCCGCGCGGAGGTCCCCCCGGCGCGCGCCGTTCGGCATTGGCTGGGTTTGTACGCTTATCAACTGCGAGCCGCGCGCTGGTAAGTGGAGTAGCCAGTCAGAAATGGTCGAGCCGGCTTCGGAGTTCTGCGATGCAACGCCGATAACGACGCCACGCTCATTGCGAATTTTGTAGAGCTCGACACCGATGGGTTGCAACATATCTGCACCAGGCCACTCGAGCGTGTCCGGCAACAGCGCATCCTGACCGGGCTGTCTTCCCAAAATGCGATCGGCTGGAACGTTGATGTAAAACGACTCGACGTTGCCGCCGTTCGTCGCTACGGTAACCAGCGAAAGTTCGCGTTGCTGGTCGACGACCGGAAATGCGTAGAGAGCAGCAACCATCGCCAGGACGCCCAGCACAAGTCCAATGATAAAGGTCTTAAACAAACGCTTTCGCCTCGCCTAACTCTGTCAAAGCAGTACAGTAGCTCGGAAGTTTAGTTAAATCGGCCCTGAGCTCATAATGAAACAGGCGTTTTTTGTGACAGAGTGCACAACAATCCACTACCACTGTGCGCTGTGCAGCAGAAATAGCCACGCCGTAAAAGCCGGCTGGAATTTTCGCTGCGGTCCGGGCGCCGCTACAATGAGGCCGTCTGCACGACGCATGGCGGGAGCTACAAGCTGATGATGACGCCAATCTGCCTTTGGTCAGGGCCGCGGAACGTGTCCACGGCATTGATGTACAGTTTTGCGCAACGCCAGGATATTCGTGTCGTGGACGAGCCTCTCTATGGTCACTACCTGCGCTCGACAGGCGCCGCACATCCGGGTCGCGCGGAAGTCCTCGCCAACATGAACTGCGATGGCGATGCTGTCATGCAAGCGTTGCTTCGCAAACAGGCGCGACAACATTCGGTGCGTCTGTTTTGTAAACATATGGCGCATCACCTGGTCGAAATCGACCTCGACTTTCTTAGCCAAACGAGCAATATCTTTCTCATTCGAGACCCGCGTGAGATGCTGCCGTCGCTAGCGATCCAGCTGCCCGAGGCGCGCCTGGCCGATACCAGCCTGAAACAGCAGTGGCTGCTTTACAGCGAACTGCGTGACGCGGGGCAAATCCCGATGATTCTCGATTCTCGGGAGCTCTTGCTGGATCCGGAAGGTGTGCTCATGCAACTCTGCCGGCATCTGCGCTTTGATTTTGACCGCGCAATGTTGCGTTGGGAGCCTGGCCCCATCGCCGAGGACGGCATTTGGGCGCCACACTGGTACGAGGCTGTACATCGCAGCATCGGTTTCGCACCGTACGCTAAGAAAAACCATTTTCCCGCCGAACTCGAGGCGCTCTATGAAGACTGTAAGCCCTGGTATGACAAGTTGTATAAGCACGCACTCAAGTCACGTGCGACCGGAGATTGAACAGTGAACCTGCCCGATCCCCGCAACGCAGACATTCTTGTTTATGTAAACGGTCAGTTGCGGCCGCGCACTGAGGCCCGCGTCTCCGTGTTCGATAGTAGCGTGCAGGGCGGGGATGCAGTCTGGGAGGGCCTGCGCGTTTATGACGGCCGCATTGCTGAGCTGGATAGCCATCTTGCTCGCCTGCAGAACTCGGCCAAGGCGCTGGCTTTCGCCAATGTACCCGGCAATGAAGAAGTGCGTGATGCAATCTTCACCACGCTCGAGGCGAATGCCATGCGCGATGGCGCGCACATTCGGCTGACGCTAACGCGTGGCGAGAAAATTACGTCGGGTATGAATCCGCACTTCAACCAATCGGGCTGCACGCTCATCGTACTGGCCGAATGGAAGCCGCCTGTCTATTCGGATGACGGCATTCGCGTCGTCACTGCGTCAACTCGACGCAATACGCCCGAGTGCCTCGACTCCAAAATCCATCACAACAATCTGCTGAACAATATTCTTGCCGCGATCGAGGCCAATGTCGCAAATGTCGATAGCGCGGTCATGCTGGACGTGAATGGTTTCATATCGGAGACAAACGATACCAACCTGTTCCTGGTTAGAGATGGCACCGTGGTCACGCCGCACGCGGACAGCTGCCTGCCCGGCATTACGCGACGGGTAATCCTGGAGCTCTGCTCACGGCACGATATACCGGCAGCAGAACAAAACCTGTCGCTGACCGAGTTGTATACGGCCGGTGAGGCGTTTACCAGCGGTACGATGGGTGAGCTGACGCCGATCCTCGAGGCCGACGGGCGCATCATCGGCGACGGCCAGCGAGGTCCAATGACTTGCCGCTTGCAGGATCTCTATCGCGACTACGCCTATGAACATGGCGAGCCGCTGCCGTTCTGATCAGCAGTTCGAAAAGTACCGCTGCAGGTACTCGCCGAGGCTCATGTCGTCGGCGTCCTCGACAGCTTGCTGGCGGCGCCAGGACTCGGCGACTTCTTTCTCAAACGTATCTACCCGCGACTCTGACAACGGCGCGATCGAGGCAAAATAGTCGGTATGACTTCTTGCCAGGGCGAATGAGTACTCGAAAAAACTGCTTTGAGTCTCCTTGAGCTCAGCCAGCGTGCGGGCCGATGGCGTTAACAGCGGATCCTCGACAGCCTGCAGCTGCTGTTGCACGGCCTGGCTATAACTGCCCGACGCGTCGCCCCCGTCGATGATCTCGGCGACAGCCTGAACACGCTCCAGAATTTCGCGTGCCCAGACCTTGACTGGCACGGTTTCGCCATTACGCAGCAATCGGAAGTCCGGGTCACGACCTTGCTTCGCCGTGCCCGTATGGTTCAGCCTGATTTCCTCGAGCTCCGTACTGTCCAGCAACGGACTTTCTTCCAGCACGCAATAGACCAGGAACGCCTCAATAAATCGCATCGTGTTCTGGTTGATGCCGGAGGGATCCAGCGGATTGATGTCCAACGAGCGAATTTCCACGTATTCGATGCCATCACGACGCAACGCCGCCGTCGGCTGTTCGCCGGAATGCGCTACTCGCTTGGGTCGGACCGGCGAATAGAACTCGTTCTCGATTTGTAGGAGGTTCGCGTTTAGCTGCCGGTACTCGCCGTTACGCCGCACACCGATTTCCTGGTACGCCGGCTCCACCGTGCAAATAGCCTCGCTCAAATCACGCACGTATTCGTCGAGATGATTGAGCGAGATGTTGATGCGCGACTGATTCTGGTTGCTGTACCCAATGTCGCTCATGCGGAGTGAAGTACCAAAAGGTGCATATAACGTATCTGAGTCGAGTGACTCCAGTTTCGCCCCGGCGGCGCCTGAGAACGATTTGCACAACGCCGGCGAGGCACCAAATAAATACAGCACCAACCAGCCCATACGGCGAAAATTCCGAATCAGTCGCAGGTAATGTTCGGACTGGAAATCACGCGGCGACTGATCGTCTTTGAGCATTTCACGATAGACATCCCAGAAACCGCTGGGTAACGAATAATTGAAGTGTATGCCGGCGATCACCTGCATCTGCCGGCCATAGCGATAGCCAAGGCCACGGCGGTAGATGGTTTTCATGCGACCGACATTGGACGAGCCGTACTGCGCCAGCGGGATACCGGCGTCCTCCGGTATCAGACACGGCATGCTCGACGGCCAAAGTAGCTCGTCACCCAGGTTTGCATACGTATATTGATGAATATCGCAAAGGCACTGCAGTGCCTCCCAGGTCGTCTCGAATGCCGGCGTGACGAACTCGAGAAGGGCCTCGGAAAAGTCTGTTGTAATGTAACGATTGGTCAACGCGGACCCGAGGCTCTCCGGATGAGACCTGGTCGACAGATAGCCGTCCGCACTGACGCGCAGCGCTTCCTTTTCCACGCCTCTGAGCCCGCCATGAATGGCTGCGCCTCCGACGCGCGCGAGCGCAGACAAGTGCTTGTCGAACAGTTGTGTCAAGTCTCATCCCTACCGTTTTTTTTCAGCGCAGCGCGCATGTCCTTTTACCATAACAGGTGGCTGCGTGTAGTATTCTAGCCTCCCAGCAAAAATTCTAATCCTGGAGTCCAGCCACCATGAACGAAGGCAAGAGACGTCGTTTGCGCGATCGTCTGTCAGGTGCTGCAACACTGATCAATCAGGGTTGCAAATTTTCCGGCGTGATCAGCGGTACCGGCAACTTTCTAATCAGTGGTGAGGTCGACGGCGATTGCGACGTGCAAGGCACGATCACCGTGTCGGCCGACGGCGTGTGGCTAGGCACCATCAGGGCTGAGTCCATCATCGTTTCTGGTCGTGTCGAGGGCGACATCATGGCTGGCGGCAAGGTCGAAATTACGGCCACTGCAAAGATCACTGGTACCGTAACGGCGGAAGCTATCGCTGTTGCTGAAGGTGCCATTGTGGATGGCGTGATGCAGACGACGGGGCAATCCGAACCCATTGCTTTTATCGAGAAACGCACGTCGGGCACCTAGGTGCAGCTCCGCCAAATGTGGCACATCGGGCCAATAATTAGTCCGGAGTGGATAAATTAACTTCGTAAGGCTCATGTGGATGCTATAATCTGGCAAAAATAAGGGCCGAATAAAAACGAAGAAGATGATCGGCAATCGCATTCCACGTTTCCTGTTCCTCGCAACAACACTGAGTGTTGTGGTGGTTGGCGTCGTATTGGCCATTTTTTATGGCCAATACCGCTGGCTCACCGAGGAAATCTCCGCAACAAGTTCGGCGGAGCACTACGAAGTGCTGCAGGGCACTTTCGAGCGCAACGCCGAGTGGCAATTGGGTATCCTCAGCGACGCTCTAATGGTAGGAATAGCGGACGACGCCAGCGTTGACTGGCCGGCATTGCTAAATCACGCATTGGCAACCAATGCTGACCTTGCCGGAATTCGGCTCACCGGTGCAGAGCAACAATCCTGGGAAAGTGGCAGCATGCCAGCTGCCGAAAGCGTAACTGGCAATACCTGGACGGCGGAACGCCTGATGATTTCCGTGCCCGTTGTCAAAAACGGTGCCGAGTTTGGCGTTCTCAGCGCCTCCTTCCTGCTGGATGAGTTGCGCGCAGAATTAGCGGCCTTCGAGGGCGAGCTAAGACTGCTTGAGCTGAAGAATCATGGCGCAACTTACTTCTGGATCGGTGGCGGAACTTTGATTGTGTTGCTCATGTGCGCAGGCATCGTCTGGATTTTTCTTCGCGACCAGTCGCGGCGCATTCGACAGCTAAAGACCGAAGCGGAAAAATTGCGCAACGCCGACTTCGGCGAACGGCTGCCTGTGGACCAACGCGATGGGATCGGGGCTCTGGCTGCCGTCTTCAATGACATGCGCGATCGACTGCGCGAAACTACTCATTCGAGAGACTACGTCGACAGCATTCTGTCCGGCATGAACGAAGCGATCATTGTCACATCAGAGACAGGCACGATTCTTCGCATCAATGAAGCGACATCCCATTTACTCGGCTACGAAGAAGCTGACCTTCTCGACACATCAATTGATTTCATTGTTGACGCATCCCAAACTCGATCGCTGGCTGATGACGCACCGTCCGGTCTGCCGAAAGATTCCATGTTCCAGTCCAAGTTTGGTGATTCGATACCGGTGTCCTATACGTGTTCAATCGTCAACGGGCGTGAGGACGAGACCCGAAACCGTATTTATGCAGCCCAGAATACGACGGAGAAGATGCGCACCGAAAAGCGCATTCGCTACCTGGCTCGTATCGACGCGCTGACTAAGATTCCTAACCGTATGCAGTTTCAGCATTTGCTGCAGCGCAGCATCGCGCGTGCGCGACGCGCCGAGGGTTCGCTGTGCCTTTTCTACGTGGACATCGACCACTTTAAGGATATCAACGATACGTTTGGGCATATGGCCGGCGATACGACGCTGGAAACGGTTGCGGAGCGGTTGCGCAAGTCGTTGCCTGAGAATTCGATCGTTGGCCGGCTTGCCGGTGATGAGTTTGCTGTCATCGTCAATGGCCTTGGGCCGACGGGTTCCGGCGTCCACGAAACCCGCAGGCTGGCGAAAAAGATCCTCGCTGGCCTGGCCGAGCCTTTCTTTGTGCAGGGGCATGAGGTTTTCATGACCGCCAGCATGGGAATCGCTTATTACCCCAATGACGCGCCGAATGTTATCGATCTGATTCGGAACGCTGATGCGGCCCTGTATCACTCGAAGAAAGGCGGCGGGAATACGTCGTCGTACTACGCACCGGAGATGAATGAAGCGTCGGTCGAACGACTGATGACCAAGAGCAAACTAAAGCGCGCATTCGAGCGGGACGAGTTGTTCGTGCACTACCAGCCAAAATACAACCTTAAGACCGGAGAGGTGTTTGGTGCCGAGGCGCTGGTTCGCTGGGAACTGCCGGAACGCGGAATCGTGTTGCCCGCCGACTTCATTCCGATCGCCGAAGAGACCGGCCTCATTATCGAAATCGGGGAATGGGTTCTCGATAAGGTCTGCGAAGATTTTCGGATTTGGCAAAGGTCCGTGTCAACGCCTGGCAGGGTGTCGGTCAATCTTTCGCTGCGACAATTGCGGCAACGCAATTTCATCAAGCATATCACCGCCATTTTGCGGGGCCACGGGGTATCGCCGACGTCGCTCGAGCTCGAAATCACAGAAACTACGTTGATGGAAAACCCGCAACGCACTATCAAGCTTCTTGATGAGCTTTACGGACTCGGTCTGCATCTCGCGATCGACGATTTCGGCACCGGCTATTCTTCGCTCAGTGCGTTGCAACAATTTCCGATCAGCACTCTGAAAATCGACAGATCGTTTGTGCGCAATATCGTGACAAACCCCGACGACGCGACGCTGGTTGACACCATTATTCAAATGGGACGCAATCTGAACCTGGATGTCGTTGCCGAAGGCGTCGAGGAAGAGGCGCAGCTAAACTTCCTGCAGACCTTGGGCTGCAACTACGTGCAGGGCCTGCTGTTCGGCAATCCAATGAGCTCTGATAGCTACCTGGAATTGCTGCTGGCTCAGGCCGACGGCACAGATTCGTACCGGGCGTTATTTGCATAACGTCGGTGTTCAGGCGCCGTTCAGGTTCACGCCCGCAAACTATCGAACAGCATCCGTAAGTGCATGTTTTTTAAGTCACTATTAACTTGCTTCACTCCGCTCCGCCAACGTGATTAAATGTCGCATCGGATTCATTGTGCCCGTCGGGCGTGTCGCCAGGCGTAGCATCGGGAAGTAAGAACTATGACTAAATTATTGCAACTACTCGTAGCGACGGCCTGCGTTCTTGGCGCACCGCTGGCGCTATCCTGCGACTATCCCGAACGCACGCATGTGCCGAACGGCAATACCGCGACCAAGGATGAAATGGTTGCCGGCCAACGCAACGTAAAGTCCTACATGGCGGCCATGGAAACCTACCTTTCCTGCATAGAAACGGCCGAACAGGAAACTGTCGCCGGCGGCGATCTCGATGAAGACGCCAGGCAGCAGCGCATTGCCATGTTCAACAAGAAATACAATGCGGCGGTTGAGGAGATGAATCTGATCGCCGAGCAGTTCAACGCTCAGGTGCGCGCCTACAAAGACCGCAACCAATAACGAACGTAGACCGTTTGCCAGGAATAAACGCCCGCTCAATGGCGGGCGTTTTTCGTCATGGTTAAGCGCAATTGACGGCGGCTACTTCAGGCTATCGATTTCCTTGCCGAGGTCATATTTATTCTCGGTGACAATGCGCTCCAGCACACGAATGCGTTCCTCCAGTCGCTCTATCTGCGCCAGCGTTTCTTCCAACTCAGGATCCTGTGCTTCACTTTTGGCGTTCTTGACCTTCAGGTACTTCTGGATCGTATCTGCCGTGAAGACGATCGCGACAATACAGACGACGTAAAACAGTGTATTCATAGGCCGGTCCCTGTTCCGTTATTCACAGTTTTCGAAATTCCTGCTCGAGCTGAAATCGTGGCGACGTGACTTGTTTTTCGAGTTCAGCCAGCCGCTGGTCGAGCGTTTTGTAGCGTTCTTTGACGTCCTTTAACGACGGTCCAGTCGCTGCGGCGACGGGCTCTTCCATGCGTGAGCGTTTCTCGGCACGACGTCGCGCGCGTCGGTTTCGCCTGCGCGATCCTGGACGTCGAACGCCCCAGCAACAATAACGTGTCTCGAACGCACCGTCGTCTCGACCTGACTCGGCCGGTATGAGCATGACAGCAGCCAGGTACGCAATGACCGCAAACGGCATCGCAGTAAGGAATGCGATGAACGCCAGGAAGCGAGTGACTTTCAAGTTGAGTCCGAAATACCCGGCCAGTCCCGCACAGACGCCACCGATGACGGCACGATCGCCGTCTCGATAGAAACCCCGTGCCGACGCATTGCTGTATGAAGTCATGATCGCCCCCAATAATCACTACCGTATCGCCGCCAGAATTCATTTTCGGTTCTGCGACCGGAATACACCAGCGGCTTCTCGTTGATTAACAAGGTCGCCGCCAGGTAGAGGCCGGCAGTCAGCCAGAAGAACAACAACAGGCTAATTACGGCAATCAATCTGACTGTGCCGATTCGAAAGTTGAAGCGGTCGGCTATTCCGGCACACACGCCAAACACCAGCCCGTTCTCCCTGTCGCGGTAAAATCCTCTCAGTGGCCCGAAATCTATGTCCCAGGTGTCTCGACTCATTCCTTGCTCCTCTATCGTTGGGTCGGGTTACTCTGCCTCAGCGTGTCGGTTCTTCTCCGCGGCAACCCGTTCCTTCAAGGCATTAAACTCCTTGCTGACTGACTCTTCCGCTTCAAGACTCGCGAACTCGTGCCCGATGTCTTTGGGAAGGCCCAGGTCGTAAGCCTCGACGCGGCCCTCAACATCGTCGATACGTCTTGTATAGGCCTCAAAACGAACCAAGGCATCGTCGATCTTGTAGTCATGGATTTTCTTGCGTGCAGCCAGTCGGCTACTTGCGGTCTTGTGGCGAGCGAGTAAGGATTTTTGACGAGTCTTCGCATCTTCGAGCTTGGCCTCGAGTCGACCGATATCATCGTTCAATTTGGTCAAACCGTCCTCAACCGTCAGGTAATCTTCTTTCAGGACGTCGACTGCACCCGCTACGCGCGACTTTTCAACCAGCGCCGCTTTCGCAAGATCCTCTCGGCCCTTACGCATCGCGAGCTCGGCTTTCTCGTTCCAGTCATCCTTCTCGCGATCGAGTGCCTCGATCTTTCGATTCAGGTCTTTTTTGTCAGCGATGGAGCGCGCCGCCGCTGATCTGACTTCGACCAGCGTGTCCTCCATTTCCTGAATCATCAGCCGGACGATTTTTTCCGGATCCTCGGCTTTGTCGAGTATCGAATTGATATTGGAGTTCACGATGTCGCTAAATCTCGTGAAAATGCCCATGTTTTATCCTCTTTCAGGTGAGTCCTGGTACCTGTGATGCAGCATTCGTGCCAATACCGCTCATAATTCTCAACTCATTGTTTTTTATATATTTAATGAGCCACATCGGTGTACCGAACCGGGCTGCCGTTTTAGCGTTCTTTACTAACTATTCGCCATATTGCCTAACTTATGGCCTAATCTACCTATGTCATCGAGCACTGAATCACAACCCATTATTGGCGAGGCGCCCGCATTCCTGGAAATGCTTGAGCATGTGTCGCGGGCCGCACCACTCTCCAAGCCGGTACTGGTCGTTGGGGAGCGCGGCACTGGCAAGGAGTTGATTGCTTCGCGCCTGCATTTTCTCTCCGCGCGGTGGGAGCAGCCGGTCGTCAAGGTCAACTGCGCAGCCCTGACCGAGTCGATCCTGGAATCCGAACTCTTCGGTCACGAAGCGGGCGCATTCACGGGAGCAATCAAAACCCATATCGGGCATTTCGAGCGCGCTGACGGCGGCACATTGATTCTTGACGAACTGGCGACCATTTCGCTCCGGATGCAGGAGAAGATCCTGCGTGCGATCGAATATGGCGAAATTCAACGCGTCGGGGGCACCGACACGGTGCAGGTCGATGTGCGTATCGTGGGATCGACTAACGCCGACCTGCCAGCGCTGGCCGCGGCGGGACGTTTTCGAACGGACCTGCTGGATCGTTTGGCGTTCGACGTGATTACCGTGCCGCCGTTGCGAGACCGTGTCGAGGATATTCTGCCGCTCGCAAACGCTTTCGCAATCAATATGGCAAGCGAACTCAAGTGGAGTTATTTCGCGGGCTTCAGTCCACGCGCATCGTCGGCGTTACTCAGGAACCGCTGGCCGGGCAATGTTCGAGAACTCAAGAACGCGATTGAGAGAACGGTGTATCGGTCACCCGATCCGGAGCAGCCGATTACCGAACTAGCTCTGGATCCTTTCGACTCGCCGTTCAAATTAGCGCAGCCGATTGTCGGCGAGGAAAAGGTGGCGAAGACCCGCCGGCCACCTTTGCTACCAACCAACCTCGTGCAAAGGCTCGTCGACGTGGAGACAAACCTGCTGGAAGCGGCCCTCGAAAAGTCGCGATTCAATCAGCGGGTTGCTGCCGAATTGCTGGGACTTAGTTATCACCAGTTTCGCGGCAGACTCAAGAAGCTCGATATCAGCAGTTAGCCCTGACGGACCCCTGACGAACTTACGAAGAACGGACGTCAGCATCAACTCTCGTCGCGATACCGGCGCACATAGATGGCCGCGGTCACAAAAATTCCGCAAACAATGACGCCGGTCCACAGCGATAAGCTGGTGAGGAATTTCATCACGTCGAGCTGTGCCAGCAAGCTCACAAACTCCACATTCACCCGCAGCTTGTCTTCATCAAAAAATGACTCGAGATCCATGCCGCGGAACAGTGGAATCATCCCGCCTCGGCCGAACACGGCTTGTACGAACATCGAGCTGCGCAGGAAAATTACTTCCAGCAACGGTATTAGCACCAGCGGCATGAAGGCCATTAAGAACGGCGAGCGCTTTGTATAGGCTGAGACGAACAGGAACCAGCCGACAAACGGCGACATCCAGAGCGCGCTCGCGAGCATGACGATCAGCCCGGCTAACCAGTTGTCCAGGAGCGGTACCGATCCCCAGATCAACAGCCCGGCATCGCCGCCCTTGGCGCTAACCCAGATGCTTGTGACGATCAGGTTGACGATATGGGTCGCAATGACCGCGACACTCGTACAGAGAGGAATGACCAGCAACGCAATCGCGAGTTTGGCCAATACCGCCTCCGCATCGGTGATCGGCAGCGACCGCCAGAACAGGATGCTTTTGTCCTTGCGCTCTGCGTACAGCGAATCGAGCGTGTAAAAAATGGTCAATACGCCGGCAGCAAACAGGAACAGCCACGACGTACCGATGAAAAACCCGGTCAAAACAACTCTCCGCTCGGCATCTCCGGCCAGGTTGGTCGCACCGAAAATCGCAAGATCCAGTTCTTTTGCGAAGCCGCCGGCGAATATCAGTGCTGCCAGCGTGCCCAGGGTCACGATGCTCGCGATCGCAACCGGCGTAACGTAAATCGAGCGATGCTCCCAGATTTCCCGCTTCAGAAGTGCCGTCATTTGCCCGATCATTTACGTGCCCCTTTGACTTTCGCCACGAATAGATCAGCCACCGATGGCGTGCGAAGCTCACCAAGACCGCCGAGGTTTTCTCGGCTCACATCTTCGAAAAGAAATACTGACTTGCCGAACATTTCGTTTTCCGCGATTGGCCCTAGCCCCCGTGCCCTCACCGCTTCTTCACCGGAGTTCGTTACCTCAACGTACTGATCAGCTAGTGCGTCCATCGTTGAATTCAGCAGGATCTTGCCGTCGTTGATAAACATGATGTCAGTCAGCAGGTTCTCGATTTCCTCAACCTGATGCGTCGTTATCAGAATTGTGCGTTGCTCATCGAAGTAGTCATTGAGGAGATTCGCGTAAAACTCCTTTCGGAAGAGGATATCCAGACCCAGTGTGGGCTCATCAAGCACCAGCAGTTTCGCGTCGATCGCCATGATGATCGAGAGATGCAACTGCGTCACCATGCCTTTGGATAACTCGCGGACCTTTGCATCGGAGCGCACTGACGTTTGTTGCAGAAAGACTTCGGCACGCTTGCGGGAAAAGTTCGGATGTACAGCTTCGACAAAATCGAGGAGCTGAGTAACGCGAATCCAGCGCGGCAACACGGCAACGTCGGCGATGAAACAGATATTCTGCATCAACTCCTTGCGCTGCCGGAACGGGTCGAGACCGAGGACGGACAAATCACCGTCACAATCGGTCAGGCCGAGCACGGCTTTGAGTAACGTAGTCTTACCGGCGCCGTTCGGCCCGATCAGCCCGAGAATTTTGCCCTCGTCTATTTCGAAACTGACGTTATCGACGGCGCGCACGGCACCGAAGTGTTTTGAAACGCCGCGGGCGCTGACCAAGCTTGTCATTCTTCCCCTCCAGAAACCGAGTTTGATGCGCCCTTCCCTAGTAACGCATCTGTATCCAGCCCGAGTCGCTTAATCGTTGCAAGCACCATCGGCCATTCCTTCTCGACAAATCGTGCCCGCTCATCCTTCAGTAATTTCGACTGAGCGCCATCATTGACAAACATGCCCCGCCCGCGCTTTTTCTCTACCAGCCCTTCGTCGACCAACTCCTGGTAGCCCTTGAGCACTGTCAACGGATTGAGTCGGTATTCAGCGGCGACATTCCGGACCGATGGCAGTACATCTCCGTCCGTCAGAACGCCATCGAGAATCATCGTCACTACGCGATCACGCAGCTGCCGATAGATTGGCTGGTCTTCATTCCATTTTGGATCCATTGATTCGCGGTTCCTGTCAATCGTCATCGAGCAGAAGTTGTTTGATCTCGGCCGATGCGTCGATGGAGATTGCCAAGGGCGTGATATGGAAATGCGCGTTCATGCGCGCCTTCAGCGGTAGTTCGGACTCTTGCACGGCAAAGACCTCCGATCGCTCCATATTGGAGACCGCGGCCTGATAATCCGTGGCACTTGCCTGTGCGGCGACCAACGCAATGATCATCAGAAGCATGATGGTGAGGCTGACTATATCGTTGATTGAGGGCATGGTTCTTGACATGGCTTCCTCCCGGATCCGTGCGGGTGACGTTGAATGTTAGTGAAGTAGTGTTGTAGTTGACTATAACACCAATGAATCGGATTGCAAGCCCCTTTCCCGGTTTTTGACCCATCTCCAGCCCCCGCCACGTTTATTTCAGCTGAACCAGGAGATCACGAAAGGTGGCGGCAGCAGTGACAACGGCAGCAACTTCGGCAGCAACCATGGCTTCGCTTTGCAGTCGGGCGACTCTGGCCTATGCTCCGCGTATGGCCCACGTTCCGGACGACAGTGCGCTGATGCTGCGTTACAAAGACGGCGATATCGCCGCTTTCGAGACCCTGTATCGGCGCCATAATGATGCGCTGTATCGCTATTTGCTGCGCCTGTGCCGGCACCGCGAGTCGGCCGAGGATATCTTCCAGGAGGTCTGGGGGAAGATTATCAAGTCGCGCGACAACTATCGGGTCACGGCCAAATTCACGACCTTTCTCTACCGCGTCGCGCACAACTGTTTTATCGATCATTTGCGGCGCAACAAACGCCATGCCAATACGCTCGAATTCGACGTGGATCAGCATGCCGGCAGCGCGGATCAACCGGACGTGGATACCGAACGACTGCTGGCCAAAGAGCGGCTGGCCCGGGCGTTGCTCGACTTACCGGACGAGCAACGGGATGTTTTTCTGCTGCATGAAGAAGTGGGTTTGAGCATCGACGAGATTGCAACCGTTACCGGCAGCAAACGCGAAACGGCAAAAAGTCGCCTTCGTTATGCTGTCAACAAACTGCGCGATGCCATCAATGAACCGGTGAGCAATTATGACTAACGATCGCGATAAAATGACGGCTGACCGGTCGGTCTCGGCAACCTACCGCGAACTTGCCGATGAGAGGGCTCCGGCCCGTCTGGACGAAAAGGTCTTACGCAGGGCCGCCGCTGCACCGCGCGCGCGCGCGGGCATTGGCAGGGCCTGGATGAAGCCGGTCGCCTGGGCAGCCACCATTGGCCTCAGTCTCGCCATTGTCCTCGAACTGACGCAATTGCCGCAGGCGCCGCTGGACGTCAACAGGATGGCGCCGGCGCCAACAGACGAGCGCCCTGAGCTGGCCCCTGCCAGCGTCGAGCCGGCGGCGGCAAAAGAAAGCCGCAGCACCAAGCCCTCCAAACACCGGTCCGAGTCGGGCGCCGTCGAGGAATCCAGGGCGCAGGCAATGCCACAGGCCATGGCACCGGCACGGGCGGGTGCAAAGGTACAAGCGGATGCACCGGCACCTGTGCCGGTACAGCCACAGAACCTCGAATCGACCGATTTACAGCCGCTTGACGACGGCGACATAACCCGGGACGCTCGCAGCGACGAGGTTGCCGGCACGGCAGCCTTCGCCGTACGCGCCGAGCGCATGATGCACGAGCAACCGACCCTTTGTCCGGAGCCGGTGCGTGAGGTCGCCGAGGACTGGTATCGATGTATCGAGGCGCAAAGAGACGAGGTACCGCCGGCACACGTCGCCGAAGAACTCGAGGAATTTCGTAAGAGATTCCCGGATTTTCAGGTCTCAGGCACAGAATAAGTAGTCAACACCAGTGTTTGACGTCGACGCTGGTGCTAAAATTAAGTTCGCAACTCTGCGCCTAGCTAAGCAGGAAACCAACAATGAAAGCACCCGTTCGCGTCACCATTACTGGCGCTGCCGGCCAAATTGGCTATCAGCTCGCCTTTCGTATTGCATCAGGGCAAATGCTGGGAAATGACCAGCCCGTCATTCTGCAACTTTTAGAAATTCCGCCGGCGCTGCCGGCTTTGAACGGTGTTGTCATGGAACTGCATGACTGCGCGTTCGCCACTCTGGCCGGCATCGTCGCTACCGATGACCCGAATGTCGCCTTCAAGGACAGTGACTATGCCTTACTGGTTGGCGCCCGCCCGCGCGGCCCCGGCATGGAACGTAAGGACCTGCTGGAAGCCAATGCCGCGATCTTCTCGGTGCAGGGTAAAGCGATCAACAAACACGCCAGCCGCGACATTCGCGTGCTGGTTGTCGGCAATCCTGCCAACACAAACGCGCTGATCGCCAGCAGCAACGCGCCGGATATCGACGCACGCAACTTCACGGCCATGACTCGGCTCGACCACAATCGCGCTATGGCGCAGTTGGCAGCCAGAACGGACTGCCACGTCAATGACATTCACTGCATGACGATCTGGGGAAACCACTCGGCAACGCAGTATCCGGACGTCAACCATGCGACCGTAAAAGGTGGCAAAGCAACTGACCTCGTTGATCAGGACTGGCTGGAAGGCACTTTCATTCCCGTCGTCCAACAACGCGGGGCCGCTATTATTGAAGCCCGTGGCGCTTCTTCGGCCGCATCCGCCGCGTCTGCCGCAATCGATCATATGCATGACTGGGCGCTCGGCACACCAAAGGGCGACTGGGTAAGCATGGCTATTCCCGCTGACGGCAGTTACGGCATCGAGCCTGGCATTATTTACTCGTTCCCGGTGCGTTGCAGCGGCGGTCGCTACGAGATTGTCACAGGGCTCGACGTTGATGACTTCAGTCAAGCGCGTATGGACAAAACGGAGGCAGAGCTCCGCGAGGAGCGCGCCGCTATTGAAGGATTGCTCTAAAAGGGTTGCTCTAGTCACAGTGTTGCATCGCTGGCTAAATAATTTTCGTACGAGGAGTACACGACATTGTCCGGATTGATCGTTAGTTTGCTCTGGCTGCTGCTGTTCGTCGGCGGTGGAATTTATCTCGCTTATCAACGCACCGACTTGCGCACGTCGACGGTCGCCGCCGGTATCGCGGTACTGGCTTACTGGATATTCGGCGATGGCGTCGTGCTCTGGAAGATTGTCCTTACGTTGCTGTTCGGCCTGATGGTTATCCCGAATTTGATCGATGTCAGGCGTGAAAAGATCACCCGGCCGCTGCTCGATATTTACCGGAAGATGCTGCCGTCGATGTCAGATACCGAGCGGGAAGCGCTCGAGGCCGGCAGCGTCTGGTGGGATGGTGAGCTGTTCTCCGGCATGCCGCAGTGGGACAGGCTGATGTCTTACCCGGCGCCGAAGCTGTCTGAAGAAGAGCAGGCGTTCCTCGATGGTCCTTGTGAAGAGTTGTGCCAGATGCTCGACGATTGGGAAATCTGTCATGAACTTGCGGATCTGCCAAAGTCGGTCTGGGATTTCATCATCGAGAAGAAATTCTTCGCCATGATAATTCCGAAGCAGTACGGCGGTCTCGAGTTCTCCGCGTATGCGAACGCATCGGTTATAACGAAACTGGCAAGCCGCAATGCGACCGCCTCATCAACGGTCGGCGTGCCGAACTCCCTCGGACCTGCGGAGCTGTTGCTGCACTACGGCACCGAGGAGCAGAAGAATCACTATTTGCCTGGGCTCGCCGCGGGCACCGAAATCCCGTGTTTTGCGCTGACCTCGCCGCAGGCCGGCTCGGACGCGGCAGCAATTATTGATAAAGGTATCGTCTGCAAAGGCAAGTGGAACGGTAAGACCATCACCGGCATTCGACTGACCTGGGACAAACGCTACATCACACTTGCACCCGTCGCCACGGTGCTCGGACTGGCCTTCAAGCTTTACGACCCGGATCACCTGATCGGCGATACCGAGGATTACGGCATCACGGCTGCGTTAATCCCAACGGATACCCCGGGCGTCGAGTTTGGTCGACGGCATTTTCCGCTGAATATTGCATTCCAGAACGGCCCGACGTCCGGTACGGATGTGTTCGTGCCGCTTGACTACATCATCGGCGGCCCGGAAATGGCTGGCAAAGGCTGGAAGATGCTCGTCGAGCTGCTGTCGGTCGGTCGCGCCATCACACTGCCTTCGAGTGCGTCGGGCGGTGGCCAGGCGGCGAGTTACGCAACCGGTGCCTACGCGGTTATCCGCAAGCAATTCAATACCTCGATCGCAAATTTCGAGGGCGTTGGCGAAGCGCTGACGCGCATTGCCGGGCATACCTATATTATGAATGCCGCGGTTGCCGTAACCGCGGGTGCCATCGACCAGGGCGAGAAGCCCGCAGTGCCCTCAGCGATTCTCAAGTACCACTGCACCGAACTGGGCCGTAAAGTGGCGAACGATGCCATGGACGTGCACGGCGGCAAGGCAGTCATGATGGGCCCGAACAACTATCTCGGCCGTCCCTATATGGCGACGCCGATTGCCATTACTGTCGAGGGCGCGAACATATTGACGCGCAGCCTGATCATCTACGGTCAGGGCGCGATTCGCTGCCACCCGTTCGTGCTACGCGAGCTGCATGCTGCCGGTGATGACGACGAGGATCGTGGTCTCATTGAGTTCGACGACGCACTGTTCGGACACATCGGCTACGCGATCAGCAATATGGCGCGATCATTCTTCCTGGCTTTGACGCACGCGAAGTTCAGTGAGGTGCCGCTGAATACTCCGACGCGTCGCTACTATCAGAACATCAACCGCTACAGCGCGGCGTTCGCGCTAGCGTCGGACTTCGCGATGTTGACTCTGGGTGGCGAATTGAAGAAACGCGAACTGCTGTCGGCGCGTCTGGGCGATGTGCTTAGCTCGATGTATCTTGCCTCCACGGTGCTAAAACACTTCGAAAACCAGGGTCGTCGCGCAACGGATCTGCCGCTGGTCGAATGGTCGGTGCGCACGCTGATGTATCAGGCGCAGGAATCACTGCACGCCTTTTTGCGCAACTTCCCGAACCGCTGGATAGCAACAATGCTGCGTGTCTTTATTTTCCCGCGTGGCCGTACCTACTCCGCTCCGTCGGATGAAATCGCGGCAAAAGTCGTCGATCTCGTCACAATGCCGGGTGAGTCGCGCGAGCGTTTGAGCGCGCTGGCGTACACAACGCTGGAGCCCGGCAATCCCCTGGGCTTGCTGCAGGAAGCTCTTGAACTGACAGCAGAGGTCGCGCCGCTTGAAAAGCGGCTGCGTCAGGCACGCAAGGAAGGGCTTATTCAGTCGGACTACGTTGTTTCGCAGATCGAAGAGGGGGAAAAGGCGCAGGTCATCAGCAAAGCGGAATCGCGAACCTTGCGCAACTACCATGAGAAGGTACTCGCGCTGCTCGATGTCGACGATTTCTCGCCGGATGAACTCGCGCGCGTGCCGCGTGACGCCGCGCCGGCGCGAAAAAAGGCGGCCAAGCAACCGGCCAAGCGTGCAGCCAAAAAGAAACCGGCTGCAAGCAAGAAGAAAAAAGCAAGCTGATTCTTTCGGATGACGCAGCGCGCCGGGCCAGTTTACGAGTCGACGTTTTTCGTCAGCCACGAGGTGGCCGCCGAGTTTCAGGCGTGGCTCGAACAGTTTGTCGCGAAATCCCTGCAGCACGAGGGCATCGAATCCGCGCACCACTGGAACGCAACCTCCGGGCAAGAGGATGTTGCCAGCACTATCCTGCAAATCGGCTGCCACGACAACAGCGCGCTGGACGAACTGCTGGATACTTATTTCGCCGATATTGAAATAAGTCTGGCCGACGCTTTTGGCGAGATGGCCAGCGTGCGTGGACGAGCATTGCGCGAGGACAATGGCCGCGATGTCAACGCCGTCGACAACCCGGACTGCCTGAACTGCGGCGCGCGGCTTGAGGGTCAGTATTGCGGCACTTGCGGGCAGCGATCCGTCAGTCGGCTTATCAGTATCTGGCAGCTCCTGGCAGAGGCATTTGGCGATCTCTTCGAACTGGACTCACGTCTGTGGCGCACGCTGCGTCCGCTGCTGATTCGTCCCGGGCAATTGACTCGCGATTATCTTTTAGGCCGTCGCGCACGCTACATGCCACCGTTCCGCATGTACCTGGTGCTCAGTGTGATTTTCTTCGTCGTCGCGTTTTTCGATCCGCGTGACGATCTCGGCCTGCTGTTCGAACCGGAGCCTCCGCCGACGCCGGAAGCGGAAGCCGGCAGGAATTCCGAAGCGGAGCAGGCGAAACAGGAGATTCTCGACGAGCTCGCGCGCGGCGGCGTCAAGCTCGATGACGTTGTTCCTGCCGATCGACTCGATGACGTCAACGCCGAGCTCGGCGTCACGCTCGACGATGATGACAAGACCTTCCGACTGGACATGACGGACGAGGAAGCACAGTGCGATATCGATAGTGACAGCCTTGCGGACTGGCCGGACTGGCTCAAACGGCGGCTGACCCCAGCCCGACTCGAAGCGGTCTGCGACCGTGTCCTGGCCGATAACGGCGCCACTTTTCTCGACCTCCTGATCGACAACATACCGGTGGCGCTGATCGTGTTGATGCCGCTGATGGCGCTGGTGCTGAAAATTCTCTACCCGCTTTCGCGCCGTTATTTCGTGGAACATTTGTTGTTCATCGTGCATTTCCACGCGTTCTTCTTCCTGATACTGACGCTGCAGATACTGTTCTCACGCACGATGACGCTGCTTAGCGTGCCGGATGGCGCATCGGTACTGGTTATCGTCGCGGCCTCCCTGTACATACCGGTGTACCTGTACATGGCGTTGCGCCGCGTTTATGCTCAGCGACATATTTTTACAATAATCAAGTACTTCGCGCTCATGGTCGCTTACTGGTTAGGCGTATCGCTGACGATGTTCGGCGCGATCATGTTCGCTTTGCTTGCCGTCTCCAGCGGCTCCGGGGGTGCCCAGTCATGAAATCAAGCCTATTTGTCGCCACCATTCTGCTTCTGGGCCTGGTGGCCTGCGGGAAGCCAGCCAACGAGACGGCAGCAACCGCCGATCAGCCGTCTGTGGCGTCAGCCGCAGCGCCTGCC
This sequence comes from uncultured Woeseiaceae bacterium, assembly GCA_964615665.1. Lineage (GTDB taxonomy): Bacteria > Pseudomonadota > Gammaproteobacteria > Steroidobacterales > Woeseiaceae > UBA1847. The sequence continues at coordinate 36,156 of CAZTQL010000002.1, read as the reverse complement.
GCCCTGGAACGCACTGCATCTCCTGCCGGCGCGCGCGTTTTTTTCATCAGGCCGACCGATGGCGAAACCCTTAAAAACCCGGTCAGAATCGAATTTGGCGTCGAGGGAATGGACGTAGTTAAGGCCGGCAACGCTCAGCCGGATTCCGGGCATCATCATCTGCTGATCGATACGGGACTGCCACCGCTGGGGCTGCCTATACCGGCTGACGCGAATTACGTTCACTTCGGCGATGGCAGTCGATCGACAGAAATTACGCTGCCTCCGGGGACCCATACGCTGTCATTGCTGTTGGGCGACCACCGGCATATACCCCACGAACCGCCGGTAGCATCGGCCCCAATCACCGTCACCATAGAATAAATGGTTGAGTGATAGGGCCCGGCGCACTAAAATCGCCGGGCTAACCAAACTGCAGCCATGAACCAGCACTCATCTAAAAAACTAATCGGAATCAGCGGCCTCGCCGCCTACGTCCCGCCGTACCGCGTATGGCTTGAGGACTGGTGTGACTGGACGGATAACCAGTGGCCCAAGATCCGTGAGGTTGTTGGGCGCAGTTTCCGGGTTCGCGGCCCCAATCACAGCATCTATACGATGGCGGCCACCGCAGTCTTACGGCTGATCGAACAATATGGTGTCGATCCGCAGCGCGTGAAGTTTCTCGGGCTGGGTACCGAATCCAGCACGGATAACTCCGCCGGCGCGATTATTGTGAAAGGCATGGTCGATGAGGCGCTGATCGCGCGGGGCAAGCCGCCGATCTCGCGCAGTTGCGAGGTACCAGAGTTCAAACATGCCTGCCTTGGCGGTGTTTATGGCATGAAAGGTGCGATCCGCCACCTGGCCCTGGACGGCGCCGGCAGCCAGGCGATTGTTGTCTGTGCCGATATTGCGGAATATGCGCGCGGCAGCTCGGGCGAGCCGACACAGGGCGCTGGCGCGGTGGCAATGCTGCTCGAGGAAGACCCGCAGCTCGCGGTTGTCGACCTGATTGGTTCAGGGTCCGCCTCCGACTATCGCATCATGGATTTTCGCAAACCGATGCTGCGTTTTTGCGGCCAGGACCGCTCCGAGTCACACCAGGTGCAGGACTTCCCGGTTTTTAACGGCAAGTACTCGACCACGTGCTATATCGATGAGACGTTGCACGCGTTGAACGATATGTACGTCAAGCGTGAGCTCAATGCCAGCGACTACCTGAGATCGCTGCGGACCGTCTTCATGCACCGCCCGTATCGACGCATGCCGGAGACCGGCTGGGCAGTCTCGTACCTGTTCGCGCTGGGACAGGGCAACGCCGAGGATCGAGCCGAGCTCGCTTCGTACTGTTATGAAGCCGGTGTCGATGTCACGGCGGTGCGCGCAGAGATGGTCAGCAAACCCGCGGTCGCGGCGCTGGCAGGCCGGGAGACACATCAGTTCGAAGCCTATCCTCTCACCATGGCGGCATTGCGCGCATTCCGTGCTTCACGGCATTACCGCAGAGAGATTCTCGACAAAATGGCGCTGGGCAGCGACATGATGCTCGATCTGGGCAATCTTTATACGGCAGCCCTTCCCGCATGGATGGCGGCCGGATTCGAACAGGCGCTCGATGAAAATTCACTGAGTGCCGGGGAAGAGGTGCTCACGCTGGGTTACGGCAGCGGCGATGCCGCTGAGGTCATTCCGTTCTTCATGGCGGACGGCTGGCGTGAGGCTACGGCGAAGATTCAGTTCAACGCGGCGATGCAGCTTGCGGTGGACCTCAGTCAAGAACAGTACGAAGCATTGCACGATGGACGGCGGGTTTCGGGTCTCGATTACCTGCCGAACAACGAATTTGTCATCGATCGCGTCGGCGGCGTGGAAGAACGCCATTTCACCGACATGGGCATCGAGTACTACAAATACATCGCTTAACCGATGTCGCAGTAGCGTGCCAGTTGCTCCTGGTATCGGCTGCGCAATTCACTCCATTCCTGCTTACACCAGGGCGTGAAGCGCTCCGGGAAGCGCGCCAGCTCAATCTCGAAGTCCGCGGCAGCGACAAACCTCAGGCTGGCAATCTCACTGTCGTTCGGTTGTACGCTCCCGGGTGCACGCCCGAGATAGACATGGCATAGCTCGTTTTCAGCGCCGGCCGCACCAAAGTCTGCCGTGTAGCAAAAGTGATAGACGTGCTCCAGGGTGGTTGCAAAGTTCAGTTCGTCGCGCAACCGGCGTTGGGTCGCTATCTTCATGCTTTCGCCGCGCCGCGGATGGCTGCAACAACTATTCGACCAGTGATCGGGCCACAGACGCTTGTTGCTGCTGCGCTGCTGCAACAGCAGCTCGCCCGCATCATTGAACAGAAATAACGAAAATGCCCGATGCAGCACGCCAGCACCGTCATGACACTCGCCTTTCGAAAGAAAGCCGATCTCGTTGTCCTTTCGATCAACCAGGATCAGCTCTTCACTCTCAGAAGAAACGATTCTGTGATGCGCGCTCACTACTTCAGCACCATGACGCGGTAACCAGCCTGCTGCAGTGCTTCTTCTACACGATGCGAATCCGTCGGACACAACGCCACGACCGAGCCGCCGCCTCCTGCGCCAGTGAGTTTCGCCCCGGCGGCGCCGGCCTGCCTTGCAAGCGCAACGATGTGTTCAAGTTGAGGCGTTGATACTTCGATAGCATTCAGCAGTCCGTGACAGATATTCATGAGCAATCCCAGCTCATCATAATTGCGAGCCTGCAGCAATTCGGCGCCCGCCAGACTGAGCTCATCAATCTCATCGAAAATCGCGTCATAGCGTGCCGGCGACCGTCCGTACCGTCGCCTGACACCCGCCACTTGTTCGCTGGTCAGACCCGTCTCGTGACTGCTCGCGATCAGCAACGGCGGCGCCTCTTGCAGCGTCAACGATTGAATCTGCAGCGCACCCTCATTGCGAAACAACATCGGTTTCGCATAGGTTGAGATCGTGTTATCGACGCCGGAGGGCGTGCCATGCGCGAGCTTCTCACAGTCGAATGCGATCTCGTTGACGCGATCATCATTGATATCGATGTCGAGGTAGTGACAAAAGGCCCGCGTAACAGCGACGGCGATGGCGGCGGACGAGCCAAGCCCCATCCCCGGCGGTAGCGCGGAATCCACGTGGATAGCGTAGTCGACGAGCGGCTGCTCCAGTCGCTTCAAAATAAGACCGATTGCAGCGTCGATGCCGGTCGCATTCTCGTGATTAAGGTTGCGCGCGACACCCCAAGCCGGAATTGCCAGCGAAGTACCGCCGCTCGATGATTGCACGCTGGCGTTGACCGCATCGACAACCGGGACGGCCAGTGCATGGCGACCGTAAACCGCTGCATGCTCGCCAAACAGAATAACTTTTCCCGCGGCGGTACCCATCGGCGCTTCCTGATTGGCTTGCGTCGCGGCCAGCTGGTCGAGTATCTCTCTGGCTTTCCAGCCTTTAACCTCACCGCTGTCAATAAGCCGCGAGACAACCTTTTCGAAATCGGCCTCCGGCGCGCCAGCCGCGGCAGCGACGCTGCGCGCATGCAGCTTCATATGTCCCTTTTGAATACCGCTGCTGACGAGAGCCCGCAGCGCAGCGAAGTTCTGAGCCAGACCGACGGCCGCCATCAGCAACGCCAGGTCCCTGGCTGACTTCGTTCCGGTTATCGCCAGTCCGAGCGATGCCGCCGGGTTCGCATCAAGCGTGCCGCCAACCGCACCGACTTTCAGGGGTATGACGATCTCGCCCACCAGGTCACCGGTTGCACCGGCTGTCCAGCATGTTAGAGGCCGATATTGTCCGTCACGCGCCGCGTAGGCGTGGGCACCTGCCTCGATGGCGCGCCAGTCATTGCCCGTTGCGATCGCCAGCGCATCAACGCCATTCATCACGCCTTTGTTGTGCGTCGTCGCGCGATGTACATCAACAAAAGCAATGTCATTCGCAAGAACAATTGCATCACGCACCTTTGCGCCCGAGAACTCGGCATCGCCCAGGTCATCGACGGCGAAGCGCACCGTGGCGGTAACGACCGAGCGGTCTGCCAGGTTAGAGAGTATTCGTAATGCAGCCGTTCCCTCGCACAAATCGGCAACGTGCGGCGCGACGGCCTCGCAGAGCGTATTGACCAGGTTTGCACCCATCGCATCGACCGTGTCGACCAACAGGTGAACGGCAATCAGCGGCGCCCCGTCGGGCAACTCGAGAAGGCGAACTTCCATGTCGCGTGCGCCGCCGCCACGCTTGATGAGTCGCGGATGGACCGCATTCGCACGTTCGAGAATTGACGCTTTTGCTGCGTGCAGCGAATCGACTGCCGCCGCCGGATCAGTGGCGCCGGTCACATGAATCTGCCCCGCCAGCAGGGACTCATCGCAACGCGCTTCGAAACCGCCGGTTTTGCGGGCCAGACGCGCCGCGCCACTGAGGGCCGCAACGATCGACGGCTCCTCGACCACGAGCGGTACCATGCGATCCTCGCCATTGATCAGGAAGTTCGGTGCGATGCTGAATGGCAGCCCGAAAACACCGACAACGTTTTCGATGATCTTGTCAGCAGCCGCAGGAGAGAGCACCTGGCGGCCGTTCTTGAGGCGCTCGGCATCGGCAGCCGACAGCCAGCCCTGCCGCTGCAGCGCACTAATGCGCTCAGCAATGCCGAGTCTGTGAAGACCCGATAGTCGCGATAGTCGTGAGTCTTTCAACGCTGCTCCAGCTTTACGCCAACCGGGTCGAGCTCGCAGTGCAGGGTTTGCTGCCTGCCTGCCATAAAATCGTCCAGCTGCTCGCCGGACCGGCCGAGCAGGATACCCACATCGCCACCACCCGCGCCGCATGGTTTATACACCAGGCCGGCGTCGGCAGCCTCTATGCAAAGTTCATCATGACCAGCATCGAATATGCCGAGACCGTGGTCAACACTGAATCGCCGCAAATTCTCGATATACGCCGGGTACTCGCCGAGCACGCGTTCGGCCGAGCTCCACGCTTTTGCCATTGCGATGGCCGCCGGCACAAGATCCGTACGAGATTCTGATTCGGCGGTACTGTCGAGGTGCGCCAGTTTTGCACGCGTATCCACTGCAATGCCCGACCACACGAGCCGGAATTGGAGTCCTGCAGGCCATTGCAGCGCAATAATCTCTGCAGCTCCCGTTCGATACTCGAGCAGCCCGCCGTGTACCGACGTCGCGATATCGACGCCGCTGCCAGCACCCTGCTGCAACCGCCGGTGCGCGTCGATGGCATCGGCAAATACGTCCTCCGTGCCGCGCAGCGCTGCAAGCAAAGCCACCGTCAATGCGGCACTGCTGCCGATGCCGATTTTTTCGCCGGATGCCCGGTCCCGAAACGCATCGCTGTTCAGCTCGATGGACACGACGCGCTCGGACAGCGCGGTAGAGATTCGAAGTACAGCGTCGACCAGACCAAATTCAGACGCGCCCTGCAACCATTCGACGTTCCCGCCAACAACTCGCAATAAACCTTCGATGGCGGTATATCCGGGCGCCGAGACACGAGTCCAGTCGCCCTCGTATGGAGTAACCGTGACTCGCGCCCGCCGATCCAGCGCCATACAAACCGCAGGTGCGCCATCCAGTACGGCATACTCGCCGCAAAGCACTGCTTTGCCCGGCGCACTGGCGACGACGGTTCTCATGTCAGATCAACCAGTCGTGCCGCATCACCGAGCCCGGACTCCATCAGCTCGATGACACCGTCCGTGGCGGCAAGCGCGGCGCGGACCTGCTGCGCGAATTCAGGCAGACACACAGCTTTTACCTGCGGTCCGGCATCCATCGTAAAGAACACGCCAACACCTTGTGCCTGAAGATCTCTGATCGTCTGCAGGCAGTCCATCGTCGCCGAGTTCCAATATACGATCGGTGGCCGCGAGGCCCACATGATCGAATGCATCTTCAGGCAGTTGTGTTCTGACACGGCCGCGAGATTCTCGAAATCACGTCGCATAATCGCGTCGCGGGCAACGCCAAGATCGTGCGGTTGCTGCTCGATCCAGCTTGAATAAAAGGGCGATGTTTTCCGGCTCAGCTCCATGGCTAGGGTTGACCCAACCGACTTCGGGCCGCTGGCGGTGATCGCGACGACGACTGTCAACGGCCACTCCCCGGGGTCACGAAGCGTGCGTACAGCAATGTCGTCTGCCGTGTTTTCGAGTTCTACGAAGCCACTGTACAGCGAACGCGCCGCGGAACCGGAAGCACGGCCCGCCAGCGATGCCAGTACTGCTGGGTCTGAAGATTTGTTTGCGGCTGCTGCGGCGGCGACGGTCAGTGCCGCGAACGCCGACGCCGATGAAGCCAGCCCGGCAGCGATCGGAAAATTACAGCGGCTGTCAATGCGAGCGCGACTTCGCTCGGAACCCAGCACGCGATCAAGGCAAGCGCTCAGTCTTGGTAACAATACGGTATCCGGCGTTCCGTTCACGGCAAGCACGTCGTGCGGTAACCCGGCATCGAGCTGCACGTGCATCTCGGTAAAGAGTTCGCGCAGGGTAATCGAAATCGAGCCGACCGCAGGCAGATTGCGATCGACATCTCGCTTACCCCAGTACTTGATGAGCGCGATGTTCGGCTGCGCGATTGCGGCTGCCCGCATGGCTCTGAACCTTTGGATAGTTATCGGACGGGGGACGCGAATTATAGCCCAGGCCACGCTGCGCACGGTGGCTTAATTCCGTGTACGCTACGTGGTCCCAAACACGCAGGTCGAGCGCCTTGCCGCACACATTCGAAGCCCGTATCGCCAGTTATACCGAGCGCGTTAACGCGCGGCTGGACGCAGCTCTACCGCGCGCTTCAACGCATCCGGCGCGGCTTCACGAGGCGATGCGCTATGGCGTTTTCAACGGCGGCAAGCGCGTGCGTCCATTGCTGGTTTACGCGACCGGTGAGTGCCTCGGCGTCGACGCGCAGGTGCTGGATGTGCCCGCCGTGGCCATCGAGTTGATTCATGCGTTTTCACTGATTCACGACGACCTGCCGGCGATGGATGATGACGATCTGCGGCGCGGCAAACCGACGGTACACATCGAATTTGACGAAGCTACGGCGATCCTCGCGGCGGATGCTTTGCAGCCGCTGGCGTTTGCGGTGCTGGCCGGACTTGAGGGTGCGCCGGCAGGCAGCCGCATCAAGCTCGTCCGACTGGTTGCGGACGCCTGCGGGTCCACAGGCATGACCGGTGGCCAGTCGATTGATCTCGCGGCCGAAGGGAAGACGCTGGGTCGGGAGCAGCTTGAGCACATGTACGCCCTCAAGACCGGCGCCCTTATCCACGCGTCGATCGTGTCCGCCTGCCTCTTAAGTGAAGACCTCGCCGCCGAGAAAGCGACGGTACTGGATCGGTTTGCACGTTCCATCGGCATTGCGTTCCAGATCAGAGACGACATCCTGGATGTCGAAGGCGAGACGCATATCATTGGCAAAACTGCCGGGGCTGACGAGCTCCATCATAAATCCACGTACCCGGCCTTGTTCGGTGTTGACGAGTCGCGGCGGCGTTGCGACCAGTTATTGCATGGCGCGCTCGACGAACTGCGAATTTTCGGCGACCGCGCCGCTCCACTGGAATGGCTAGCGCGATTCATCGTCGCCCGCGGACAGTAGCGTGATGATGCACGCGGCGCGCAGCATCCTGCATGTCGATATGGACGCTTTCTACGCGTCGGTCGAGCAGCGCGACAACCCAGATCTGCGCGGTAAACCCGTCGTTGTCGGTGGTGGCTCGAAACGCGGCGTCGTGGCCGCTGCCAGTTACGAAGCACGGGTGTTCGGCATCCGGTCGGCCATGCCGATGGCCGAGGCACGTCGCCGCTGTCCGGACCTTTGCCGCGCAAGTGTCCGCATGTCGCACTACAAACAGATTTCGGCGTCCATTTTCAGCATCTTTCGTGAGTTCACCCCGCTGGTCGAGGGACTCTCGCTCGACGAAGCTTTTCTCGATGTCACCGCCAGCGTCACTCTGTTTGGGTCACCGGAGAAGATCGCCGCGCAGATAAAGCAACGGATCTTCGACGATACTGCGCTGCGCGCATCGGTCGGCGTCGCTGAAAACAAACTCGTTGCAAAGATCGCGTCGGATCTCGACAAGCCTGACGGCCTCACGGTCCTTTACCCGGCCGCCTACGCGGCAAGACTGGACCCGCTGTCCATCGCCGTGATTCCCGGCATCGGGCCGCAAACGCGCAAGCGCCTGGATGCCGTTCAGGTACGCACAGTCCGCGACCTGCGTACGGCGCCCGATCGCCTGCTCACACCCGTTTTCGGTCGCTACACACAGAAAACTGTCGAGCGCGCAGCCGGTATTGACGATCGTCCGGTGCTCGCATCCCGCACCGAAAAGTCCATTAGCGCGGAGGAGACCTTCGATACGGACCTGGCGGATAAGGACTCGATGGAACGTGAGCTGCTGCGGCTGGTAGAGCGCACTACCACGCGGCTTCGCAAGCATGGACTGGCTGCCGGTACCGTGCAGGTAAAAATCCGTCGATCCGATTTCACGACTTGTACACGCCAACGCAGTATCAAGCCGCCGGCGAGCGGCACCGACCAAATCTACGCCATCGCCTGTGACTTGTTGAGTGCCTGGCTGGAACGCAATGCTGGCGCAAGAATCCGCCTGCTCGGAGTCGGCGGGAGCAATCTGGCACCGGTGCAGCAGGCCGATCTTTTTGCCGAAGACAATGCGGAGCCGGTAAGTCGCGTCGATCAGACTGTCGATGCCATTCGGGATCGCTTCGGCACAGATTCGCTCGAGCGCGCAAGCACGCTGGAGCGCCATTGATTAGGGTAGAATCGGGCTCGGCCCCGATTGTGGCAATACAATATGTACACCGAATTTTTCGGACTGCGTGAAAAGCCGTTCTCGATAACGCCTGACCCCCGCTATCTCTTCATGAGCGAGCGGCACGGCGAAGCGCTTGCTCATCTCGTCTATGGTGTGACTGAGAGTGGTGGCTTCATTCAGCTTACCGGCGAGGTTGGCACGGGCAAGACAACGCTGGTGCGAACGTTGCTGCTGAATCGCATGCCCAACAATGCCGATGTAGCGGTCGTGCTTAATCCGCAGCTGTCGGTGCTCGAGTTTCTGGCGACTATCTGCGAAGAGCTGCATATCGACGTCGCCCATAATCGCGGCAGTATCAAAGCACAGACGGACGCGCTGAATCGGCATCTTCTCGATGCCCACTCGGAAGGTCGTCGCACTATCCTGATCGTTGACGAAGCACAGAACCTGTCGCCCGCAGTACTTGAGCAAGTGCGCCTGCTGACGAACCTCGAAACCGCCAAACAAAAATTGCTGCAGATCATTCTGATTGGTCAACCCGAGCTGCGCGAGCTGTTAGCCCGTAACGACCTGCGCCAACTGGCGCAACGCATCACGGGGCGCTACCACCTCGAGCCACTAACGCGGGAGGAAACCGCGCACTACATCGAACACCGTCTCAAAGTCGCCGGCGCGCTTGGCGAAGTATTCGAAAGCGGTGCCAAGAAGTCGATATTCAATCTTTCCCAGGGCGTGCCACGCCTGATCAACGTGATCTGTGATCGCGCACTGCTCGGTGCTTACAGCGTGGAATCACGTCGCGTCAACAAGCGCCTCGTTCGGCGTGCTGCCGCCGAGGTCAGCGGCGAGGCGGAACGGCCCGCTTGGCTTCGGCCGGCCCTGGCGACTGCTGCTGTTGTCGGTATTGCCGTTATTGCGGCGAGCGTCTGGTCTTACTCGCAGCAATCGGCAGGCAACCTCTCAGAAGCGGTGCTGGACGCGCCGGCCGCCGCCATCGCCATCGCCGCCGAGCCACAAACACAGGAACTGGCCGCGGAGCCCGAGGTGGCGCAGCCGGAGCCGGCCGAAGAGACCGCGATCGAACCAGCTGCGGCAGCCGCAGATACCCCTACATTGAACGAGCAACTGCAACTGGGTTCGACGCTGACGACGACAGCCAGTGCGTTAACGTCGCTTTTCGAATCCTGGGGGCTGGAGTACCAGGCATCGGCGCAAAGTGGCTGTTCGCAAGCGAATGACGCCGGGCTCGTTTGTCTCTTCCAGCGCGGTTCCTGGAGCGGGCTCAAACAGATGGATCGACCCGCGCTCATGACGCTGGTGGACGACGATGGGGAAAGCCACGAAGTCTTGTTGACTGCCGTTCGCGGCGACATGGTGGAACTGTCAATTGGTGGCATTCTCGTTGAACACCCCGCCTCTTCCTTGTTGCAGTCATGGTTTGGCCAATACATGCTGCTGTGGCGACCACCCGGCGGAACGCCGGTGTCGCTGGGTCGTGACGCGCGCAACGAGAGCGTAGTCTGGCTACGCAACAGCCTTGCGTCAATCGATCCCCGGTACGCCAGTGCGGACCAGGAATCTGATATTTATGACGCCGATCTCGAACAGCTCGTACGGCGGTTTCAGCGCGATCACCGGCTGAGCGTTGACGGACTGGCCGGCCAGCAAACACAGATCGTCATTAACTCGCTGCTCGCTGTTGACGGCACACCACGACTTACCCGGGATTAACGATGTCTTTTATTCTGGACGCGCTGAAAAAATCGGAAACTGACCGCCAGCAACAAACGCCGGCGGCGTTCGCAACGGTGCCCAGCAGTGACGGCAGTCCGCGCGCGCCGCGCTGGCTTCTGCTGCTCGGCGCACTACTCGCGATCAACCTCATTGTCTTGCTGGGGATGTTATTGCGCTCTGACGATAATCCGCCGGCGCAGGCTGTGACTACCGGCAACGCCGTCGAAACGGCGCCGTCGGCTGCCGCCACCGATTTTGCGACACAAATTGAGGCCGCACGCCTCAACGAGTCGCAGCGCCGGGCCCCACCGCCTTCGACGCAGGTGCAGGAACCCCCGCCGATTGCGATACCAATCGATACCGGCCCTGGCGCAACGCCTACCAGCAACACGCGGGCACAACAGGTGGCCAGGTTGCCAACGATCTATGAACTGCAGGCCAATGGCAGCATCACGCTGCCCGATTTGCACCTCGATATCCACGTTTACAGCGAGGTTCCGGAAGACCGCTTTGTCTTCATCAACATGTCCAAACAACGTGAGAAGTCTCAGCTCAACGAAGGCCCGACCGTTGACGAAATCAGGCCGGACGGCGTTGTTCTTGATTATCGTGGCACTACCTTCCTGCTACCGCGTGACTGAGGCGGCAGGCGCTTGGTAGATCCGGTTGGCAAACATGTAGATGGTGAGGTCTTTGCCGACGCGCTCCGATCGGGCATCTACCGCGTTATTGGTGAACAGGATCTTCTGAACCGCATCAACGTTTTTCCGGTGGCGGACAGCGATACCGGCACCAACCTGAGCCTGACGCTGGGCGCCGCACTCAACCTTCTAACACGAGAACACGATAAGCATCTCGGCACGCTGCTGGCCGCACTTGCCGATACACTACTCGACAGTGCGCGGGGGAACTCCGGCGCGATCGTCGCGCAGTTCTTCCAGGGTGTGAGCGATGACGCCGCAGACATCACTCGCTTCACGCCCTACACCTTCGCCAAGGCGGTTACGAAGGGCAGCGAATACGCGCATGATGCACTGTCAAACCCTCGTGAGGGAACGATTCTGTCTGTGATCGCGGCCTTTGCCGACAGCCTCAGGCAGCAGTCCTCCGAGGGGCGCGACAACGATTTTCCCGAGGTCATGGCAGCGGCAATGGCCAGCGTCGAGCAAGCGCTTGCCGCCACCCCAACGCAGCTCGAGGTCCTGCGCAAAGCCGGTGTCGTCGATGCCGGCGCCAAAGGCTTCGCCGAGCTGGTCGCCGGAATGTCCGGCTACCTGCGCGACGGCAGCATGGCGCACGCGCCCGATGCTGCCGTGCTCCGGCACATCGAACCGGTCGTGGATTTTGCCGAAGCGGACAACGACTCGCAGTTTCGCTTCTGCACCGAGTGCATGGTCACCGCTGAAGATATCGACCGCCGCAAGCTGCGAGAGGCATTGACAGAACTCGGCGACTCGCTGGTGTTGGCCGGCACCAAACGCAAAGCAAAGATTCATATTCATGTCGACGACCCCGACGATGTGTTTAACGTCGCCCGGCGCTTCGGTGAGCTTAGCGCAGAAAAAGCAGACGACATGCACCGCCAGCAGCACAGCACTCACGACCACTCGCGTCGATTCGCTGTTATCACCGATTCGGCCGCAGACATTGCCGATGCCGACATGGAGCGACTCGACATCCACATGGTGCCTTGCCGCATCCAGTTCGGCGATCGCGGCTACCTCGACAAGGTCAGCATCACGACTGACGAGTTTTATGAGGAGCTCAGGACGAATCCCGATCACCCGACCACATCACAACCGGCGCCGGGCGATTTTCGCCGACAGTTTCAATTTCTCGCCAGCCACTTTCGTGACGTGCTTTCAATCAACCTGACCGGTCGTGTAAGCGGCACCTACGAAGCCGCACGTTCCGCGGCCGAGCGCACCGATGCGCCCGGCGATATTCGCGTGATCGATTCCCGGAATGCCTCGATGGGGCAGGGACAACTCGTGGTTCTGGCGGCGGAATGCGCCGCCGCCGGTCGCAGCGTAACGGCGACGATCGCGGCGATCGAGAAACAGCTCCTGCATACAACGACTTACGCGCTGCTCAAGGACCTTCGCTACGCCGTGCGCGGCGGCCGAGTGCCTGGCTGGGTCAGGACGATTGCAGAGCTGCTGAGACTCACGCCGATTATCTGCACCAAACCCGACGGACGTCTTGCTCTGAGCGGCTTCCTGTTCGGGCGAAGCATCCCCGCGAGCCGCTTCGCGCGCTTTGTCGCAAGGCGCGCGCCGGAGAGCGCCCGGATTGACGTCGCGATAGGACACGCCGTGTGCATGGAAGATGCCAGGGAGTTCGAGGCCGCTATTCGGAAGCGCATGCCCGGTATTCAGAGACTCGCGCTGACCAGCATCGGCACCGCGCTCGGCGTACATGGTGGGCCAGGCACGCTGATCGTCTCGATGATGCCGCACCTGTCAGCGGATGATATCCCCGCCGACATCGATTAGCTCTTCGCCTTCGTTGCGCGCATTGTTCACGCGCTTGTCGACCGGCCAGGCCTGCAATGGTGGGGTCTTGGCGGCGATGTTATCCAGCAAATCGTTTGAGCCCGCCAGCCACTCGTCAGCGGTGTCGGGCTGCAGTATGACGGGCATTCGATGGTGCAGCGGCGTCATAAAATTGTCGGCCGGAGTCGTCAGCAGCGTTGTCGTTTGCAGGGTAGCGTCGCTCTCTTTGTCTTTCCAGTGCTCCCACAGCGCCGCCAGCGCAAACGGCGCTCCGCTCGCCATTGAAATGTAATACGGCGTCTTGGTGTCGTTCCGCCGTTGCCACTCATAAAAACCGTCAGCCAGAACCAGGCAACGACGATGCCGGTAGGCGGCGCGATAGGATGGTTTCTCCGCGACGGTTTCCGCGCGCGCATTGATCATGCGATTTCCAATGGAGGGGTCTTTCGCCCAGAACGGCACGAGACCCCAGCGCAGCATCACCAGCTCCCGGGCACGCTCGTCTCCCTCACGAATAGCCGCAAGATACTGCGTCGGTGCGATGTTGTAGCGCGGCTCAACCGCTGGAGCGTCGTGCGCGCCGAACAGCGCGGCCGTTGCCTCAGCCGGTGAATAGAAAGCGAAGCGGCCGCACATCGTTATTCACGAATGCCGATGCCGCGCTGCATCAGAAACATGCACGCAGAGAACAGCGCGACGATAAACACGAGCAGTATCACGTAAGCATGCGCGATACCGATGTCAGACACGCCCAGGATGCCGTAACGAAACGCATTGACCATGTAGAGGATCGGGTTCGCTTTGGAGACGTTTTGCCAGAACTCCGGCAACAGCGAGATCGAGTAAAACACACCGCCCAGGTAGGTGAGCGGTGTCAGCACGAAGGTGGGCACTATCGAGATATCGTCGAACTTCTTCGCGAAGACGGCGTTAATGAAGCCCGCCAGTGAAAACACGATCGATGACAACAGCACGATCGAGACCGTGACCAGCGGATGCGCGACTTCGAGTCGCGTGAAAAACAGCGCAATAATCGTGACCAGCAGTCCAACCAGCAGCCCGCGGAGCACGCCGCCCGCCACGTGTCCAATGATAATAGCCGCGTTCGACATCGGCGCTACCAGCATTTCCTCGATGTGTCGTCCGAACTTTGCGCCGAAAAATGACGAGACGACGTTGCCGTATGAATTGGTAATGACCGACATCATGATTAGACCGGGCGCGATGTACTGCATGTAGTCGAAGCCATCCATGGTGCCGATGCGCCGGCCAATCAGGTTCCCGAAGATAATGAAATACAGCGTCATCGTAATGGCCGGCGGCACAATCGTCTGTACCCAGATGCGTAGCACGCGCACCACTTCCTTGCGGATGATGGTCTTGACCGCAACCAGATTGAGCGCAATGTTCAAGCTGGCGTCCTTTGCTGCTTGTTCTCCACAAGATGCATGAAGAGCTCTTCCAGCCGATTCGCCTTGTTGCGCAGGCTGACCACGTGGATGTTACGGGCACTGAGCGCCGCGAACAGGTCATTGAGATCGTGGTCCGGCCCTTTTTCAACCTCCAGTTCGCAATCTTCGCGCAACCGCGTCTGAAAACCATCAAGCACGGGTGCCTCGGTCAGCGCCTCGGTCAGGCTAAGCACGAACACTTCACGCTGCAGTTTTCTGAGCACGTCACTCATGCGAGCATCCTCGATAATCCTGCCCTCGTCGATGATCGCAATGTCGCGACACAGCGTCTCGGCTTCCTCGAGGTAGTGCGTCGTCAGAATAATGGTCGTGCCTTCCTCGTTGATGTTACGCAGGAAGTCCCACATCGAGCGTCGTATCTCGATGTCAACGCCGGCCGTTGGCTCGTCAAGGATCAGCAGCCTGGGCTCGTGCACTAATGCCCGCGCGATCATCAGCCGCCGTTTCATCCCGCCCGACAGACTGCGGGCCACGTCATTCCGACGATCCCACAAACGCAGTTCGCGCAGGTATTTTTCAACGCGTTGTTTCTTCAATTGACCGGCAAGCCCGTAGTAACCGGCCTGGTTGGAGACGATATTGCCGACGGTTTCCCACAAGTTGAGATTTACTTCCTGTGGAACAATGCCGATGCACGACTTCGCGGCCTCAAGTTCTCTGTCGATACTGTGCCCGAACACGCTGACTTCGCCACCGGTCTTGTTGACCAGCGAACTGACGATACCGATAGCCGTCGTCTTACCAGCACCGTTCGGGCCAAGCAGCGCATAGAAATCCCCACTTTCGACGGAGAGGTCAATACCCTTCAGTGCCTGGGTGCCATTGTCGTAGGTCTTGCTGAGATTCTTGATCGAGAGTGCTTGCATAAGGCGGCGTATTGTAACTGCACACCCGGCATCCTCATAACTTGCGCTTTATCCGCTCTGCCGCTTTGCGTTTTTTTGTCCCGGCGGCGGCAGACTCGCAGCTGCCACCTGCAACCGCTCATGGTTAATCGGGTCATGGTTGATCGGGCCAGCGCGCGTCAGCATCGCCTGGAGCGCACTCTGGTGTGACATGGCCCGCAGCTTTGAATTATGGCTGATGCCGCTCTTTAACAGACGCTGCCAGACATCCGCCTGATCGCGAAATCGAGGTACCAACATATCGGCCCGCAACCTGGTTCGATGCAAAAACGTAACGACTGGCAGAGCAGCGACCTGTTCGCACCAGCTGTGCGGCGCGCCGCTGACGATTCTCACTGCGTACGGATTGCGATGCGCAAGCTGCCACAGAAAGCTCAGCCCCGCGGCCTGCAGCTCGCGGGCCGTCGCATCGAGCGGGCGCTCGGAGGGCAAGAGTTTCAGCTGCGGGTCGCCAGATAGCACTTGCTTCCAATAGTCCGTCTCACCCTCGCGCAAAGAGAACAACAGGAACGGAGCACAACCCAGATGCGCTTGCTGCGACTCTGACAAGCGTCTCTGTGACAGCCCCCCGCAGCCGGAGAAGCCGGCATTCGGCAGGGTCTTGAGGAAGCACAGATTCAGTGCATGGATGTTGTCCAGATCATCGGTCGATAGTCCCTGATAGAGCATTGTCACCCCCGGATGGACGCATTTTTCGTCCATTACTGTAGTTTCTACAATTTGAATTGTTTGACCATGTATGGATGTTATAGGGTAGCTTATTACTATATATGTTCTTTTTCTATCATAAAGGGTAAGTTATGCGTCTCACGGATGACCGATATTCAGGCGAAAAGAGCCAGTTCGAGCTGGCGCTCCGGCTAATTCGACACGAAGCGCGAACCCGCACCATTCGGGAATGTACCGGGCTCTCAGATGACCGGATTCGTAAGGTCTATGCGACCTACTTTCTCCACAGTGGCGATAATCGCGTCAAACGGCGACGTGGAAAGTCGCCGCGGCAGATCGCGCGCTATGTAAAAAATGCCGAGAGCCAGTTGCAAGCAACGACCCTCGTGGCACTGTTTTCCGCCGGAATGCTGATTCGGGTTGACCGGCACGATCACGTGCACCCCTGTTGGCCACGACCCGACGTAGAGTTCGGGCATCGTCTTTGTCGTGCCTATGAGACCTATTGTCTGTTGCATGAAGATGTGCAGCTCAGCTTTGAGTGGACCTGGAACCTGCTGCAGTGCATCGCAATGAACGATGAGCTTTACCTGGCGGTTTGCGCGACGTGTGATGCGCGGTACGTACAGGATGCTTACGCGCTCGACTACAAGACCTGTCCAATGTGCGCGTCAGAGGCCACCGCCAACCGTCACTGAAATGTGAATTTTGGTGTCATTGGCACCGGCCAGCTGGCCATTTCCGGTACACTACCGCCAGCACGTAAAGCTCGTGCAATAACAAGACAAAATTCAGTTAAGGGAGATCAGAAAATGCTTCAAGAATTCAAGAACTTCGCGATGCGCGGAAACGTTGTCGATATGGCTGTTGGTATCGTCATCGGTGGCGCTTTCGGCAAGATTGTTTCGTCATTCGTGGCGGATGTCATCATGCCACCAATCGGCATGTTAATGGGTGGCGTCGATTTCGGCAGCCTGTTCATCAACCTCAGTGACGTCGGTTACGCGACGCTCGCCGCCGCCGAAGAAGCTGGCGCACCGGTCATCAAATACGGTTCTTTCATTAACACGGTTCTCGATTTCGTGATTATTGCCTTTGCAATCTTTATGGTTGTCAAAGGAATGAACTCGATGAAGAAGAAAGAAGAAGAGGCGCCGGCTGCGCCGCCCAAACCGTCAGCCGAAGAGTCATTGCTGACAGAAATTCGTGATCTGCTCGCGAAGTAGTTGATTATCGAGTAGTCACCAGAGCAACGCGCGTAGCACCTCACGACGGCCGTACCGGACGGTCGTGAGGTTGCTGCAGCGCAGCCTTAGAGTAAGCACCCACTCGTGGAAAGCCACAACGTATTCGCCGGCGCATTTGTTGATCGTAGCGGTGAACGGCGCAAGGACTCAGACTGGCTGGCTGAAGCCGCCGTCAGTGAGGGGGCACGCTTTGTGCCTGTTTGGGGCAGTCGCTGTCTGGTCGGCGGCGACCCGCCGCATGCGTTGCGGCTCCTGCGCTCGCAGGTTGACGAGTTTGTCGATAACGAAAACCTGATCTTCCTCGGGCTGTTCCGCAATCAACCCGCCTTTGCCGTCGCGATCGACGCAGAACACCCGCAGCCGTTTACAGAGCTGGGCGAATTCCAGGGCTTACGCTTCCTGGGAACGATGTTGCCGCTGGACGAAGCAAATCTTGCAGCACATGCTCGCGCGCTCGTGCTGTGGCACGCATCCCAGCAATACTGCGGTGTCTGCGGCTCGGCATCCACTCCTGAAGCTGGCGGTAACTCCAGACGCTGTCGCAACAGCGATTGCGATCGGCAGATTTTCCCGCGCACAGACCCGGCGGTCATCGTGCTGGTAACTGACAATGAACGCTGCCTGCTCGGTCGGCAATCGAACTGGCCGGAACATCGCTACTCGACTATTGCCGGTTTTGTTGAGCCTGGTGAAAGTCTCGAAGACGCCGTGCGGCGCGAGGTCTTCGAGGAAACCAACATTCGCGTCGGCTCAGTGCGTTACCACAGTTCGCAGCCCTGGCCGTTTCCCTCGGCACTGATGCTGGGCTTTATTGCGGAGGCGTCGACAACCGACATCAAACTGAATGATGGCGAACTCGAGGACGCGCAGTGGTTTACTCGTGAACAGTTACAGTCTGATTTTCCCAAACTGCCGTTCCGCATTTCCATTGCACGACGCTTGGTCGATCACTGGATCACGCTCGGCGAAATTGACTGATACTCACGCGAGCACCTTAAGCAACCAGTCTCGAATGTCGTTAATTTCCTCAGCGCAGACGGCATGTGCCATCGGGTAGTCGTGCCATTCGATCGCGAATCCGAGCGCGATCAACTGTTCCGCGGATGCCTTGCCCCACTGCATCGGGAGCATCGGGTCGAAGCTGCCGTGGGCCATGAAGACCGGCAGGTCTCTGTTGCCGTCACTCGCAGCCATTTCCCCTGGCAAAGCAATGTAGGTCGACAATGCCATCAGTCCGGCAAGTTTTTGTTTGGCGTGCAGCACCGCATTGATCGCAATCGCGCCACCTTGCGAAAAGCCTGCAACGACAATCCTGTCCGCCGCGATACCACGCTGCTGCTCGCGTTCGATCAGTGCATCGAGCAGTGCCGTACTCTCACGCACGCCGGCCGCATCAGCCCGACCAGCTGCGTCGAGACTCAGAATGTCGTACCAGGCTCGCATGGTCGCGCCGCCGTTGATTGTCACGGGCCGGACCGGCGCGTGCGGGAAAACAAAACGCAGTGGCAAATCCACAGGCAACCGCAGCTCCGGGACGATCGGTTCGAAATCATGGCCGTCGGCGCCCAGCCCATGCAGCCAGATGACACTGCCAACCGGGTTATCGCCAGTCGTCACTTCGACGGTCTCCGGGTATTCCACTGCGTATCTCCATAATCTCGCGAGCGGCGCAGTGTAACGGAAATAAATGCCCAAACGCGAGACTGAGAGCTTGACCCATTATGCGCATTAAGTTATAAATATGCGCATATTTATGCCTAATTCAACCCAAGAACAAGCAGAGCGTCGTGCAGCCCTGCGCCGACTGCTGCGTCATGGCCCCGCCAAGACGCAGCGCTCGATCGTGGAAGTCCTCAACGTTGAAGGACACACCGCAACCCAGTCCAGCGTCAGTCGCGATCTTCGCGAACTCGGCGCTATCAAGACAACATCCGGCTATGAACTGCCCGGCGACGAAGATGCGGAGAGCGAGCAGATGATCGGTATTGCTGCTCTTCTCCGTGCGATCAACCCGGCGGGGCCTAATCTGCTGGTGATTCGCACCGCGATCGGCGCCGCACAGCGGGTTGCGCTGGCACTGGATCGCTGCGCCTGGCCAGAGATGATTGGCAACATCGGCGGTGACGACACGGTATTCGTCGCCACTGAATCGGCACAACAACAAAAAAACCTGCTGGCACGAATCGAGCACTCGACGCGCGTCTGACCATTGATCATCAACTACCGACCATCGACCATTAGGCCTGATACAAAACAACAGAGAACACTATGAGCAACGATCAATCCCCAATCATTCTTGCGTTTTCCGGCGGCCTGGATACCTCGTTCTGCGTGCCGTGGCTGAAGGAGAACTATGGTCGCGACGTCATTACCGCGTGTGTCGATACCGGCGGTATCGACGCGAAAGCGGCCGTAGCACTGCATGACAAGGCGCTCGCACTCGGTGCGATCGAGCACATCCTGATCGATGCCAAGAAAGACTTCTTCGACACCGTCATCCGTCATCTGATCGCGGGTAACGTGCTGCGCGGCCAGGCCTACCCGTTGTGCGTTGGTGCGGAACGCGGAGTGCAGGCGGCACGCCTGGCGACGCTCGCACGCGAGCGCGGCGCCTCGACAGTGGCGCATGGGTGCACGGCTGCAGGCAATGACCAGGTTCGCTTTGAGGTCGCCCTGCGAACACTCAACCCCGGACTCGAAGCGCTCGCGCCTGTGCGCGACAACGCCTGGGTCCGCGAGGACCAACTTCAGTATCTGAAAGAGCATGGCATGCCGCTGCCGGATCAGGGGTCGGACTACTCGGTCAACCGCGGGCTCTGGGGAATCACCATCGGAGGCAAAGAAACGCTGACATCTGATAATGCCATTCCGGAATCTGCGTGGGTGTTATCCCCCAACGCCTTCTCTTCGCCAAAAGCCCCATCGCAACACACGCTTCAATTCGAGCACGGCATCCCCACCGCGCTGGACGGGAACAAGCTGGCGCCTGTCGAACTGATCGAAGCACTCGAAGCACTGGCGGGTAGTTACGGCATCGGTCGCGGCATCCATCTTGGCGACACCGTGCTTGGCACCAAAGGTCGCGTTGCGTTTGAGGCGCCAGCGGCGATCACGCTGATCACGGCGCACCGCGAGCTCGAAAAGCTCGTTCTTAGTGCTCAGCAGGCACGCATCAAGGACAGTGTCGCTGCCGTTTATGGCGATCTGGTTCACGAGGGCAAACAGCTCGATATCGCCTGTGACGACATCGAAGCTTTGCTGGCGTCGTCGCAGCGACGAGTCACCGGCACCATCAAATTTACATTGCGGCCGGGCCACTTGTTTATCGATGGCATCACATCGCCACATTCACTGCTGGCCGCAACCCGGGGTGTGTATGGCGAAGCAGCCGGCGAATGGACTGCCGAGGACGCGGTTGGCTTTGCCCGCATTCTATCGTTGCCGGGTATTCTGCAAACGCGCGCAGCGGGTAGCGCATCATGAAGAGCGCCGTTGTCGACAAAATCGCATCGGTTGCGCAGCACAACGACCTGACGTCGAAATGCCGCCTGTCCGCGGACATTCCGTGCGAGGAAGGCGTACTGGTCGCCGTTCGCGTGCTAAACAACAAATCGCGCTATAACCAGCTCGAGCTGACATCCGGGCGAATGGCGACCGTCAACCAAGGTGACATTGTTGTCGGCGCTTTGGGTCATCGCAAAGCACTGCGTGGCTACTCCGGACACCTGCCCGAGAATCTGGGGCCCGGCGATACGATCCAGTTACTGAACATCGGCGGCGTACTCGGAATTTGCGACTCTGCGAATCCCGATGTCGGACCGCCGTTCGACTGCGAGGTGCTAGGCACCGTCTTGAGCTTCCCATACCTCGGCGAACGTATCGGCGTACCGGCCCGGGCCGGTGCCACGATGCTCGAGGACGACGTGGCATTGGAAATGCACGGCGTTGCGGTAATTGCTCTCGCCGGTACCTGCATGGACTCCGGTAAGACGGCCGCTGCTTGTGCGATTGTCGGACGGCTGCGGCACCTGGGGCTAAACGTCGCGGCGTGCAAAGCGACGGGCGTGTCGCTGCGGCGGGACATTTTGGCAATGGAAGACGCCGGCGCCACCGACACGATGATCTTCTCAGACTTCGGCATCGTTACGACGACCGCCGCCAACGGCCCCGCCTTGACGCGCGCCCTCTTGAGCGGGCTTGCGGACAAGCGCCCGGATGTCATCGTGCTCGAACTCGGTGATGGGCTGCTGGGCGCTTACGGCGTGGAAGCGATCCTCTCCGATGCGGCCATTCGTGACGCCCTGACTATCGTAGCGCTCTGCGCTAACGACCCAGTGTCGGCGTGGGGCGGAGCGCGTATTCTGCGAACTGAATTTGGCATCGAACCGGCTGTTGTCACGGGTCCCGCGACTGACAATGATGTCGGCATCCAGCAAATCGACGAGCGGCTGTCGTTACCGGCTATCAACGCCCTGTCGCATGGCGTCGCGCTCGGCGATCTGATCGCTGGCATTCTGAAAAAGAGAGCAGCATGACTAACTCGATCCCGACGGTAGTGTTGGGCGCCAGCGGCTACGTTGGCGCCGAGCTGCTGCGATTGATCTCAGGTCACCCCGCTTTGTCACTGGCCGCTGCAGTTTCGGACAGCTCTGCGGGCTGCGAGATCGGCAGCGTTTTCGGCCATCTGGAGCAGGCTTTGTCCGGACACCGGTTTGTTGCACACGAGCACTGGCTCGAACATGTCGAGCCCGGCAGCAAGCTCGCACTGTTCTCGGCAGCACCACACGGGGCTTCGGCAGCCGTAATCGCCAATGCCATTGAAGCCGCCGAGCAAAAGAACATCAGCGTGCATGTCGTCGACTCATCCGCTGACTTTCGCTATGCGTGCCAGGATGATTATGAGCGGGTTTACAAGACGCCCCACGGCGCGCCGCAGCTGCTGACACAGTTCAACTGCGCGATTCCGGAACACGTCGATGCGGCCTCCGCACCGCACATCGGCCACCCTGGCTGTTTTGCTACCGCGTCGCTGCTTGCGGCCGTGCCGCTGATCAGCTCAGGATTGACCGACGCCGAGCTCTTCATCAGCGGTGTGACCGGCAGCACCGGGTCCGGCAAGTTACCGCAAGCCGGCACCCATCATCCGGAGCGCAACAGCAATCTGTATGCCTACAAGCCGCTCGAGCATCGGCATGCACCGGAAATTTCCGGCCTTACGCAACAGGCAAGCGGCCGCGAAACGAAAGTCCATTTCGTGCCACATTCGGGTCCGTTCGCGCGCGGCATTCATGTGACGCTGCAGGCAAAAGCAAAGCGTTCTGTAACCGCCGCTGAGCTCCACGATGTTTACGCCGACGCGTACAGGAACGCCGCTTTTGTCCAGGTCGTGTCCGGCACTCCGCGACTGAAAAACGTGGTTGCCAGTAATCTGTGCCACATTGGCGTGGCCACCGATGGAGAATCGGTCGTTGTCATGAGCGCGATCGACAATCTCGTCAAAGGCGCGGCCGGCGGCTCCGTGCAGTGGATGAACCGTCTTTGGGACCTGCCGGAAACAACCGGCCTGACAGCGCCAGCGCCCGGGTGGACCTGATGTCAGCCAACAGTGAAAAACTGCCGCCGTCGGACGCAATGGCACGAGAATCGCAGGTGACGTTGCCAGTGTATGGGCAACTGCCGTTTGTGCCGCAACGCGCCGCAGGCTGCGAGATCATCACCTCCGACGGTCGTCGCATCCTCGATCTCTACGGCGGCCATGCGGTTGCAGCTTTGGGGTACGGCCATCCGCGTCTGACACAGGCAATACAGGAACAGACCGCCAATCTGCTGTTCCAGAGCAATGCCGTTGCACTCGACGTGCGGGCCACTGCGGCCGAGGCGCTGGTGCGTATTGCTCCTGACGGTATGAGCCGTGTGTTCTTCGTTAACTCCGGCGCCGAAGCCAACGAGAACGCACTGCGCATGGCCTGCATGACAACGGGTCGCAATAAAGTGCTGGCAATCACCCACGGTTTTCACGGCCGCACTGCCGCAGCAGCGGCAGTAACCTGGAATTCGGACAAGTGGTACGGCTTTCCCGCCAGGCCCTTCGAGGTTGACTTCATACCGCGCGACGACGTCGCTGCAGCCGCCACAATGATTGATGATTCGGTTGCTGCGGTCATTGTCGAACCGGTGCAGGGTGTCGCGGGCGCGTACGCGCTATCCAGCGAATTTCTGCAGACGCTGCGCAAAGCAACGCAGCAATGCGGTGCGGTCCTGATCGCCGACGAAGTGCAGTCGGGCATGGGCCGCAGCGGCCATTTCTTCGCCGTGCAAGCCTATGGTATCGAGCCTGACATTATCACCAGCGCGAAATCGCTCGGCGGTGGTATTCCGTGCGGCGCGGTCTTGTGCCGCGAGGACATCGGTATGCGTTTCGGCCCAGGTGACCTGGGTACGACGTTTGGCGGTGGTCCGGTCGCAGCGGCAGCTATTTCGACAACGATCAGCGTTATCGAAGACGAAGACCTGCTCGACAACGTCCGCCAACGCGAGGCACAGATCTGTGCACAATGCATGACCGGCCCGGTGCGACAGATCCAGGGCAAGGGCCTCCTTCTCGGACTCGTGTGCGACCGCCCGGCTGTCGCGGTGCGTGATGCGCTGCTCGACTACGACATACTGACCGGCACCAGCGCCGATCCGCACGTGCTGCGGATCCTTGCGCCGCTTGTGCTTGAACCCATACACGTCGAACATCTGGCGCGCGCGCTCGACGCGATCCCGCCATTGACCGACTGACCGTTAGACACGCAGACAAGGACACTGTTGATGCAAGCATTTAACGACCTCGCCGACTTTTCCATTGAAGAAATCAAAGCCCTGGTATCGCTGGCCAATCGTCTTGATTCGCACCCGGAACCGGAAGCGCTCAAAGGCAAGGTGCTGTCGCTACTGTTCCTGAGCCCATCGCTGCGGACACTAGCGTCGTTCCAGGCGGGAATGACACGTCTGGGCGGCGGATCGTTCGTCATCTCTCCGGATATGTCGATACACGGCCTGGAATCACGGCCGGGCATCGTCATGGACGGCGCGGCGGCCGAGCACATTCGTGAAGCGGTGCCTGTGATCGCGTCTTATGGCGACGCAATCGGCATCAGGGCGTTCGCCGAGCGCAAGAACATTGAGTCGGACATCGCAGAGACCGAATTTTCGTCGCTGACCGACCTGATCGATACGCCGTATATCAATATGGAGTCGGCAATGAACCACCCGTGCCAGAGCCTCGCCGACTGGAAAACGATGGATGACCTCGGCATGCCCGCCAACGGTGGCAAGTTCGTATTGAGTTGGGCTTATCACCCCAAAGCGCTGCCGCTGGCTGTACCCGCGGCGACGCTGCACATGGCCGCGCTGCGCGGTATGGATGTCACCGTGCTGCGGCCCGAAGGTTTCGAACTGCCTGATGCGCTCCTGCAGAAAGCCGGCGCCGCTGCAGAGCTGTCGGGAGGTTCAGTAACCCAGACCGATGATCGCAGGGCAGCCATGCAGGACGCGCATGTCATTTACGCAAAGTCGTGGTCTTCAACGCGCCACTACGGTGACAAACTCGCCGATCAGAAACTGCGCGAAGAGCATCTCGACTGGTGTGTCGACGAACCGTGGTTCGACAATGCCGCAGAGGATTGCCGCTTCATGCACTGTCTGCCAGTGCGTCGCGGCGTAGTGGTTGCCGACAACATTCTTGACGGACCACGCAGCGTCGTCATCGCTGAAGCACGCAATCGCATGCTTGCGCAGATGGCCGTCCTGCACCAGATGCTTGGAGGCCAGTGATGACATCGAAAGAAGATCGCGCGATTGTCGTATCCGCGCTGAAGCACGCCGCCCCGTATATTCGGCTTTTCAAGGGCAAGGTCTTTGTCATCAAAGCCGGCGGTGAAGTATTCATCGACCCGGTCAAGACCAACGCGTTCGTCGAACAGGTCGGCATCCTGCACCAGGTGGGTATTCGTGTCGTGCTCATACACGGCGGCGGTCCACAGTCGACCGAACTTGCCGCGGCACTCGGCTTCGATTCGACGTTTATTGACGGTCGCCGGGTCACGGATAGCAACTCACTGAACGTCGCCGCAATGGTTCTGAACGGCCAGATCAACACCCGCATACTGGCTGTGTGCCGGGACCTGCAGATTTCGGCGGTCGGTATTAGCGGCGTTGACGCCGGCTTGATCCGTGCGCACAAGCGACCACCGGTCGAGCGCGACGGGGAGGAAACCGTCGATTATGGCTTTGTAGGCGACATTGATGCGGTTGACGCAGATATATTGAAGAAGCAACTCGACAACGGCCTGATGCCGGTCGTCAGCCCGCTGTCCTGCGATGAGTCCGGAACGCTGCTCAACATTAATGCGGACACGGTTGCTGCGGCCATTGCGGCCGCACTCGATGCCGAAAAACTGATTCTCGCCACCGGCGCACCCGGCATCCTGGAAGATGTCAGCGACCCGGATTCACTCATCAGTTATATCGATCGAGCAGCGCTCAAGAAACTGCAAGCGGCCGGAAGTCTGGCGGACGGCATGCTGCCGAAAGCCGCAGCCATCGACTCGGCGATTGCGAACGGCGTACAGCGCGTGCACGTCATCTCCTCAAAACTGCCGGACAGTATCCTGCTCGAGGTGTTCACCAACGAAGGCACGGGCACGCTGGTCGTGGATGACATAAACGCCCTGACCCCGGAAGAACAGGGAGCCGAAACGTGAGCCGACTGTGGGACAAGGGTCTGCCGCTCGACCAGCGCGTGCTGCGCTATACCGCCGGCGAAGACCATCTCCTCGATGCGCGGCTGGTGTCCTACGATGTGCGCGGCTCGATCGCTCACGCCGAGATGCTCGCGGCAACGAAGCTGATCAGCGACGAGGACTGCGCCGCGATTTGTGATGGACTGACTGCGCTCGAAACCAGCTTCTCCAACGGCGACTGGCATATCAGTCTTGAGGACGAGGACGCACATACTGCGCTCGAATCCCGCCTGACGGCAGATATCGGTGATGCAGGTGGCCGACTGCACCTGGGTCGCTCGCGAAATGACCAGGTGTTGACGGCACTCCGACTGTACCTGCTTGACGTGGCACTTGATCTGGCGACGCGCGTGCAGTCATTGCGCGATGCCATCGCCGCTCTTGTCGAACGCCAGGGCGATGTCGAAATCCCGGGCTACACGCACATGCAGCACGCGATGCCGTCATCCGTGGCGTTGTGGTGCGGCGGTTTCGACGAGGGTCTGGCCGATGCCATCGATGGCCTCAAATCGGTAACCCGGCGCATTGACAAGAACCCGCTGGGCAGCGCAGCCGGCTACGGTACACCCGGACTGCCTCTCAACCGTGACATGACGACCAGCAAACTCGGTTTCGCCAGCACGCAAACACCCGTGACCGCCGTGCAGCTCTCACGTGGCAAAGCCGAAAGCGCCCTGCTTTTCGAAATCACATTGCTGATGCAGGACCTCGGCCGCATGGCCTCCGACCTGCTGCTGTTTTACACCCAGGAATTTGCTTACGTTGCGCTGGCGAACGAGGTGACAACGGGTTCGTCGATCATGCCGCAAAAGCGCAACCCGGATGTTCTCGAGCTACTCCGGGCCTCCTCGGCAACGTCGCTTGCCTGTCTTGATGAGGCATTGATGATTACCGCAAAACTCCCGTCCGGCTATCATCGTGACTTGCAGCGACTCAAGTCACCGCTGTTTCGCTCTATCGACCTCGCAACCGAGAGCGTCGACATCATGGCGTACCTGCTTGAAGGCCTCGTGTTTTTGCCCGACAACATCAAACTCGACGAGGGCATTTTCGCCACAGCTGAAGCGTATCGTCTCGTGCGCGAGGAAGGCCTTCCGTTTCGCGACGCCTATCGACAGGTGGCCAAACGCTACGCAAAATGATGCCCTATTCTGCGCGCGTGCCACTATAATCGGTGCTCTGTTTTTCTGGGGCCAGCGACATGCAACGATTCATCCTCGCCATCACTGCCATCGCATCTATTTTCATCGTCACCGGTTGTGGTCAGAGCGGTCAATTGTATCTGCCGGGCAATCCCAGCCGAATAGAAAGGCTGCCGCCCGCCCCGACTGGATCCGAGCAGCAACAAGAATCTGAGCAACAAAGCGAAAAAGAGAAAAGCGATACTTCGCCAAAGTAGCGCGGATCACCGTCGATGACTGACCTTGTCCTGATTGATGGATCATCCTATCTGTATCGCGCCTATCACGCGCTTCCGGCCCTGACCAATTCGGCGGGAGAACCAACCGGTGCGCTACACGGCGTGCTGTCGATGATCCAGAAGCTCATTCGCGAACACCAACCCAAGCACATTGCGGTTGTATTCGACGCGCCGGGTAAGACATTCCGCGACGATTTGTACGCGGACTACAAAGCCACCCGACCGCCGATGCCGGACGACCTGCGCTCACAGGTAAGACCTATCCTCGATGCCGTCGGAGCGATGGGGCTACCGCTCCTTCAGGTACCGGACGTGGAAGCCGATGACGTCATAGGCACGCTGTGCAGGCAGGCTGGTGAGCGGGGTCTCGATGTGCTGGTTTCTACCGGCGACAAGGACCTCGCACAACTCGTCAACGACCGGGTCACTCTCGTCAACACAATGACGGATACGACAATGGATCGCGACGCGGTCAAAGCGAAGTTCGACGTCTACCCGGAGCAAATCGTCGATTATCTGGCGCTCGTCGGCGACAGCTCCGACAACATACCGGGCGTGCCGAAAGTTGGTGCTAAAACTGCGGCCAAGTGGCTGAACCTGTACGCAAGCGCCGACGGCATTGTGGCTCACGGTGAAGACATAAAGGGCAAGGTCGGGGAAAGCCTGCGCGAAAATGTCGATCAGCTGCGGCTGTCACAACAGCTTGCCACTATCTGTCAGGACGTTGAGCTTGAGGTTGGAATCGGTGACCTCTCGGTCACCGATCGCGACACCGCCGCACTACGTGAACTGTTCAGCCACTACGAGCTCCGCTCAATGCTGCGACAGCTGGATGAAACGACCGCAGAGCCAGCCGCTGTCGCGTTGCCACAGCCCGTTGACAGCAACTACGAAACGGTTCTTGACTGGCCGGCCTTTGATCGCTGGTTGAAAAAAATCAGCGACGCCGAGCTGACCGCTTTCGATACTGAAACCAATAGTCTCGATTACATGCGGGCCGAAATTGTCGGACTGTCACTCGCAACCGAGGTCGGCGAAGCCTGCTACGTGCCCGTCGCACACGATTACCCCGCCGCCCCTGATCAGCTGCCGCGCGACGAGGTGCTGGCGAAGCTGAAACCGTTTCTCGAAGATGCGAAGCACGCCAAGGTCGGCCATCACCTGAAATACGACGCACACATCCTCGCGCGCTACGACATCGCGCTGGCCGGTATGCGCTTTGACTCGATGCTCGAATCCTATGTACTGAACAGCGTCGCAACGCGCCACGACATGGACTCGGTCGCGCGGCAATATCTGGGCAAAGAAACGATTCACTTCGAGGATGTTGCCGGCAAGGGTGCGAAGCAGCTGACGTTCAACCAGGTCGACCTCGAAACCGCCGCGCCCTACGCTGCCGAAGACGCGGATATCACGTTGCAGCTGCACAAGACGCTGTGGGAACAGCTCAATGAGCAATCGGCGCTAAAGAAAGTCTACGAAGAAATTGAGCAACCGCTGGTTGAAGTCTTGCTGGAGATGGAAGAGACCGGCGTGCGTATCGACCGCAAGATGCTCAACAAGCAGAGTGCCGAGCTGGCGAAGAAGATGCAGGAGCTTGAAACCGAGGCGCATAAACTCGCCGGCGGACCGTTCAACCTGGGCTCGCCGAAACAGCTACAACAAATCCTCTTCGAACAGCTCGAGCTGCCGGTCATCCGCAAGACACCGAAAGGACAACCGTCCACCGCCGAGGACGTACTCGCCGAACTTGCCGACGACTACGAACTACCGGCTGTCATCATTGCGTATCGCAGCGTCGCTAAGCTGAGAAGCACCTATACGGATAAGCTGCCGCTGCAGATTAACGAACGCACTGGTCGCGTGCATACTTCTTACCATCAGGCCGTCACGGCAACCGGGCGGTTGTCGTCAACGGATCCAAACCTGCAGAACATTCCGATCAGGACGCCTGAAGGTCGCCGCATTCGCCAGGCTTTCGTGCCCGCCGACGGTCACCTGCTGCTGGCCGCCGACTATTCACAGATCGAGCTCAGAATCATGGCGCACCTCTCGGCAGACAAGGGGCTACTACAGGCCTTTGCCAAACAACAGGACGTGCATTGTGCAACCGCTGCCGAGGTTTTCGGTGTAGCGCTTGACGACGTCAGCCACGATCAGCGGCGCTCAGCCAAGGCGATCAACTTCGGTCTGATGTACGGCATGTCCGCTTTCGGCCTGGCAAAACAGTTGGGCATCCGACGAGGCGAAGCACAGGACTACGTCGACCTGTATTTTGATCGCTACCCGGGCGTCAAGGACTACATGGACGACACCCGCGAACAGGCACGGACCAACGGATTCATCGAAACCGTGTTCGGCCGCCGCCTGTACCTGCCGGAGATCAACGCCCGTAATGCGCAACGACGCCAGTACGCGGAGCGCAGCGCCATTAACGCGCCAATGCAGGGCACCGCAGCCGACATCATTAAGAAAGCGATGCTGACGGTGCATGCCTGGCTGAAGAGCGAGACGCCAGGCGCACGCATGATCATGCAAGTCCATGACGAACTGGTCTTCGAGGTCGAGGAAGACAAGGTCGACCCGGTCCGTAGACAGGTTGTCGAGCTGATGAATGGCTCTGCAGAGTTATCCGTCCCGCTGCAGGTCGATGTCGGCGTCGGCCTGAACTGGGACGAAGCTCACTGATTGAGACGCATTGTCTCGCAGCGCTAATGGCAGATAGGCCACTCCCCACGCCGACCTTCGGCCGGCTACAGACTCCGTGGCATATCTGCCATCAGCACCGCGCCCCGATTCGAGGTTCCATGCATCCTGGCGCGACGGCGGAGAAAACGTTGCCGAATCTGTAGCCGGCCGCAGGCCGGCGTGTGAGGCAACGTTTTGTCCGTCGGCGTGCTTTACGCGCCTTGGTCACCATTAGTCTAGCCATATCAATGGGTTGGAAAAATGGTGGAACTCTGCGGATGCGCCACACTCCAAGTGTTTGAGTGCATTGGTCACTCGCCTGCTTACCTCCCTTAGCAGGCGTGCATCCGGTTTTCCCCAAGGCCGGTTGCGTATTGCTTACCCCGGGTACCGTTTGGTGCTTCGGGGTTTTTTTTAGGCTGTGCCGGCGCTGCCCAGGAATAGCTCGAGCTTCGCGCGCGCCGCATCCTCGCCGGTGCGAGTAAGCGCCGAAAACTGCTGCACCGTCGCGACGTTCTTGAGGTCACGCCGTACCTCGAGTTCTGCTGTGGCCGCCTGGCCGCGCTTCAGCTTGTCTGCTTTGGTTAGCAACACGTGCGTTGGCAGGCCAACGGAGCCGGCGAACGCCAGCATTTGTTGATCGAACTCGGTCAGCTGTCGACGAATATCGACGATCAGAAACATGCCCTTGAGGCTCTGCCGCGTCTCGAAGTAGTCAGCCATCAGGTCGGCCCAGTGGTGACGCATGCTGGTTGCGACTTTCGCGAATCCATAGCCGGGAAGATCGACGAGGCGCTGGTCATCAGCCAGGTGAAAGAAATTTACCAACCGGGTGCGCCCGGGCGTTTTGCTGGTCCTGGCGAACTGTCGGCGATTGACAATAATATTGATCGCGCTGGACTTGCCTGCGTTCGAGCGACCGGCAAACGCGACCTCCGCGCCGGCGTCCGGGACGAACTGCGGCGGGGCGTTGGCGCTCTTGATAAAGCGGGCTTCGGGGTATTGCGACATGGGGGTACGCCCGGCGGATTATGTGTATAATTTGGGGCTGCTGAACTTAAGGGCTTGCGGCAAGTGTGACGGGTTCAGGGTCTCGCAGCAAGGCGGGTGTTCGCCTTCCAGCCCAGTGTCATGACAACCAGGGTCAACTCGGACTGTCGCCATCAAAACAGGTCATTTATCAGGTGATTGCTGCGGCAATCGCAGGGAAATAACGGTTACAAAACATGAAAACAAAATTCGCACCAATCTTTGTTGTTGTGGCTTCACTGCTGGCGGCAGCTCCGGTTCAGGCCGAAAGCCTGGTTGACGGTTCTGCCGAAGCGGGCAAAGCCAGAGCGCTGACGTGCACGGCGTGCCACGGCGCCGAGGGCAACAGTGCCAATCCTCTCTGGCCAAACACCGCCGGCCAGCACGCGAAGTACGTCACGACACAGCTGCGAGCCTTCAAAAGTGGCGACCGCATGAACCCACTGATGACCAGCCAGGCAATGCTACTGAGCGATCAGGATATGG
>CAZTQL010000002.1:0-4327 GCA_964615665.1 uncultured Woeseiaceae bacterium | reverse complement strand
CGCATGAACCCACTGATGACCAGCCAGGCAATGCTACTGAGCGATCAGGATATGGCCGACCTCGCTGTTTACTTCGAGAGCCTGCCGGGAATTGTCCAGGCCGTTGCCAACCCCAAGCTCGTGGCCCGGGGCGAGTCGCTGTATCGAGGTGGTAATCTGGAGAAAGGCGTTGCGGCCTGCCTCGGCTGTCACGGTCCCACTGGTCGCGGCAACGCGGCGGCAGAGTATCCGTCCATACAGGGCCAGCACGCGGCGTATACAACCAAGCAGCTCGAAGATTATGCTTCCGGGGCTCGCAAGACCGGTGGCAAGACGCAGATCATGCAATCGATAGCTGCTCGTCTCAGCAAGGAAGATATCGACGCGCTTGCATCCTATGTGCAAGGCCTTCGCTAAGACCTCCTCGTTAACTGAACCCGGAATTTTTTATGAAGCATCTGATTTGGATTTGCGCGGCACTGCTCGTTTTGTCGGCATGCAGCAAACAAGAAGAAGCAACCCCACCCGCCGAGACTCCGGTAACCGTTGAAGAGGCGGTCGTCGAAGCCGATGAGGCCACTGCACAAGCCGTAGAAGAAGCGGCTCAGGAAGTCGAGGTTGTTGAAGAATCAGCGGCCGACGTGGAGCCGTCTGACGAGGCCATCAAACTGGCCGTTGCCGAGGCACCCGCAGCAGCGCACGAGTGGAAATACAAAGAAGGCGAACACTATGTGCGCATGGTCCCCACGCAGCCCACGGTCGGCGGCGCGGACAAGATCGAAGTCGCTGAATTCTTCTGGTACGGCTGCGGGCACTGTTATGACCTCGAGCCCTATATTAACGAGTGGGCGAAAAACAAAGACCCCAACGTACGCTTCGTGCGTATCCCGGCAACCTGGAATGCACTCGTGCAACTGCACGCTCAGCTGTATTACACCGAGGAGGTGCTGGTACGCAACGGCATACTCAAAGGCCCCGAGGCATTCCGTGAAGCCGTTTTTCAGGAATACCATCAACGTGGCAACCGCATGACCTCGGAAGCCGCCATTCAAAAATTGTTTGCTCGATTCGGGGTCAGCGAGGAAGACTTCCAGGGCACCTGGAGCTCTTTTGAGGTCAATCAGAAGCTGCGCGTCGCCGCCGATCTGATGCGTCGTTACAGCGTTTCGTCGGTGCCGGCAATCGTCGTAAACGGCAAGTACCGCACCAGCGCGTCGGAGACTGGCACCTATCCACGCCTCATTGAAGCCATTGACGAGCTAACCGTTCGCGAGGGTCTTCGCTAGCCTGCATCTTCTGCGACGATTCGCAGCGCGCCATTCGCCGAGCGACGCCAGTACAGGCGTCTGGTCGAAACAACGGTTGCCCCATCCTCCGTTACTGATTGGGTGAAGCGGCTCAGGTAGAGGCCGTCGTCGTTCGGATCGGCGAGCAGTAACAGTTCGCTGACCGTCACGTCCGTGATCGGGCGCCGCCCAAGCGTTCCCAGCAACAGGACGGTCCATTCAGATTTATTCATCGTCCAGTGATGAAAATCCTCGCTATAGAATGACAGGTGCGCCTGCATGTCACGGCGCTCAAGGCTCGCGGCCCAGCCGGCAACGGCAGCACCCAACTCTGATCGCAGCACCTCGATCTGATCAGGATTGGACCACTTCAGCTCACGCCCAACGATAACCGGCGTCGTGTTCGACGCGAACAGGGTCAACATTGCCGCAAGCTCTTCATTTGGCAGAGCGATGCAACCGTCCGTATCCTGTGGTGGACGTTTTCCGCCGCGCGCATCGACGCCGTGAACCCAGATACCGTCGCCGGTTTTACCCGATTGTTTATCGAGCACGTTCGGATAGTCGAGGACAAATGCTGTGATGCCGTATTTCTCGTGCAATCGGCTGGTGTCGAGCTGTTCGGTGACGAAGTAAATTCCCAGTGGCGTCCGTCGATCGCCCGATCTTTGCTTGCCGTCGCCGCTTTGCCCAATCGACATGTGGCTCTGGCCTACATAGGCAGGCTGTCCGTTCCTGTTTTCGAAACGGTGAAACATCGACGTTGCCGTTTCTGCAATGAAGGCGGCTTTAACTGACGCCGGCAGCCCGATCAGGTCAGCCGGTATAAGCTCATCTGCCCTGACCGGGAAATGAACCAGGCAAAGCAGAATCAGGGGCGGGAAGAAACGCAGCATGGCTGGATATTACAGCGTTGCCGCGACCTTCTGCAGCTCGCACTCAGCAACCGCTACCCGTCCACGCTGCGCCGTTATCACGACCAGGTGCCGTCCTACGGCTCCCCGCCCACAAAATACGCTCGCGCCTTAATATTGAACGAACAGATTCCGCAAAGCGCTGAGTAACGTGGCCGATACTCGGCGCAGCACATTCATCAATTACGAAGAGTCTTCGACTTTCTCGTAATCGCCGGTGTCTTCCTCGAGTGCCTCAGCTTCCTTCAGGATTCTCGCGACGTCCGTATCGGTTTCCTCTGTTGCGACCGGGCTTTTCTTGCTCGCGACGCGAATGAGTTCGATCTCGGTCCCGCGGAAACTCTGCATCGTCAGCCACTTTTCATAGGCGTCCTTCGCCATGGCCACCGACGGAAAAAAACCACAGCAAACACACACTAGTAGTAGTCTATTCATCTTCACTTCCTCTTCTGTTGTCTAATCCCTTCTCTCGTGGTCCCAAATTCCCTGTTCGTTGATCGCATAGACGAATCTATTGATATCCTGGTTACCGTTGCGATGTATCGTGTTATCGTTTTCGAGTAGCCAGACGTCTTCGTCGAATCTGATCGCGAGCATCGCGTGGTGGGTGGCACGCTGCGATTCGCTCCCTATGACGATGCGCATGTCCTCAGCGTCAACGCCGAACTCTCTAAGGACAAAATACTTCGCGACCGCGAAATCCTCACAGTCACCGCCGCGCTGCAGAAACTCCGTCAGGGTCTCCCACTGGTTGCCGGCCACGGACTGCGAGCTGACGCGGTCATCCTTGTAGCGCTGCCCGTTTATGTAGCGATTCACCAGGCGAATCTGTTGCTCGGGCCTGAGGTCTGCTCCCTTCAGCAGGATATGCCGAAGACCCTTGAGCCGCCGCGTGCAGGCCTCTGCGTCGCTCAGGCACTGGTGAATGGCTTCACGCTCGGAATAATGTCGGTCCAGGGTGTCCTGCCAGGCGGGCCAATTGGCGGCGGGCGCGAAAAAGTCTTCGGCGGTCTCGAATGAGTACGTCGTTTGGCAGTATGCGCTCGTGGACGCAAACATCGTCAAGAAGACCACCAGAAATATTTCAGGCCTCGTCCGCAATGCCCCCCTCCCCTGGATTTGCTCGTTTTCTCAGTATGTAGTGGTTCTTGAGTATGTCAAACTCATGATCAGATCTGCTCGAGTTTGCCATCATTCTTGTGCGGAAAGCAGCATTTCCAGCTTGCTGTGGTACTAGCTGTCCAGGCCATCATCCTCTGTCGCCTGTTCCGCCTTATCCAGCCACCGGGAAGCAGGTATCAGGATGACTGCATAGCGACTTCGTTGTTTTTTTACGACACCAAATATACTGTATGCAGGTGCTTTTCCTGATGAACGTGTTAAGATCACCACAATATTATAGACAGTATATTAATCTACCGATCGTTCCCTCAAAGCCGAGGATACGGGGCCTTACCCGAACGCGATCGTTTCTTTCGATCATCAACGTGGGGAAATCAACGTGAATAAACCAAACTGGTTATCCAGCCATTCCTGGATACTTGCGCTTTGTGTCGCGCTAATCATTCCCGACGGCGTTTTTGCACAGACGCCGGACGAAGGCGCGTTAGAGGAAGTCGTGGTTACAGGTTCGCGCATTAAGCGCAGTGACAACTCTAGCATCAGTCCTATCTCGGTACTGACCGAGCAAGACATTAGTGTGTCAGGCAACCTGACATTAGAAAACTTTATTCAAGATATGCCGTCCGTAAACGGCGGTGATTTTGGAACCGGTGTCAACAACGGTAATCCGGGTTTTGCGACCGTTTCTTTGCGTGGACTGGGGTCTAATCGCACCTTGGTACTCGTCAACGGTAAACGCCCTGCGTCCGCATCCGTCAACGGATACGTGGACCTCAATATGATCCCTACTGCGATTGTAGAGCGGGTTGAAGTACTGCGTGACGGCGCATCTACCGTTTATGGCTCTGATGCCATCGCCGGTGTCGTCAATATCATCACCAAGAAGGATTTCGAAGGTGTGGAGATGGAATTCGGCTATGATGTCTCCGGCGAAAGTGACGGCGATATGTACAATGGGTCCCTTGTTTTCGGCAACTCTTTCGACAAGGGCAACTTCGTTGTTAGTGCACAGGTCAACAAGCGAGA
>CAZTQL010000001.1:0-93995 GCA_964615665.1 uncultured Woeseiaceae bacterium | reverse complement strand
GTGACTCGGTCTTCTTGGTCGTTTTCTTACGAAATGTCTCGCCTTGTTTGACGAGCGAATCGAATGTCTTCTCGCCCGCTTTCTGGGCGTTGGACAGTGCGCCTATGCCAGCGAGGAACGCTTGCTCCAGCTGTTCGGCGATTTCTCCGCCCTTCTTTACGCTAACTTTCTGTTTTGTCGTACGTTTTTTAGCAGCCATGGTGTTTCTCCTATGGGTTCCTTGGGTTTCCATGCTTGAGATCCTAGCTGTTAGGATTAGGGTGTTCACACTAATCCGGACCGTCCCGGAAGGATCTTCATGAGAATCAGAAGGAGTCACCACCTTGGTTTAGAGGAGGCGAAAAATCGAGCGAACCATATTGCCGAGACCCTCGATCGGCAGTATTCGCTGACGTCATCCTGGGAGGGCGATTACCTGATGGTGCGCGGCAGCGGTGTGAATGGCCACCTGGTCGTGGCGGAGGAGAGCATCGAACTGGAGGTCAAACTGGGGTTTGCCCTGAAGCTGATGGAAGGTCCAATTCGCTCGGCCATCGAGAGTACCATCGACGAGGAGCTGGCCCAATAAGCCAGCGTGATCCGAACTAAATCATGCCGGACTTTCGCAATGCGACTGTCATCATTGCAACGGCAAGAAAAACAAACAGCGTGCCAATCGCGCGCTCCATCGTGCGTTGTTTCACGCGACCTTGCAGCAGCGGCCCGATCTGTCCACCGATCACCACGCCGGGAACTTCGTAACAGATCAGATTCCAGGGTATTGCGGCAATGCCACCGTCACGAACCAGCTGCGTGACCAGGGTCGTTGTTGCCAGCAAGATGGTAAACATGACAATAGCCACTGAGGTGGCGGCCGCAGTAGCGACAGGAATACCTCGTTTCGTCAGGCGAGAGACAATGACTTCGCCAATGCCTACCGACACCATCCCCGTCAAGAACGCTCCGACGCCGGTTAATACAAAATCGCCAGCCGGTATTTCGGGTCGGCTCCTTTGGTAATCGTAATTTGGGCGCGACGTCGGTCTGCGGCGCAGGAATAACAGCCCGAACGCCAATACGAACACCAGCAGTGCGTAAGCGCCGATCAAGATGTAATCGTGGACCCTATGCGCGACGAGCGCACCGACGACCGCGATCGGTGCCGCAACCTTGATGAATCGAACCGCAAGATCGAAGTCGATCATGCGGCGGCGATAGTAACCGATGAAGCCGGAAATGAAACCGAAGGTTTGTGTCAGCAGGGCCGTACTGATCGCCGCAAACGTCGAGGCCAGAACGTACTCGGGCCCTAGGACTGGAAACAGCAATACGAAAATCGGCGTAAACAGGGCAGCTCCGCCGATACCACTGAGCATCGCCATGGTGGCGACACCAATTGAGACGGGGAACATAAACCAGTACAGCGTGAAATCCATTGACAGCAAGTACCGTGGCTAGAAACGACAAGTGTCGGGAACGCTGTCCGGCAGGTTCCAGCGAGGGGTGTCGCCGCTTTGGAAGTCATCGGGACGCAGCGGGGCTGAACGTTTTTTGAACCAGCCGACCAGTACGTCGCGCGTCAACGGCTGGCGTTCATCGATCGCGAATCCATCGTCTGGAATCACGGGCGTCAGCACATCATCACCGCCGAGCGTTAGAAAGTCGTTGGCAAGCAACGACACTCGATCCTCGTCGTCCAGTTTGCGGCCGTCATTGAGCTGCAACGTAATGTCCATAACACCGTTATTGCACGACACAAATACACTCATGCCCGAAAAACCGGCCCGCCGGTGTCCTTTGTGCGCCTGGCTGGCGATGATGTCGCGCACTTCACGCCCGGACAAGTTCAAGAGGACGGTTCTATTGTCGAACGGAAACATGTTGTAGACGTCGCCGAAGGTCAGTGGGCCGGCTGGCAGTCCGCTGCGAATTCCGCCAAGGACATTATGGATCGCAATATCGGCACCGAGTGACTCTCGCAGTGCGTCGGTCATCAGGTTGGCCAGCGGCGATTCGGTGGCCGACGGCGGTCGGAACTCGGTTGTAAGCATGACACCGAGCGGTTCGTCGCGAATCACCTCGGCTCGCGCCGCCGCCTGTTCCGCAATAGTGAGTACCACGGCATCTGGCACGACCGGTATGCCTTCATAGACGGCATCGCGGATGTCGGATGATGCATCGGCCGCCGACGCACATTCGCCGCCTGGATAAGCGAGGCGCAGGCAAGCCGGCTGCGGCGGGAAAATTCGTGTATTTCTTATGCTGCCCGTGTCACGGTCGACGGTAAAATCGACGCGACTGAATGCCCGCGTACTCGAATAACTGGAAGTGATCGCAATGTCATTGACGATATGCGCGATACCCTGATGGACGTGGCCGGCGATGATGTGATCGACGAGTCCCTCGGGAAGCGCTTTTGCCACGCGCATGATCTCACCGCCGAGGTTGCAGGAAGACAGGTCGCGCGGATCAGTAAACTCGGAACACGAGCTGCCCGCATGTGCGGTCACGATAACGATATCGGCTCCGGCACGCCGCAGTGCAAGTGCTTCGTTTTCAATTGTCTCAGCCAGCGGTGCGAGGTGCAGCCCGACCGTATTTGCGGCGATGGTGGTTTGCAGGCCGTTCGCCGTTAACACGCCAATGATGCCGATCTTGGCGCTCTGAACATCGACCAGTATCGACGGCCGTACGTTGTCCCATGCAACCGGCTTGCCGGTATCATTATCGATAATGTTTGCCGCCAGTACCGCAAACTGCGCTTCGGCAAACCGTTGCTTCAGCGCGCCGCGCGGGTCGTCTCCGGGCCGCTCCGGAATCGCGGCGGGTCCGGCGGGACCAAAATCGAATTCGTGATTGCCAACGGCGGCCGCGGTGTAGCCCATGGCATTGTAGGCATCGACCATAGCGGCGCCTTCGCCCATGTTAGATTCGAGCGTGCCCTGCCACATATCGCCCGCATCGATCAGCAGGACTGCGCCACCATCCTCGCTGCGTTTCTGGCGCAAGGCGCTGACATAGCCTGATATTCCCGCGAGGCCACCGCGCCCGGCCGTCGGCAGCAGCTGACCATGGACGTCATTGGTGCCGACAATCGAAATGACCAGACCGTCAGTCGGAGCGACGCGTTGACTGCTGCAGGCCCCGACGAACATCGGGATCAAGAGAACCACTGTCCTCAGGAGATTCGAATTGCGGTTGCTATTCATGGTGGACTCGTCGAACTTTGCGGGCCGCTATTCTAGCCGTTATGAAGATTGGCGCAAAATAAGAAGCTCGCTGTCCGGGCGGCGGTTATGATGATGTCGATGAAGAAGACATCGGCGATCGCCGAATACAGTGTACTGGAGGAATACCTGCACGCCGCTACTCATGGGGTGGGCGTGATTTTGAGCATTCTGGGCCTTAGCTGGATGCTGACGTTGTCAATCAGCGCCGGCGATCCATGGAGGATTGCCGCGAGCTCCATCTACGGTGCCAGTCTGATCATGCTGTTTCTGGCATCAACGGTCTATCACGGCATGCACGCGTCAAAACACCGCGAGTTGTTCAAGATGCTGGACCATTGCGCCATTTATTTGCTGATTGCAGGAACCTATACGCCGTTCCTGCTGGTCGCCATGCGCGGCACAGCGGGTTGGTGGCTGCTCGGGACAGTCTGGGTGCTGGCGACGGCCGGCATCATCAAGAAACTTGTCCTGAAGCACCGTTTTCCGAAACTGGCACTGGCAAGCTACCTGGGTTTCGGCTGGCTTGCGGTCTTAGTCGCACCACAAATGGCGGCGGCGATCGGCACCAACGGGCTTGTCTGGCTCGTGGCGGGCGGGCTCTGTTACACAGTCGGCGCAGTTTTTTATGCTGCCGAGAAATTGCCGTTCAATCATACGGTTTGGCACGTGTTCGTGCTCGGTGGCGGCATCTGCCACTTTCTCGGCATAGTCTGGTACGTGCTGCCGGTGCCCGTCTCTCTGTGAATCTCAGCGAAAAGAGACCTGAATCACAGTAGTTTTCGCAGGATAACCGCATTATTATTCGCAATTGGACAATAAATCTTGAGTCTGGCGAATGTGGTTACCTAAATCTGTCTATGGAGCACTGCCTGTAACGTATGCCCTCATAGGCGTGCTGTTTATCATGGGTGCGGTCTATATGGACCTCAGAGACCCTATGGGTCCGATGTACCTTTCGCTGGGTATCCTGTCGATTGTCGCAGCGATCACCGTGTCGTACTGGCGTGCCAAGCATCCGGGCGGGCGGCAAAAAGTAGAGCCTGAACAGTCGCAGTCTGCGGATTCGTAGTCTTACGATTCGAGTCGCTGAGCTACTCTTTGAGCTGATAAGTCCAGCGGCCGTAAGCTATCAGACCGGCGGCTGCGACCAGCCCCACCGAACCCATGATGTACCACGCAATACCGACATTGTTGGCTGCATAGAGCTGGCTCGTCAGCGTCTCAGCGCTCTGGCCCGAAACCTCGATGAGTTTCTGAAACGCCTCGCCGATTGGCACTGCGTCGATGTCGGCCCGTGACATTCCCTGATCGAGTAGCGAGTGACGCGAGATCGTATCCTTGGATCCGAACTCGCCGTACAGGTACTGACCGAAGAACCCCTCCAGCGACCAGCCAATGCCCAACGGCAGCTGGCTGAAGCCCAGGTACATGGCTTTCTTCTGCTCTGGTGCGATGTTGCCGAGGTATTCGGAACTCTTGGGGCTCGCCAGCATTTCTCCCATTGAAAAGCAGACGATGGCCAGCACCATGATCCAGACATAGTTGAAGCCGCCAACGATTAGCAACGCCGCAGCGGCCAGGAACGTGCCCAGCGCCATGGAGTTGGTTGCTTTCATCAACGCGCTCCAGCCTGCGACGATGAAGCAGAAGATCATGATCATCATGGCGTTGAGGTTGACGAGACCCTCCGGCTGGATTCGCTGGCCGTCCTGCGTCATGCCGAGCAGGAATATCCAGACGCGATTTGAAGTGCCATCGGCACCAAACAAATGCTGGACCATGACCGACGTGTCGACCCAGTCACGGAAGTACAGCGGAGCAACATCCCAAAACGCCATCAACATGAACCAGAAGCCGGAAAACAGGACCATGTACCAGATCATGATCGGGCGCAGCAGCTCCCTGAGGCTGTCTCGCCACAGGCTTTCTTCCTTGATTTCACCGGACTTCACCTTGGCACGGTGTGCCAGCCGCTCTTCCTTGTCCTGTTCCTTGTAGGTCAGCAGCAATAGAAAGTTGAGCGAGATGATGGCGGCACAGGCGTAGAAGACATGCGACCACTCCAGCTGGCGCAGTTGCGCGGCGAGCAGTGGGCCGATAAAGCCACCGATGTTCACGGTCTGGTAAAAAACGCCCCATGCCATGGAACTGTTTTCGCGACTGGTCGATTTGACGATCGTTGCCTGAATACCCGGTTTGAATATCCCAGTACCGAACGCGAGTACCATCGCGCCCGCCATGAATCCCCAGAACGACGGGAACCAGGCCATGAGCAGGTAACCCAGGATCTTGATCACCGTCGACGCGAAAATCGTTTCCTTGTAGCCGACCCGATCGGATATGCCTCCCGTCAGCACGGGAACAAAAGACTGCATCAGTGCCCAGAACAAGAAGATGATGCCGACATCTGATCCAACCAGGCCAAGACCGCCATTGGATGCGGCGTCCGTGGCGTACAGGCTGGAGACCTGGCGTACGCCGTAGTAGGCGAGGCGCTCGACCATTTCCATGGCACCGCAGACCCAGAAAACGTAGGACAAGCTGGCTATCGCTGCCCACGTGCCTAGCTGTTTGACGTCCCTGACTGTGGTGCTGCTCGAACTTGTTTCTGATATTGCCATTGTCTCGCCTTTTGCTAGTACGTCGGTCCGTTCACGAACTCGAGCAAAGCCGCCTTGCCGGACCTTTGTTTATCCCAAGGTTCGAACAGGTCGCCATCGGCTCCGCCGATGCGTAGTCGCAGGTTATCAGCTTCGGCAAGTAGCCGAAGCTGATCGAACGTCAATTCGTAATACGCGTCTGCAGCCGACGCGACTGGTTTCACGTAGACAGGTTCAGTGGCACCGATAGCATCAATCGTCCAACCGGTAATCTCCAGCTGCAACGGTTCGCCGTCGGCGACCAGGACTATCGACTCAAAGCCGTCGGGCGTTGCATCAGTGGACGCTTCTCCGTTGACTGTCCAGATGCCCAGCCAGACGTAGTAACGATAATTTCCACCGCGATTGACCGCAACCGGCGCCAGGTCCACATAGTCCTTCGCAAACGCAGCACGGCCGGAGACATCTCGATAAAAGACGAGCGGATGCTCGCTAAAAGTGATCGTTGCGCTTGTGACCGGATCGAGCTTTTCGCCAGTCAGTGCCGTGCTCGAGCTACAACCATTGGCTCCGATAGCCGTGACCAAGGCAAGCATGCAGAGGAGCGGGGATGAACGTTTCGAAAGTAAACACATGGGTCTCAGAAGTATGACTGGTATCCGACGTTGATGAAATAGGACTCCCGTTCGATGTCAGTTCCGAATACTTCTCTTTGCGAGAATTGTTTGCCGGCTTCGAGTTCGATGCGAAATTTCTGACTGCGCCGGTACTGAATGCGAATTCCGGGCGTATAGATCCACTCGTCATTCTCGTCAGCGGTCCTTTGCCGACGATCGACCCTTAACCTCGGGTTGATTCGTAACGCCCTGCCGATCGGGTAACGACTGTCCAGGGTCAGTGACATCACACTGGCTGTGCCGGAATCGGAAAAACGGGCACCGAAAATGGTTACATCACCTTCTTTCAACAAACTGCTGGCGACGAGGCTCGTCGCATAATAGCTGTACGTCGAAGAGGGTGTCGCCGCCACGCCGCCGGATTCCGGTGTAGCCTCAACTGAGGTGTGATTCGCATCGAAGCTTATTTGCAGCTTGGGGGCCAGCGCTGAGGACAAGCCTAACGTGTAGGTCGTCGACAAAGGGCTGCGGTCGAATCCCAGCTGCATGATTTCGTCCTC
The DNA here is from genome assembly GCA_964615665.1 of uncultured Woeseiaceae bacterium. GTDB lineage: Bacteria > Pseudomonadota > Gammaproteobacteria > Steroidobacterales > Woeseiaceae > UBA1847. Next base: position 87,009 of record CAZTQL010000001.1, on the reverse strand, counting down.
GGGCACAATTTCGAGGAGTTCCGAGAAACTCGCAACCGGCTGGCCAATGAGCGCATTTCCGGCGCTTAAGAATGGGGTGTGCCGGCGGTCAATAGCACCATGCAACGACAACCTGGAGGCGATTCTCCAGCTGCCTTGCAGGAATGCGCTGCCCAGTTCGTCATACAGAGTATCGTAATCGACCAGTCCCCAGATGCTTCGCGTCCGGCCGAAATAGCGAAACTCGGCGCCCACGGCTTGACGATCATCGAGCCCTTCAATCGTTTGACTGATGAAGTACACGCCCAGTTCGAGGTCGTCCAGGATTGGCCCGTACGTAAGGCTTGTTCCATAAAAAGACCGGGCGGAGTCGATCCCGTCAGATGAGGAGTAAGCTGGTTTGCCGACAACCGCATTCAAAAGAAGACGTTCGCCGGCCTCGTAGCCGAGGTTTATTCCGTCGAAACGTCCCAGCACACCGCCGGTATTTCTGGACTGGCGGCCGATTCTGCCGCGCAAACCGGTCGATGCATCGGCCAGGTCGGCATACGCATAGGACACTCGAAATTCGTTACCGGATGCACCGGTGTCCTGCAGAAAATTGTTTCGATAGCCTGCGGAGATGCGGCTGCTGAAGTCGAACCGTTCACCGCGGCGTCTCGCATCCAGGTTCATATCAGAATAGAGGGCGGACTGACTGACAATCTGATCCTCGTTATTTTGCTGATTCGCGTCACGCCGATAATACTGGGAGAAGTAGGCCTGCAGTCTCCAATCGCTTTTCGCGGCTGAGCGACGCCTATTCTGCGCAGTTGACGTGTCAGCCAGCCCGTTGGCCTGTCGATCAACGGCAAGCAGGACCGCAAGACGCTGGCGAACTCTGTCTGCGCCGTCGTTCTCCGGATACAGTGACAGGTAACGTCGATACTCGGCTTTGGCGTGCGCGGTCTGTCCGTTCTTGTCACGAGCAACGGCGAGGTACTCCTGAGCTTCCGGTTGGCGTGAATGGCCGGGTAGCTGCAGGACTTTCGTGTACAGCTGAATGGCCCGGGTAAGGTCGCCGACGGCAACCAGGTTGCGGGCCTCCAGCATTAATGCGTCCACCTTCGGATTTGCAGAATCCGCCGACGACATTGTGTTTGTTGAATCAGACTCCGGGCGCCGCACGTTGATAATCACACCGAATGCAATGGATGACATATCGACATCGAATTCCACAGTTTCCGTAAAGTTCAATGTCAGAACCGGGTCGCCCGGCGATGTGCCGTCGTATTCAACGTCGAGAAGGCGCGCTCCTTCCGCGTTGAGCGGACGTAGCCGGCTCTGCGTTCTTCCAACAGCAGGAGTCACACCATTGCAGACAGCCGTCGGGTCGAGATATATGCGCAGACTATCGCCGCTTCCTTGCGGCTCGTGTCGCAAATACTCCGCCTTGCAGTTAAACCGAATCTCGACCGCTGTGGTGGATTGTTGCGCGGAGGTATTGGCAGTAACACGTGCGTTGTCAATAAATCCGGGGCCCGCTGCGGCAATCAACGGCGATGCGCACAGCCATCCCGCGACGAGCCAAGAAAGAACCCGGCGTACGTTAGTCGAAGTCGCCATCGGATATCCTGTGCTCGGGTCCCGGTCGAGCGTCCTTGATCGTCGTCAGAGACGGATCCGTGTAGATATGGCATGCGCCGGTGCAGTCTCGAAGTTCGCTGACGGAATACGAGATGTCTGGGTTTTCCGCTTTCTTGTGAGGGCCAGTCTTAAAATCTCCGGCGTGACAGCCCGCGCAGTCGGGTTGATAGGCCGAAAACTCCCAGATTACAGCGTCACTATTGTTCTGATGACATTCGGTGCATTCGAAGTTCTCGCGGTGATCCTGCGGCTCGTACGGCAGCCCTGTGTGACGGTAGTCCGCCGGGGTCCACGCATTCGTGTTGTGGCAGGAATCACATTCTTGTGCCGTACTGAAGTGCCCGGTATTAGTGCCGGTCGCGATGGTGCCGTTGTGGCAGGTTGAGCACGATCCGAGCACCTGGTTGTGGTCCACAAATGTTACCGGCGACCATGCGTTGGTGCTGTGGCAGTCCTCGCAGACATTGGTTGTCTGTACGTGCGTGGGGTCCTTGCCCGTCGCATCGGTGCCGTTGTGGCAGCTGAAACAATTATCGACGATATTGATATGGTCAAAGTTCGCCGGGGTCCACGCGACAGTTGTATGACAGTCGTCGCAGTTGTTGCCGCTCGTAATATGGGTCGGATGCTTACCGGCTGCGATTACGCCGTCATGGCACGAACCGCAGGTGCCGATGACCTGCGTGTGATCAACGGCGAAGACGGGTTGCCAGACGTTGGTGCTATGGCAGTCCTCGCAAACGTTGCTCGTCTGGATGTGCGTCTGGTTCTTGCCGGTCGCATCGACACCGTTATGACATTCGGCGCAATTGCCCGTGAAGTTCAAGTGATCGAAATTGGCCGGCAGCCAGGCGACCGTCGAGTGGCAGTCGTCGCAGTTGTTGCCGCTCGTGATGTGCGTCGGATGTTTACCCGTTGCGGTGAAGCCGTCGTGACAGGTACCGCACGAGCCGAGCACCTGCGTGTGATCGACTGTGAATACGGGTGACCATGAATTGGCCGTGTGGCAGTCCTCGCAAACGTTGGTGGTCTGTACGTGTGAAACGGTCTTGCCGGTTGCCGTCGAGCCGTTGTGGCAACTGAAGCAATTGCCAGAGACATCTGCGTGGTCGAAGACAGCCGGCACCCACCCCGACTCGATGTGGCAGTCATCGCACTGATTGCCGCTTGCAATGTGCGTCGGCGTCTTGCCAGTTGCTTGAACGCCGTTGTGGCAGCTTTCGCAGCTACCGGTCAAGGTCGTGTGGTCCATATAAGTAACAACCGACCAACTTGCTGTCATATGGCAGTCTGAGCATTGGCCCGAGGTCATGACGTGGTCGGTCGGTTTCCATGAGGCGCGAACCAGACTGTTGGGGGAATGGCAGCTGGTGCAGGGCGAGCGCGTCGGCGCGAACGACCCACTCACGTGGCAGCTCTCGCAAGTCACATTCGAGTGAGCTCCATCGAGTACAAATCCGGTGCTGAAATGATCGAACGATTGCTGAGCGTCGATGGTGTTCACGGCAAGCAGCAAGCTGATTGCTAATATTGTGGTAAGCACACGATTCACTGCAGCGACCTCACTTCCATAAACGACTTCACGGTATGGCAGCGGCCACAATCGGTACCAAACTCACCATCGTGAATATCGTCGGAGCGATGGCAGTCCCGGCAGCTGCTACCGTTTTTCCTCATCTTATCGAGCGAGCTGCGATGGCAGTCGTTGCACGCTACGCCCTGGTGCGCGCCGGTCAGCGCGAAATCGGTCTGAGTTGCATGATCAAATAACCACAAATTCCACGCGACCGGGTTGTGGCAGGTGTCGCATCGTGTGCCCATATTTCCGGAATGCGTGTCATCGTCACGATGGCAGCTCGCGCAGGCAGTTTCGTCGTTAGCGAACGCGTGATCGACATGACATCCATCGCACTCGGTCGTTGCGTGCGCTCCGAGCAAAGGAAAGTTTGTCAGGTCGTGGTCAAAATACAGCGGGTCCTGCCACTTTGCCTCCGTGTGGCAGCTTTCGCAGCGGGTGCCGAGAATTCCCTCGTGGGGATCGTTAGCGGCGTGACAGACGGCGCATGAAGTCTCCAGTTTGACCTCAAAAATCGGCTCGATATGACAATCGATGCAAACCACTTCCCGATGCAGGCCCGCCAGCTTGTAGGCCGTGTCGTTATCGTGATTGAAGAAAGAGCTTTGCCATTCGTCGCTGCCGTGGCAGCTCTGGCATTCGCTGCCGTGATGTTGCTTATGGGCATCGTCCTCACGGTGACATCCATTGCAACTCGTATCCAACTGGTCATCGAACGGCGTGTCCGAATGGCAGTCGGTGCATTGCAGTTCTGCGTGTTTGTTCTGCAGTGGAAAAGCGGTATCGCGAATGTGATCGAAGCTCGAATCGTGCCAGTCGCCAGGATTGTGGCAGCTCTCACACTGTTCCCCACTGTGGCCGTTATGGGCGTCATCCGACTGATGGCATCCGTAGCAAGTCGTCGGTGCGCCGACAAACGTGTGATCAGCGTGACAGTCGAGGCATGCCGCTTCCTGATGCTTACCAAGCAACGCGAAGTTTGTCGTGCCGTGATCGAAGCGCGCAACACTCCACTCAGTCGATTCATGGCATGCGCCGCAATCTTCGCCGAGTGTTTCTGCATGTGGCGTGTCTTCCAGATGACAGGAGACGCAGTCCGGCGGTGCCTCGCGATATTTCTTGTCTTCCGCGTGGCAGTCTTCACACAGTGTGTCGAGATGCGCGCCATCAAGGGTGAAATCGGTTAAGGCATGATCGAAGGTGTCAGTGTCGAGAGTGGCAATGACCGCATCACGTCCTTCGTGATCCGTATGACAGGACGCGCACTGATCGGTTTTAGCAGCGTCGTGCAGTCCGTGAAATCCTGTCTCCGCTGTAATGTCAGCGGTCACCTCTTCGTGACAGTCCATGCAGCGCCGGCGCTGTGCTGTCTTATCAAACATCACGTGGCATGAGGAACACTCCGCCTCGATCTCGGCATGGCCGGCGATAACCTTGCCAGGCATCAGCACCGTTTCGAAATCCTGTGCGAAGCAGTCGGGAATTGTCATAAGTACAGTTGTCATCGTTACACCAACTATGAAACTTATTCGCCAATTCATTGGAGCCGGTCGGTCCGCTTAGTACATGTGCACGGCAAGCACGTGCACGAGCGCCGAAATCACCAGCAACAGGAAGAGCGGCATGTGAAAGACATGCCAAAGAGAGAACAGACGCTCGTAAAAAGCGAGCTGGGCAAGTTGGCGCATCGAACCCGCCTGCTGGGCGGCATAGGCGTTTGCCGTGCGTCGCAGGCTTTTTAAATTCGTTTGTACGGTGCTGGACTGCGACGCGTGTGCCTGAAGTTCCGATCGTATTGTCCGGTGAAGGCGAATTCGGACGACGTAATATTTCACCGTCCACGAAAGGCTTTGCTTCAAGCTGATCGAGCGCGTGAACTGATCGCCCAGCAGATCGGCGGCCGTCGTCTGCAGTTGATGAACAAAGCCAGGCAGTATCGCGGCCAGGCCTCGGTTGTCATTCGATGCCCCGACGATATCGTTGCGCAGCTCTTCAATAGACGCGCGCTTGCCATACAGACCACGGTGAATGCGCGCGTAAAAGTAACGACCAATAATGCCGCTGGCGGCAACACCGAGCATGCTATATAGAGCAACCTTGCTGTTCAAAGCGTCAACGCTGAAGTTGCAGTGAAACAGAATAAACGAGGGCCCGAGCAATCCCAGCATCATGTGAATCCGGAACCAGTGCCGGATGAGACCCAAACGACGCAGCAGTCGTGATCGTTTGCTGGCCGGGTACAGCAGCAGTAAGAGCATCATGGATCCACCACTGATGCCGAGCCAGTAGCCGAGGCCTTGTTCGGGATTGACCAGTTGTTTGTCTTTCAACAGCCAGCCGGCGCACAGCACTGCGAGCAGCAAAGAATAGCCCCACAAAACGTTACGCGGCTTTCTTCGCCGTGCTGGTTTCGGTACCGGAGAGGCGTTGCTACCTACCTCGGTATCGACCGTTATTCCTAGTGCGTCCATTCGAATTCGTTGCCCTGCAATGGCGAGACAAACCAGTCCGGACCTGCATTTCGACTATCGAAATGATCAGGCAAGAGCAGTTGTAACCTGCTGTAATCGGATTTGCCCGCGACGTATTCCTCACCAGTTTGACCTCTTAAGGAAGGTCGTCCAAGTGTCTCCAGACACCGACAGAGCGCGTATTGATAATCACTATCATTTAAAGCTCTGTTAATGTGATGAATTCCGGCCTTTTCAGCCGATTGATGCGCGGTGATTGCGCCCTAAGTCGCTGATTTCAGTCAAACGACGCCTGCGTCTGCCGGTTTTGCGCCTGGAGAGACGCGCAAGGGTATTTTTCGGGAGCGCTGCGTTGGTTGTAGTAACTGTGAGCCATGTCACGTTCAACCTGCGTTGCAACGGTAACCTCGAAACGATAATGCGCGGCGGAAGGACAAGGTTCTGAATAGTACGGTGCAATTACTGATGTACGGCGTTCCGGTCGTACTTATTTTCGTCTGGTATGCGCGTGCTCATCGGCGTGTCGAGCTGACCAGCCTCGAGACTTTGAAAACGTCAACCGAGGACGGGCTGATCGAGCCACCTACGTTGCATCCGGAGATTGACCACACGTTGTGTATTGGCTGCGAGAGTTGTGTTGCGGCATGTCCCGAGCAGGCGTCTCATCAAGTGCTGGGTATGATCCGGAAAAAAGCGCATCTCGTCGGTCCGACCAACTGTATCGGTCACGGAGCATGCAAGGCTGTATGTCCTGTTAACGCGATCACGCTCGTATTCGGAACGTCCCGGCGCGGCATCGATATTCCATTCGTAAATCCTGATTTTCAGACCAACGTGCCCGGCGTATTCATAGCCGGCGAACTCGGTGGAATGGGTCTCATCAAGAATGCTGTTGAGCAGGGTCGTCAGGCGATGGACTCCATCCGGAAACTTCTGCAAGCGCCGCACAATAATGCGTTGGATATTGTCATTATTGGTGCGGGGCCGGCGGGGCTTTGCGCGACCCTTGCTGCGACTGAGGCAGAGCTGAAGTATGCAACAGTGGAGCAAGAGGAACTCGGTGGAACCGTTGCACATTTTCCTCGTCGCAAACTGGTAATGACGCAGCCTGCAGTCTTGCCAATCGTTGGCAAGATGAGTTTCAAGGAAGTGCAAAAGGAAGACCTTATCGATTTCTGGCGCGACGTCGAGCAAAAAACCGGCATCGTCATTAATTACGGCGAGAACGTCGCGGCGGTGGAGCCAGCGCCGAATGGCGGCTTCATCGTAAAAACGAGCAAGCGAAACTACGACGCGCGGACTGTGCTACTTGCGATCGGGCGTCGCGGATCCCCGCGGAAGCTGGGCGTACCGGGCGAGGAACTGAGCAAGGTTGTGTATCGGGTTATCGATCCCGCGCAGCACCGCAACCAGCATGTTCTTGTTGTGGGGGGAGGCGACAGTGCGCTGGAGGCGGCCACGAGCGTTGCAGCGGAGCCTGGGACGACAGTGACGTTGTCGTATCGCTCGTCAGCATTTTCCCGCGCCAAACCGAAGAATCGTCAGCAGGTCGAGGCTATGGCGGCGGCCGGAAAAATGCGTGTCATGTTCAATTCGAACGTCAAGACCATCGGCAACAGTGTGGTCGACATCGAGACTGATGGATCTGTCGAGAAAATACCGAATGATGCCGTTGTCGTATCAGCTGGCGGGATTCTCCCCAGTGCATTTCTGAAGACCATTGGTATTCAGGTCGAGACGAAATGGGGTACTGAGTAGCCCGGTGCCCGAAACCGAAGTAACTTTCTACATCATTGTCGGCGGTAGTTTTCTTGCCGCGTTGTGCAATGCGGCCTTCTCGTCCGGCGGGGCGCTCATTGTCCTCGCCGCCACGAGCACGGTTCTGCCCGTCACCGCTATTGTTCCGATCCACTCGACCTTGCTAATTGGCTCCACGTCCGGTCGCGTGGTGTTGTTCTGGCGGCACATCGACTGGAAGATCGTGGGCCCGTTCTTCTTGGGCAGTGTCCTGGCTGTGGCAATTGGCGCCCGGACCTACGTCGAATTGCCGGAGACCGTGATTGCGACTGCCATCAGCGCCGTCATGTTGATCGCTATCTGGCTACCGGATATTCCCTGGCGCCCGAAGATAAAGCACCCCTGGGCCGTGGTGGGATTCGCTCATTCGCTACTCTCAACGTTATTTGCGTACGGTGCGCTGCTGCACGCTATTATCTTGCGAACTGATCTGCGGAAGCATCAGGTCGTGGGTACGATGGCTGCCTGTCTAACCTGCATGAGCGTCATGAAAATCGTCGGATATACGCTGACTGGCTTCGATTACCGGCCTTTTTCTCAGCTGATCGGATTCTCGATTGTCGCCGCCCTGATCGGGACCTGGATTGGAAAACGGGTCGTCGATCGCGTCTCGGAGGTAGCGTTTCGGGTCGTCTTCCGGATTCTGATCACCGTTACCGCTCTACGGCTTCTGTATACCGGCTTCGTCAGCTAAACGTAGCAATTCGTAAATGTACGAAGTGCTATAGCGGGAGTTACCGGCTAGGCTAAGAGTGCACCATCGCGCGGAGGTAACTCATGAAACGCAACGTACTCTGTGTCGTCGAACTCGACAATTATCCCGAAGACGTTGTCGAGCGCGCTGCCTGGCTCGCGAAGCGGTATGACTGTGATCTGGAGCTGGTTCTCAGCGATCCGATTATGAACCACCTGGGCGAGAACTTTATCTACTTCGCCGATTTGCAACTACTGACTGAGTCGGTACAAAACGATCAGGATGCGATTTTGCACGGGCTGGCAAGCACAGTGGAAGAGGACGGTGTGATCGTACGCACCAGTACCTCGACGGATCGCCCCGAAGCCTACATGATCGCCTCGAAAGCCGAGGATTGTAATGCGCTATTTGTCGTCAAAGGTACTCACTGGCATAGCCCTTCGGAGCGCGCGTCGCTGAGGGATACGGACTGGCGCCTGATCCGCAGGATCGGATGTCCTCTGTGGTTTGCGCAACCAAAGCCGATTCGCGCGCAGCCCGTTGTGGTAGCAGCTGTCGATCCAACACACAGTCACGACAAGGGAGCTATGCTGGATCGCGAAATTATTCGCCAGGCGCAGGGCGTTGTCGAAAAGTGCGATGGCAAGTTGCTGCTGTTCCACAGTTACGAACGGATCAAGGAAATTGGCATGCGGGTGACGTGGAAGTTCAAACCGGAAAAACTGCCGCTGGACAAGCTTGATCAAAAGATTCGCGAGGAGCACCGTAAAGCGCTGCAAGATCTGGCATCGGAGTTCGGCGTCGCGGCTGATGCCATACACCAGTTACCGGGCCGGACACATGAGCTATTGCCGACGTTCGCCCGGGCAAACGGCGCAAGTCTGCTCGTCATGGGCGGGCGGGCGCGCTCAGGAATCAAGCAGCGCTTTGTCGGTAGCACGGCGACCCGGGTTCTCGATCACATGCACTGCGACGTGCTGGTCGTGCACGCTCAAGAGTAGATTTGCTTCATTAGCGGCGCCATCTTGCGGGTGCCAACCATGCTCATTGTCGTCAGGAAACCGGCCATCATGGCGCCGGTGACGCCGCAGGTGAGTATGTCCTGTCCGGTCAGCCAAAGGCCGGGAATGCGTGTCTGCGGCCGTAGCCAGGACTGTTGCATGCGCTCGGGTGTGTGCGCCAGGCCGTAAAGTTCGCCGTGCTGGTATCCGCCGAACCAGTCGGTCGATAGCGGCGTTGATACCTCGAAATAATCGACCTTGCCGCGCGCCTGAGGCACTTTTTCATAAAGATGCTGCATCAGCCTCTCGCCAAGCGCCGCTTTAAACGCGTCATAGTCTTCACCGCGCTTGCCCCAGGTCTCATCACGCCATTTTTCAAACCATTTGTAAGGGGCTGGCGCGACGATCTCGATTGTCGCGGTGCCCGGGTGGCGGTTCAGGTAGTCCGGATCCTTGGCGGAAGGAAACGAAATATAGACGACTGGAAACTCGGCGTTTGGGTCTTCGAGAAAAGTCTTAACCGCCGCGTCATAGTCACTGCTCGGATAGATCCAGAAGTTGGTATTGGGCAGGCCAATTTCCTCGGCGGTGCCGGTTAGTCCGATGTATACGCCGAGATGGGCCATACTCGGCTGTACATGTTGGAGCTTCTCCTCGTAACCGGTTTGTTTGACGATGTCGCTCGGCAATAAATGCCGGAACGTATTGTCTACCCCTGCGGCCGAGATAACGCGCTCGCAGTTGATACGGTGACCATCTTTCATCTCGACACCGCAAACTATGCCGTTGTCGACGATGATCTGCTTCACACGCGCATACGTAAAGACTTCGCCGCCAGCCTCCTGAATCTTCGGGATAATGTAATCGGCAATCTTCCAGGCACCGCCGACCGGGTAGTAGCCCCCGTGCAAATAATGGCGCGCGATCATTGCATGGACCATGAAAGTTGACTGTTTCGGTGGCAGGCCCATGTCGCCCCACTGGCCGCATAGCACGGCGATCAGCTCGTCGTTATCCGTCAGTTCGCGAAGGACGTCATAGGTGTTGCGAAAAAAAGCGTCGGGCGTGCGCCACTTCAGGAAAGGTTTTGCAATTGACTGCTGCCACGGTTTCATTGCACGGCTCATGCCGAATGCAGAGAGCGCGCCGCCCGTCTTTGCCAATAGCTTCAGGTAATCGTCAATTGCCGCTTGCTCGTCCGGAAACTGGCGCAGCAGGTTGTCCCGAAAGCCTTGTTTGCCAGCGCGAGCATTGAATACTTTGTCGCCGATGTAGAAACGATCGTACTCGTCATCCATCGGTGCCCACTCGAGCTTGCCATCCGTCAGGAAATCGAACAGGCGTCGGGTGCGCGTCTGCGCGCCGACTTCGCCGATGTAATGCACGCCAACATCCCACTCGTAGCCATTGCGTTCGTAGGAATGCGTAAAGCCGCCAGCCGTATAGTGCTGCTCCAGCACGCAAACCCGCCAACCGAGTTCGCTGAGCAGCGCCGCGGTGGTTAGACCGCCCATGCCCGAACCAATCACTAGGGCGTCGTACTCGGGTGCGAGTCGACTCGGCCGATACCGATAGCCGATACGTAACGTGCTTGGAGTCATCGCCGCCATGAGTATTCAGTCTACATCAGTGATGGCCGTCGTTCCCGACCGCGAGGCCCGGACTACCTGTCAGAAGCTTGCATAGTAGTTGGTCAGTGCTTCGATATCTCCGTCTTGCAGCATGGACAGTTTATTCTCCATTGCTGGCAGCAGGTTTTCGCGGTTGCCATCCATGTAGGAGTCCAGCGCGTAGCGCAGGTACCAGCGTCGCTGCCCATGCAACGGTATCCCCACCGCATCCGCAACGTCCGGATCGTCCGGCAGGACGTGGCAGCCTTTGCAATAGCGATCGTGCAGTTGCTCGCCTTTGCCAGCCTCGGTCACGTCATATTCCTGTTCTGACGAAATTCTGGGTTGCGTGCCAAAATATTCGGCGACCTCTGAGATCTCTTCGGCGCTGATCGAGCTGGCCGTTTCGCACATCAGCGGCGCGTTTAGACATTGACGCGCACCGTCCTTGTAGGCATAGAGCGCTTCCTCAATGTGGACGGCCGGTATGCCGGCGATGATGGGTATCGAGAAGTTGCCATACCCCATGCCGTCGTTCCCGTGGCAGGCAATGCAGCGGGCATGATCCGCCGCGGCGTGACTGGGCAACAGGCAGGCGAGCAGCGCAAGTGCTGCAAGTTGGCAGGCCGGATTGGCGATACGTGGGAAAGTCATAACACCTCGCTTTGCCATCATAAGCGTATATACCTATGCTGGCGTTGATTGCCTCGATCAAACGTGCGACCGTTCTCTACTATATTAGGAAGAGCTAAATACGCAATCTCGGAGTATCCGTATGTGCCTGGCAGTACCAATGAAAATTACATCGATCGATGGGTTCCAGTGCACCTGTGAAGCCAAAGGGATCGAGCGCCAGGTCAGTCTTTTTATGATGCAGGGCGAGCCGATCGAGCAGGGCGACCATATTCTTGTGCACGTTGGATACGCGATCCAGAAAGTATCCGAGCAGGAAGCGGCCGATTCGTGGGCGCTGTTCGACGAGATTCTGGCGGCAGAAACCCAATAATCCGAATGTCCCCCCGGTAACGAGGTAAGAACAATGTGTGACACTTGCGGCTGTAACGTAACACCGGGAAACGAGCATCTTGTGGCCGCCGGCGGTCACCTTGCGAAAACTGCGAGCGGTAATGAGTCGGTCGAGGTCTTGAAGGGCTTGCTGGATGCCAACGATCATCAGGCCGCGCACAATCGCGAGCACTTCGCACGGCACAACGCGCTGGCGATCAACCTGATGTCGTCGCCGGGCGCCGGAAAAACTGCATTGCTCGAAGCGAGCATTGATGCGATGGGTGCCGATCTCAAGATTGCGGTCATCGAGGGCGACCTCGAAACCGAAAACGACGCTGAACGTATTCGAAAGAAAGGCGTGCCGGCCGTGCAGATCAGCACCGGCAGTGCGTGTCACCTCGACGCGCACATGGTGCATACGGCATTGCATGAGCTCGACCTTGACGATATCGACGTGGTCTTTATCGAAAACGTCGGCAATCTCGTTTGCCCGGCCAGCTTCGATCTTGGGCAGCATGCCAACGTCGCACTGTTGTCCACGCCCGAAGGTCACGACAAACCATCCAAGTATCCGGTCATGTTTCGCAGCGCCGACCTGGTTGTTATCAGCAAAGCTGATTTGTTGCCGGTATTGGAGGACTTCGATCCCAGCTACGCCACCCAGTGTCTCCGGCAGCTCGCGAGCGTCGCGCCAGTGCTGGAGGTCTCGGCGAAAACCGGCGCTGGAATCCGCGAATGGCTGGACTGGGTGGGAACCGAGCTCGATGTTGTCAGGGAGCGTGATGCGGACACCGGATTGGCTGCCACCGGCGACGGCGCATGAGAATCTCTGCATCCGATTGGCTGCAGGCGCTGCAGTCGTTGGATATCGACAGGCCCGTGCGCATCATGAACGTTTGTGGTGGTCACGAGCGCTCGATTTCAGCGGCGGGTTTGCGGACCCTGATACCGGACAATGTGGAATTGGTGCCCGGTCCCGGTTGCCCCGTGTGTATCTGTCCCGAAGAGGACGTTTACGAGGCTATTCAGCTGGCGCTCCACGAAGACGTAACGCTGGTTGCGTTCGGCGACATGCTGCGTGTCCCGGTCAATGCACCGAAGCGCGAACCACGCTCGCTCGATCAGGCAAAAGCGGCCGGCGCCGACATCCGTCCCATCGCGTCGCCGACTGACGCGGTCAGGATCGCGGAAGACGATCCCGAGCGCACCGTCGTTTTCTTCGCGGCGGGCTTTGAAACCACAACGGCGCCGGTCGCTGCGATGCTTGCCGAAGGTGTGCCTGACAATTTAATGGTACTGCTCTCCGGGCGGCTGACCTGGCCGGCCGTCGCAATGCTGTTGGACTCCGGCACGCCCGGTTTTCACGCACTGGTTGCGCCCGGACATGTTGCGACCGTGATGGGACCGGAGGAATGGCAGTTCGTTGTCGACAAGCACGACATTCCTGCTGCTGTTGCTGGCTTTACGCCCGAGTCGTTGCTGGCTGCGATGTACTCGGTATTGCGGCAACTCGAAGGCAACCGCCACTTTCTGGACAACTGCTATTCGCAGGTTGTCAAAGCCGGCGGCAATGTTGCTGCGCAGAAACACCTTGAAACGGTAATGGACGTCGTTGACGCCAATTGGCGGGGAATTGGCATCATTCCGAAATCGGGTTTCGCGTTACGCGACGAGTTCGCGGCGCACGATGCACGCAAGCAGTGTCGTTCGTATGCCGACGAATCACGCAAGCGCGTCGGCGAGATGCCGCCGGGCTGCGACTGTGCCCAGGTTGTGCTCGGCAAGATCTATCCGAACCAGTGTCGCCTGTACGGTGCGGCCTGCACGCCGAGAAAACCGATCGGCCCGTGCATGGTATCGGACGAGGGCGCATGCAGAATCTGGTGGTCGGCCGGTTATCGCGACAACGAGTCGCAGCAAAAGCGCACGAGCGAGGCGGGTGGCTAGGCTCGCTGAGCAGCATGCAGAAGACCTCGCTGCCGTCCGCATAACACTCACCGGTCACGTGCAAGGGGTCGGATTTCGGCCGTTTGTTTACAGGCTTGCCAGCCACCTTGGCGTGCGCGGCTCGGTGCAGAACCAGCTCGGTAACGTAGAGGTCATTGCCGTCGCAGCGGCAGATATTTTGCAGGCCTTCCGCCAAGACCTTATCGACAAGTCGCCGCCGTTATCGCGACCGGTTATCGACCAGGTCGAAACGGTCAATGTCGTCGATGTGAACAGCTTCGAAATAATCCCGAGCGCTGCTGATGCTGAGGCGCAGATTTTTGTACCGCCCGATTACTTCATGTGCGACGACTGTCGCCGTGAATTGCATGATGCCGGTGATCGGCGCCACGGTTACCCGTTTATCAACTGCACGCAGTGCGGGCCTCGTTACACATTGATCGAGGCATTGCCCTATGACCGGCCGAATACGAGCATGGCGGGGTTTCCGCTCTGCCCTGATTGCGATGCCGAGTATCGTGATCCGGCTGACCGACGTTTCCATGCGGAGCCGGTTGCCTGCCCGCGCTGTGGTCCGCAGCTGACTTTCGAATCGTCTGGCACACCGATGATCGAGGACACCGACGCGGCTCTGGACGCGGCCGTGTCGGCAATCACCAGTGGCAGTGTTGTCGCGGTCAAAGGCATCGGCGGCTATCACCTGGTTTGTGACGCGCTCGACGCGCACGCAGTTGACCGGCTGCGGCAAAAAAAACGCCGTCCGGACAAACCGCTGGCCGTGATGTTCCCGGTAGGTGGTGCCGACGGTCTCGACGTCGCGCGGGGCTACGTTAATTTTTCGCCGGTCGAAGCAGAACTCGTTGCGGGGCCGATTCGGCCTATTGTACTCGCCGAAAAAAGGCAGAACTGCAGGCTGGCGGCGAATGTCGCCCCCGGGCTTGCCGAAATCGGCGTGTTCCTGCCGTACAGCCCGCTGCATGAGATATTGCTGCATCGTTGCGGCAGACCCATCGTCGCAACTTCAGGAAATATCAGCGGAGAGCCGGTGCTGACCCGGAATGACGAGGCGTCAACGCGGTTGGAGCATATCGCCGATGCTTTCCTGCAGCACAACCGGCCGATCGTGCGGCCGGCGGACGACCCGGTGTATCGCCGCATTGCCGGCAAAACCCGGCCGATCAGGATTGGGCGCGGCTGCGCGCCGCTTGAGATGAACCTGCTGTGGCGCCAGCCGCAGCCGTTGCTTGCCGTTGGTGGCCATATGAAGGGCACGGTTGCGCTTGCCTGGGACAATCGCGTGGTTGTTTCACCTCATATCGGCGAGATGGATAGCCCGAGAAGCCTGACCGTTTTCGAGCAGCTAGCCCGCGATCTGCAGTCGCTCTACGGCGTGCGCGCTGAGCGTATTGTCTGCGACGCGCATGCCGGCTACACGACCAGCAAGTGGGCGCGGCAGCAAGCGGATTTGCCGGTCGACGAAGTCTGGCATCACGCGGCGCACGCCAGTGCCGTCGCCGCCGAATACGAGCGGCCGGGAAACTGGCTGATGTTCGCCTGGGATGGTGTCGGGCTTGGGGATGACGGCACGCTCTGGGGCGGTGAAGCGTTGCACGGAGTCGCAGGTTGCTGGAATCGGGTCGCGAGCTTGAGGACGTTTCGCTTGCCCGGTGGCGAACGGGCCGGCCGCGAACCGTGGCGTAGCGCTGCGGCACTGCATTGGGAGGCTGGATTACCCTGGAAGGCGGCCCCGGATAGTGATGGACTGGCCGAAGCGGCGTGGCGCCAGCAGATTAACGCACCCATGACGAGCGCCGCTGGCCGGCTGTTTGACGCAGCGGCAGCGCTGGTTTGTGATCTGTCGCAGACCAGTTTTGAGGCACAGGGGCCGATGGTTCTCGAGTCCTTATGTCGCCAGGTGAGAACTCCTATTGAATTACCCATTCAACCTGACGACGCCGGCGTGCTTCGCTGTGACTGGCAGCCGTTGCTGGAACTGCTGACCGACGAAAGCGTCAGTCCGGCCGAGCGCGCCGAGATTTTTCACAGCAGCGTTGCTGATGCGATCTGTCGGCAAGCACTCGTTGTGCGTGAGCAATACGACTTCAAGCAGATTGGCTTGTGCGGCGGCGTGTTTCAGAATCGCGTGCTGACCGAGCAGGCGCTGCAGCGGCTTACGAACGCGGGTTTTCATGTCTGTATTCCGGAGCAGTTACCCTGCAACGATGCTGCACTCAGTTTTGGTCAGGCGGCAGAAATTGCCGCTCGTTCGGTGGGAGCATGACGTAATGGAAGATGACCGTATTTCTCTGGCTCACGGCAACGGCGGGCGCTTCATGCGCGAGCTCATCGAGGAAGTTTTCGCTCACCAGCTGGCGGCGAGTGAGCTCGATGTGCAGGCCGATGCGGTGCCGATCGATCTTGCCGGTGGGGAAGTCATGATCACCACGGATGGCTTCACCGTTCAGCCATTGGAATTCCCTGGCGGCAATATTGGTTCGCTTGCCGTGCATGGCACGACCAACGATCTTGCGGTGGCCGGCGCGCGGCCCATGTACCTGACCCTGAACGCCTTTATCGAGGAGGGTTTCGAGATGGAGCGCCTGGTACGTATCGTTGGGAGTCTTGCCGCAGCCGCCGAGGCGGCAGGCGTAAGGATCAGTGCGGGCGACACCAAGGTGTTGCCTCGCGGCGAGGGCGGCGGCATTTACCTGGCAACGACCGGTGTCGGTGTGCGCTTGCCGGGCGTTCGCCCGGCGATGCGCCATATTCAGGACGGCGATGCCATGATCGTAAGCGGTCCGGTCGGCGATCACGGCACAGCCGTGATGCTGGCGCGTGAAGAATTCGGCCTGCGTGGTGACCTGGTGTCGGACGCTGCCTCGGTGATGGAGTTGACCGAGCCGTTGCTGGCACTCGACGGATTGCGTTTTATGCGCGACCCGACACGCGGTGGCATTGCCTCGATCGGTCACGAGATTGTCAAAGCCACGGGGCTCGGCGTGCGCTTTGAAGCGACCATTCCCGTCCGCGAGCAGGTGCAGTCGGTCTGCGAGATGCTCGGCTACGATCCCTACTACCTGGCTTGCGAAGGGCGTGTCGTCGCGGTCATCGCCGAAGATCAGGTCGACGAGGCGTTGTCCATCTGGCGCGCCATTCCGGCGGGCAAAGACGCAGCACGCATGGGTCGAATAACCTCGGCGATGCAGCGCGTCATTCTGGAAACCCCGCTCGGTGGCGAGCGTTTTCTGGAAGAACTCGAAGACGATCCACTGCCGCGAATCTGCTGACCTGATATCCCTCGGCAGCGACTTAACGGTGCGCCAGCCTGTCAGACGATTTCCCTCTCAGACAATTTCGACGAGCTCGATCGCGAAGGTCAGGGCGAAGCCCGCCAGCGGATGGTTGGCATCCACGGTAATCGTATCGTCGGCGACCTCGGCAATCACGAGATTCATGACCTGGCCGTCTGGTGACTGGCTTTGCAACTGCATGCCCACGGCGGGATCCATATCTTCTGGGAGGATGTCGCGCGGAACCTGCTGCACGAGCTTTTCGTGACGTTCGCCGTAAGCATCCCCCGGCGCAATCGTGACCGACTTGCTTTCACCAACGCTCATGCCGCTGACGGCAGCGTCAAAACCCGGAATGACCTGGCCCCCGCCGAGCGCAAACTCGAGCGGATCACGGCCGCTGGAGCTGTCAAATTGTGTGCCGTCGTCCAACGTACCGGTGTAATGAATTCGTACTGTGTCGCCTGATTTCGCCTGACCCATTGTTACTCCTGAAAATGATTTGCTGCGTCTAGAGCGACGCAGAGTAGGACAATTACCTATTTGCATCAATGCTTACGGGGACTAGCGTGAAGTCAGGCGTGTGATTGCAGCAGGTATTGCCATGCACGGATCTTCAACGGGCAGGAACATCGTCGAGATCGATACCAGTGTGCCCGTATGGGAACAGTTCTTTACGGTAGCGCCGCTGGTCTTGATTGGCACCTACGACGAGGATGGTTCACTCGATCTGGCGCCCAAGCATATGGTGACGCCAATGGGGTGGCAGAACTATTTCGGCTTCGTCTGTACGCCGCGGCATAGCACCTGCCAGAATATCGAGCGCGACGGTGTTTTTACGGTCAGTTACCCGAAGCCCTCGCAGCTTCTGATGACCAGTCTCGCGGCGTCGCCGAGACAGGCGCACGGCGACAAGCCGGTCATCGATTATTTCAAGACCTTCCCGGCGCGTAAGATCGACGGCCAGTTCATCGAAGACGGCTACCTGTACTTTGAGTGCCGACACTTCCGCACGATCGATGGCTTTGGCGAAAACTGCCTGATCACCGGAGAGATCGTTGCGGCCTACGGCGATGATAAATTCCTGCGCCATGCCGAGGGTGATGATCAGGAGACCATCCATGCATCGCCACTCATCGCCTACCTGGCGCCGGGCCGCTTTGCTGAGATCAGTCGTTCGAATTCCTTCCCATTTCCGGAGTCGATGAAGAAGTAGTGTCGGCATGCTTACAAACACCGCGACCAGGGTTCTCGAGTACGTCCACGGGCAAAGAGCGTCGCTGATTGGTCTGATCAAGGACCTCGTCGAAGCGGAATCACCTTCAGCGCATCCCGAGACGCACGACGAAGCGCGTCGTATCCTGCGGCTGGCGCTGGCAGCGGCTGGCTATGAGTCGCGCGAAACGGGTTTTGCGGACACAGCTCGCCACGTGTTTGCCCGGCCCGCTGAAAGGACCCGAGGCCAACCGTTGCAGCTATTGATTGGCCACTACGACACGGTCTGGCCGGTTGGAACTTTGGCCACGCGGCCGTTCACTGTCGACGGTGACATTATTCATGGACCGGGGTCCTTCGATATGAAGGGCGGACTTGCGCAGATAGTTCTTGCGCTGCGCACGATTCGCGATCTCGAGCTCGCAACGCCGGTCGTGCCCGTCGTGTTTGTTAATTGCGACGAGGAGATCGGTAGTCGCAGCTCAACGCGCTACATTCGACGACTCGCCTCACGCGCTGATCGGGCGCTGGTTATGGAGCCGGCGCTCGGCGCACAGGGTGCATTGAAAACGGAGCGCAAAGGCATCGGTCGTTTCACCATCACGGTGCATGGCAAGGCGGCCCATGCCGGACTGGATCCCGAAGCCGGAGCCAGCGCCATTCTCGAACTGGCGCACGTCATTCAGGCGCTATTTACCATGAACGATGTGAAAAAAGGGGTCACGGTAAACGTGGGCACCATTGATGGTGGCATTCAGCCGAACGTGATTGCACCGCACAGCAAAGCCGTGGTCGACGTCAGGGTGCCGACGCTTGCTGCCGGCGCAGAAATCGAACGTCGTATCCATAGCCTGAAGCCGGCAACGCCCAACGTACGCCTCCACATCGACGGTGCAATCGGCCGTCCGTCGATGGAAGCAACGCCGCGCAATCGCCGGCTTTGGGAGATCGCGAAAGAGAGCGGCGCCGCACTCGGGCTCGACCTGACCGAGGTCCGTACCGGGGGTGGTTCCGACGGCAACACAACGAGCCAGTACACCGCAACACTCGATGGTCTCGGGCCGGTTGGCGATGGCGCGCATGCCGCGCACGAACACCTGCTGATCGGTAAGACACTCGAGCGTGCTGCATTGTTGACGATGTTGTTAATCGAGCCGCCGCTTGGCAATCACGGAGGCCAGTCATGAGTAGCCGCGTTTACGGATCGCTGTCGAGAATTGCGGACTTTGCGAACAGCAACTTCGACATTGTAAAGCTTGATCGGTCGAAATGGGCAACGGGCGACTATGTGGAAGGAGAAGTCGCGGGAATTCCGACCGACCTCTACAAAATCGAGGATCGGCAGGGTCATATGGTCAAGGTGGAACCTGGCGATTGGGTCGTCGGTGCTCTTGGTGATCGCGCGGCAACCCTCGAGGGAGTCGGCAGTTGGCGCAAGATCGGTGACGATGGCCAGATGCACGCGCTGACCAGCGCCGGACTGATGGCGCGCTTCACGTCATATTCGACATTGTATCCGGAACCCCTGGGATTGATCTACCGAGGGCATCTGTGTCGGCAGGGCGCCAAGATTCGTATGCGCGACTTCGCGATAACGGCAACGTCGCACGAGTTTGCCGTACCCACGTTGCTGCTTGTGGGTACATCGATGTCGGCGGGCAAGACAACCGCCGGCCGACGGGTTTGTAAAGAGCTGGATCGTGCGGGGTTGTTTGTCATCGGTACCAAACTTACTGGCGCCGGCCGCTACCGGGATATTCTCAGTTATTCAAAAACCGGCGCCAGAGAAATCTACGATTTTGTCGACGCCGGGTTACCGTCAACGATCGTGCCGGAGGAGGAGTTTCGTCGCGCCATTCGGCCACTGTTAAACCACATTAACGAACGCGCGCCGGACCTGCTCGTTGTCGAAGCGGGCGCGTCACCACTTGAGCCGTACAATGGCGCGGCGCTGATGGACGAGCTTGGCGATAACGTCGTGTGTACGATCCTTTGCGCGTCTGATCCGTATGCTGTCGTTGGCGTACAAAGAGCCTTTGGTCTGACGCCGGATCTGGTGACCGGCCCTGCGACCACGACGTCGGCAGCCGTTGAATTGGTCTGGAAGCTCACCGGTCTGCGCGGCATCAACATCATTGATCCCACAGCGAAACCGGCATTCAGGAAATTCCTGGAGAAGAAACTGAACATCGCCCGGCGGGCACCCGGCGATGCCATGCAGGCTTGAAGAAGTAACAGTAGAAATTCGACCCAAACCCGCCAAGCTTTGTACAATCGCTACGTTTTCGCTAAGCCATCGAGCAAAAGGCTAACGTCTGCTCTCACCAAGAGCGGCCGTTCACGTGCCGCAATATTCATCGCTTTGATAGGCAGCCATAAGCGGCCATTTTCTAAGCTACACGTGAACGATAGGTTTATCCGTAAAAAGATAATCCTTCAATTCCTTGTCAAACGTTGGGTCACTGCGGCGAATCCATTCCAACACCATGGCCGCGTGTTCCTTTTCTTCATCGCGATTGTGAGCAAGGATGGCTTTAAGGTTCTTGTCCTTACAGGCTTCAACTCTCTGGTTATACCAATCGACGGCCTCCAGCTCCTCCATCAGAGAAGTGATGGCTCGGTGCATGTCTCGCGTCTCATCTGAGAGTTCTTGAATTGGTTCGTGATAGCCCTCGTTCGCCATTTGTTTCTCCGAATGCTGTTAGTGAAAGGACTGATCTTCCGTAAAACTCCACCAATCGCCGCCGTCGCAAGATATTGAAAGGAAAGGGGCCCGGTAGATTCAGGTGCGGGGTTCGAAGCCCGGCCTATTCGGCTAACGTAATCTCACCGCCGCCAAAGCTGTAGCGTATCCCGAAACCCACCGCCCATACCTTGTAGTCGTAGGGCTCGGCGCCCAGAGTCAGCACGGTTGATACTGTCGAGGGCGATACCAGCGCGTAGTCGTCAACCTCAAAGCTCTCGTAGCGCAAGTCGAACGTAGCGTCGACACGCTCGCTCCAGCGATAGCGCGCTTCGACGCGCGCTGAGTCGAGCGTCGATTCCAGGTCTGGCAGGCGGCTTTCTCCACCACTCACACTAAAGAGATCGACCGTCGTCTTGCCACTGCCGCGGTTGAAGTCGACGCGCAGATCGAGCTTGCCTTCGGCCTGGCGCCAGCGAAAACCACCGCCCACATGGTCGAAGCTGTCTTCATGTTTTGCGCTCCAATCCCAGTAGCCGTTTTGCTCGGAACCAAGCTGCAGCGCATCGATGTCTTCATAGCCGTACATCAGGAAAAAACTGGTGTTGTCAGTGACGGCCCAGTTCAAGTCAGCCGTTGCTCGTACCTCTTCGCTGTCAGTCATGCCCAGCTGGGATCGGTTGTAGCGATCGTCGGCATACAGAACCGTTGTGCTGAGGGAGATCGGCGATTCAACCGGTGTGATGGACGCGTTCAACTCTCCGTAGCTGCGGTAGCGATACGCCAGATTGTATTTCCGCATCAGCGGGTTCTGGCCGAAGCTGACGGCAAGTGTTTCGTTATAGCGATCAATGTCACGTTCTGACGCGCCGCCTTTAATGCGCAGGTCGAGCCACGCCAGCGGTTTCCAGCTCGCCTGTCCCCAGCCGGCGTCAGTCGTCTGTTCCGCTACCTCCTGATAATCGCGATTCAGTTCTTTGCGATCCCAGCCACCAGAAACGCGAATGCCTTTCCAGACCAACAGCTCGCCACTCAGCGAGAATGCCGAGCGTTCGAAACTGTAAGGTATATTCTGCTCGGTATCTGTGACCTGGAAAACGTCGACGACGACACGGTTCCATTCGGACTGCGGCGTCTTGTTGTCGCGGTCGTCATAGCGGTAAGAGAGTTTTACCCGGGCCTTCGGAAACGGTCGTGACGTTACGGTCAGCGCATAGTTGCTCGTGTCGACTTTGCCGTCGAGAGAGTTCTTCGGCAGCGCGCCCGCGCCCACGTTCGGGTTGATCGTGTAAGGCAGGAAAGTCTCGTTTTGTTTGCCGGTGCCGGACGCCAGTGAGAAGGCAAGGACGGTGTCCCACATCGTTGCGCGGTACGCACCCGACAGCGAGATCTGCTGGAACTCGTTTTCCGGCGCTGTTGCTGCCCGCAGCTGCTCAGTGCCGGGGCCGGAGGTAAACGGCGTGTCCCAGGTGATCGATGGGTTCTGGTTCGTAAAAGACGAGCCGAAATACGCCAGCGTCAGACTTGAGCGAGCTGTGCCATACCGGATGCCAGCGTCGATCTGGTCGGTCTCGTAATCGATCCAGCGCGGCAGCAGAGACGCCTGCGTGTAGCTCGAGCCGGCGGTAATGTCGATGCCATCCCGATTCTGGCGTTGGAAGTCGGCGTACAGTCGGAAGGCCTCAGCCGGCTGCCAGTCCCCCCCAATGTCCATGATCTGCCGGTCGCTGCCAATGTTTTGTCGACGCAGCGACGATGACAGCCGCGTCATGTCCGAGGTCAGGCCTGCCGGCACCCAGTCGGAGGGTAATGTGAGCGTGTCGGACGTGGAGGAATTGAAAACAGTCCGCGTCGAATCGAATTGCCAGTAGGGCAGCTCTCGATAACCCACGTGCACGCCGAAGCTACCTTGACGACCGGCGTCCAGAGTGAAGACGCGCGAGTCGAGGCCAAGATCTTCGAGGGTCCAGTCGAGCCGGTAGCCGTCGCTGACGTAGCGTCCCTGGCCGTCGACATTGGCGTAGCCGCCCTTGTCGTCATACCCGGTGGCGCTGCCGAAGCGAATAGCGCCATCCTCGCCGACGTAGGTAGCGCCCGCGCTGACATTGGCCCGGTAGCCGTCATCAAACGGGCACGACTCACACTTCCAGTCGCTGGTGTCGACTTCGGCGATGCCAATGCCCGGCGCCAGAAGCGGCAACAGCGCGAAGAGAGCAGGAGTGAATCGGTTCGTTCTATTCAACATCGCACGACGCTCCTAGCGCATTAGCTTGGTGCCGGACGGATGGTTCGATCCGTGCACCTGTTCATGGCAGTTGAGACAGCTCTGACCCAGCAGGAATCGAGAGGCCGTGCCGGATGGCAGGCCACGTTCATCCTGCGGCAGGCTCGGATGGCCGTCCTGTGAATGGCAGCTCTGGCAGAGTAGCGGAGCGCGCTTCGACAGCATGCCCGGATGGTTGGAGCCGTGCGGATCGTGACAGTTGCCGCAGTCCTCGGCAGCAGGCGCATGTTCCCAGAGGTAGGGCCCGCGTTTTTCTGCGTGACAGTCGAAGCAGGTCTGATTGGTGGTTGTGCGGGCCAGCAGCAGCTCGGTCGTATCGCCATGCGTGTTGTGGCAGCCGGTGCATGTCATTTTGCCGTCACGCAGTGGGTGCGCGTACGGTTTCATCGACGCGGTGCGTTGCTGCTGATGGCAGTCGAAGCAAACCTCGGCCTGAGTCGTTGTTGCGAGGACCGGGTCACGTTCGACGTGGCTGTCATGGCAGTCGGCGCAGGCGACCGTGTTGTCGTCGTGAGCGCTCCCGTGCCAGGCGAACCCGGCATCGGGCAAATGACAGTCCAGGCAGTATGAGTTCTGCTCGGGCACCGGCGTGCCGCTATCGGAGCCAAAGCGCACCATAACCGGCCGTTCCTTACCGCGGCGCACGCGCCCGGAGTGGTCGCCGCCAGGACCGTGGCACGCTTCGCACTGCAACTGGCCGTGCCCAAACGGGGAGTTTGGATCCGTCGGTACCGCATGCTTGGTGCGAAATACGCCCAACACGACTTGATCGTCATGGCATTTGAAGCAGGTGTCCGCGCCTTCCTTACTATAGCTTGGCGCTTCGTCATCCTGGGCCAACGACGTGGCCGGCGCTGCGATGGCCACGAGAGCCATCATCAGCACGGGCAGGCTAAGCCAGCCGCGACGAGTAACTAATGTCGCCATTAGTTGAACTCGAACGCTTCGATACCGTGCACTACCTTGACATCCGACTGACGGCCTTCTCCGTGGCAGAGTTCGCAGGTCTCTGCGCCGGACGATATCAGCGTGCTGTCCGCGGATTTTCTCGCATCGAAGTCACCACCGTTCTGGGTCATGTGATTCGCCGCAAGCGTGCTCGTATGACAGGACGAGCAGACAGACGAGTTCGGCGATACGACCTTGTCATCCATTGGCGTGGTCTTGTCCGGGCCAGTATCGACGGTCGTGCCAAGTACATTGCTCGGATCAACCGGGTAATAGCCGCCCGGGACATGGCAGCCTTCGCAATTGTTCAGCTTGCCCGGGTAAACAAAGTCATACACGTGGGTTGAGTTGCCGAATCCGCAAACCTCGTAAGGAACTTCAATGGTCCCAGACGCGTGGATCGCATGGATCATGTACTTCATGTCAATCGACGAATCATCGAGACCAAGGTCAGTTTCGCAGTCGCCGCCACGTTGGTTGACATCGGTGGCATTCGGCGCATGACAGGTCACACAAACCTCGATGTTGTCCGTGCGGTTATTGCCATGTATCGCCAGCTGACTATGGCAGTCGTCGCACTTTTCAATGGCGACCGCGTTGCGGCGTGGCTTGGCTGTGGCGTCCGTTATTGCCGCATAGGCCACGGCATTGGTCACGGCGATCCGCTCGAGCGTGCCGCCGATATCGACCGCGGGATGCCCGTCAATGGTTACCGCGAGCGACCCACCGGCGGTGGCAGGTACGGCAACCGGTGAAGTGACGCTAAACACACCGGCACCGAGGTCGGCAGGAGAACCACCGAAACAGTTGATCGCGTTCATCGATACGCCCAGGCCCGGGGCGTTGCCGCTATCGTTATTGTGATAGTCGGCCGTATCCCAGGCAATGCCTACAGCCAGTCGGGCCGGGCCACAAACGGTCCATTCCGGATCGCCTAGAAGATCGTAAGGCGCGTCGCCGTTGGTTGGGTCGGTGACCGAGTACTGGATCACCGGGAAGTCTCCGACGTCGGTCTCACTGATATCCAGGATGTTGTAAGCGAATCGTTCGCTAGCCTCGCGATTGGGCTGGGCATGCGCTTCGGAGACCCGGAGTTTAGCCTCAGTCGCCGGAGCGGTGTCATCGTGACAATCCTGACATTGCAGGTCGTCTGTGAAGACAAAGCCACCCGGATGCGTGCCGCCTTCCCAGTCGATGTCGTCATGGCAGGTGCCACAGGCGGCGCGGTTCTGCACGGTGCGCCAGTTGCTGGCTTGCGGTACCGCGTCGTTCGATTCCTGGTGGCAGGTTGTGCAGTTGCGTACGTCCTGCGGAAATTCGACGTCGGAGTAGTCGTGCTCAAAGCCACCGTACCCAACAACTCGGTAACCGTTGGTCAGATTCACGCCAAAGTGAATCTTGTGGATCATCACTGTCATATCAACCGAGCCGCCCCACGGCTCGTCGGCGGTATCGCCATCGACGGAGTAGGGGTTATGGCAGGTCACGCAATACTCGACATCGAAGCGCGCTTCACCGTGCAGTTCGAGGTTGTCATGACAGGCATTGCAGGCGTCGTTGTTGACAATAAGTCGCTGCTCCAGATCGGCGGGGCTGCCGCCGGCCGGCACAAAATCAAACGGTGCGTTGTTCGCCGGGATGTTCTCGGGCAGGAAGCCGCCGCGATCGGTGCGAATCTCCACGCCGAGACGGTGAATCTTGTTGGCGTCGAATGTGGGGCCGCCCGCATAGTCGGGCAGGTTCTGTGCGAAGACATAGGTATAGGTGCCGTCGCCGTTATCCGTGAAGCTGCCTGCGCCGGCCGATTCCGTTGTTGCCTGCGCGTTCTCAATTCCGGCGCTGTTGCGCGTCACGTATGACTGCCATTCGCTCGAACCACCGTCCTGGCCTGGCGAAAGCTGTGCCAACGTAAAGCCCACGCTTGCCGCCGGCAGACCGGTGATCCCGAAGCCGAAATCGTCCGTCAGGCGCATTAAGATGTCGGGAGCCTGGCCGCCGGCCTCAATCGCTACGCTGTCGTACGACACGTTGATTTTTTCCACCGACTGGATCGGTACCAAAGCGGACACGGTGCCGCCTGTCGAGCCGGTGGATCCGCCGGGTCCGGTCGAACCGGTTGAACCAGACGCTCCGGCCGGGCCCGTCGGGCCCGTATCTCCACTGCATGCGAACAGTAATGCGGATGCGCATAGAAGGCTCAAAATTTTAGATCGGGGGTCGAATGGACGGCTCATGTCGTTCCCTCAGAAGGTCGATGTTGTAAGTGATTGATTCTTAACCAGTTGCCCCGTTTAGAATCGTTATAAATTCAAGGTATGTGTTGTAACAAATACGTCTGTAGATGATATCACGGCATCTACCTACTGGTTGTCGCTTGGAGGCGGCCTGATAATATGCTAAACCCCGCAGTCGAAACGCGCCCTCGTTCAGGGTGTATTCAGATTGCAGCAACGATAATCGTGGTAATAACCCGCAAGAGATCGGAACTCCGAGGAGACGACATGAAACGACTAATTTTTTCCACAGCAGCAGCCTTGCTGGCGCTCGCTGCCACTTCCGCCAATGCAGGCGACGTAGAGTCGATGATGGCTGACTGTAATAGCTGCCATGGCCCCGGTGGCGTCAGTGAATCGAGCGACGTACCGACGCTAGCCGGTTTTCCCGAGTTCGTGCACGTCGATGCGCTGTATGTTTACCAGGAAGAAGGCCGGCCCTGTGCGGAATCTGAATATCGGCATGGCGATACGGGCAAACCTGCCACGACGATGTGCGCGATAGCGGCAGAGTTGAGCGAGGACGATATCGACGCGATCGCTTTAGCGTACGCCGAGCTCGACTATGTGAAAGTAAAACAGGACTTTGATGCCGGTCTGGTTGACGCAGGCAAGGCTCTGCACGACGAGCACTGCGACAAGTGTCATTCAGATGCTGGCACCAATGCCGAAGACGAAGCCGGCATGATGGGTGGACAGATGATGGGCTATCTGGAAACCACCATGGCGCAGTTCGTTGACGGCTCGCGCGATCAACCGAAGAAAATGAAAGAAAAAGTGGCTATGTTGTCCGCAGATGACGTAACAGCTTTGGTTCATTACTACGGCAGCGTTCAATGACAGAGGCACCCGCCGCCAGTTTTGATACTGGCGGCGTTTTTGCCGCCATTGATCGGCAAGACACCACGGCGTTCGTCGGCTTCCTGAGCGACGACGCCGTGTTTCGTTTTGGTTCTGCTCCGCCTGTGCAGGGACGTGACGCCGTTGCGGCGGCCGTCGACGGGTTCTTCGGCACAATCGCCGGCTTATCTCATGCTATTGCGAAGGTCGTCGTGGATGGGTCGACGCAACTCATCGAGGGTGAGGTGACTTATACCCGGTCGGACGGTACCGAGATTACGCTGCCGTTTACCGACATTTTTGAGGTCGACGGCGAATTGATCGCGCACTACAAGATCTACATGGACATCAGTCCGCTGTATGCCGCCTGACGCCGCCGCGCGGTAACGAAAGGCCGCCCTCGGAAATCCCTGATACCAAACAGTGTCTTATTACCTTAACTAGGGACTCTGGCATCAGGGAAAAACAAAAAGATGACAAAGGTCGCTCTCCTCGCGCGTCTTTCGCGTGGCCGCTCGCCCGGCCACCGACTCCTCCCAAGTAGTCGCCGAACCTTTTGGTTCGTCGCGGCGACCGCGATTCTCTGGTTCGCAGGAACGCCCGCATTGGCGCAGGAGGACAGCAGATGCCTCAAGTGTCATGACGACCCGGAGCTTACCGGTTACCGCGGAGATGAGGAGATTTCGGTCTATGTTGCCGCGAAAGCGGGCGCCACTTCCGTGCACGCCGGTACTGCCTGTGTGGATTGTCACAAGGACCTTGCCGGGTCAAAACGTCGGCGGCACGCTGAGGACCTGGAGCCTGTCGATTGTGGTGATTGCCACAAGTCCCAGGCGAGAGCGCATGGCGGCAGCCTGCATGGCACGGCCGCAAAAAACGGCGATCCGATGGCACCGAATTGTGCCGACTGCCACGGCAAGCACGAAGTCCTGTCAGCCTCGGATCCGGACGCGTCGACAGCGATAATGAACGTGCCGCTGCTCTGCGGCAGTTGTCACCGCGAGGGCGCTCCCGTATCGCGAACTCACGAGATCTCCCAGGACAACATCATCGAGAATTACTCGATGAGTATTCACGGCGAGGGCCTGTTCCAGCAAGGCCTCACCGTCACAGCCGTCTGTACTTCCTGTCACACGTCTCATGACATCCTTCCGCATACCGATCCTCGGTCGAGCATCCACCCGGACAATGTCGCTACGATGTGCACTACCTGCCATGGGCAGATTGAGCGCGTTCATCGCAAGGTGATCGAAGGCAATCTGTGGGAGGAAAATCCGGGCAAGATTCCGGCCTGCGTCGACTGCCATGCCCCACACAAGATTCGCGCCGTTTTCTACCCTGACGGTCTGGCCGACAAGGATTGCCTGACCTGCCATAGCCAGACGGATCTGGCGATGACTCGCGATGGAGAAACCGTCAGTCTGTACGTTGACGAGCAGGCCTACGAGGGCTCGATGCATGCAGACACCGCCTGCGCTCAATGTCACACGGATGTGACGGTCGCCCAGGAACGCGCCTGCGAAACTGTGCAGTCACCCGTGGATTGCAGCATCTGCCATGCCGAACAGGTCACCGAGTACCAGGGCAGTGCGCACGGAACCCTGCATGCGCAAGACGATCCGGATGCACCGATCTGCCGGGACTGCCATGCCAAACACGCCACACTCGGCAGTGAACTTCCCGTGTCGCCTACCTATCCGCGTAACGTCCCCGCGCTATGCGGAGAGTGTCATCGCGTCGGTGAACAGGCCGCGACCCGGATCCACGCCAAAGTGGACGATATCGTGGGCAGCTATGAAGACAGCGTTCATGGTCGAGCCTTGAATGCCGGCCTCATCGTGTCGGCAACCTGCGCCGATTGTCATGGCGCACACTCCGAGCGTCCTCCGGAGGATCCGGAGTCCCCCGTGAGTCCACAAAATATCGCTGGCACCTGCGGTACCTGCCACCACGGGGTAGAGGAGACGTTCCGCGCCAGCGTCCACTGGTCTGACGACCCGGATCCCGACAAAGAGTATCCCACCTGCGAGGACTGTCACGCTTCGCACACGATCTCTCGCACCGAAGATGTGGGATTCCGCACAGAGATGATGGAGCAGTGCGGCCGCTGTCACGAAGACCAGACTGAGACCTACTTTGACACGTTTCACGGCAAGGTCTCGCGCCTCGGCGCAGAGGGCGTTGCCAAGTGTTACGACTGTCATGGCACGCACGATATTCTCAGTCCCGCCGACCCTGCCTCGCGGCTTAGCCGCGACAACGTGGTTGAGACTTGTGGCCAGTGTCACGAAGGATCGCACCGGCGTTTTGCCGGCTACCTGACACACGCGACGCACCACGATCGCGCGACCTACCCGTGGTTGTTCTGGTCCTTCTGGGGCATGACCGCGTTGCTGGTCGGTACGCTGTCGTTTGCGCTGCTGCATACGCTGGCCTGGGTTGTACGCCTATTGCTGAACCGCGAAGAGTGGAAGGCGCATAAGGCTATTGCCCGCAACAAAGACCAGAAATTCTACCGTCGATTCAGTCGCTACCAGCGCACCATGCATGTCGTAATGATGCTCAGCTTCTTCACGCTGGCGTTGACGGGCATGGCATTGAAATTTTCGTATATGTTCTGGGCACAGTTGACCTCCAGGGTCCTCGGCGGGTTCGATAGTATGGGATTCCTGCATCGCGTCGGTGCGGTTGTGTTGATCGGCGTCTTCATTGCGCACGTGATCGATGTGCTTCGTCACAAGAAGACCACGGGGCACACCTGGTTGCAGATCATTACCGGACCGGATTCCATCATTTTCAACGGCCGCGACCTCAAGGAGTTCATCCAGTCCATCAAGTGGTTCTTCGGCATGGGCCCCCGCCCCAGTTACGGTCGTTACACGTATTGGGAGAAGTTCGACTACTTCGCGGTTGCCTGGGGTGTGGCCATAATTGGTACGACAGGGTTGGTCCTGTGGTTCCCCGAAACGTTCACCTACATCGTTCCTGGCTGGGCCGTCAACGTGGCGACGATCATCCACAGTGACGAGGCGCTGCTCGCGGTCGGTTTCATATTTACGATTCATTTCTTCAACACACACTTCCGGCCCGACAAGTTCCCCATGGATCCCGTGATATTCAGTGGGCGGATATCCGTGGAAGAGCTGAAATACGATAAGCCTGGCGAGTACGAAGCGATGGTGAAATCCGGTGAGCTGGAGAATCATCTCGTGAAAGCCTTCCCAGAGGGTAAAGAACGCGGCGTGAGGATATTCGGCTTCGCGGCACTCGCCTTCGGGCTGGTTCTGCTGAGCCTGATCATTTACACGATGCTGTTCGGTTACCGTTAGAGGTCGGGCTAAACGAAGACCTGAGATTATTCCAATGCGCAAACTGCTAACCATCCTGGTTCCCTGCCTGCTGTTCGTGTTTCAGACGGTCGACGCCGAGGAGGATGAACATCCCTGCAACGATTGCCACGAAGTCGATGTGGCGCTCTTTGAGAGCACCCCGCACGGCGCCACGGAATGCCTTGATTGCCATGTTGGCGGGGAACGTCGGCACAGGCGCGGGCTCGATCCGGTCGGCTGTGCGGGTTGTCATGCGGAGGCTGTCGACGAACAGAGTGTGAGCGTGCATGGATCGGAGGGCCGGCAACGCATGTCTGACCTGGAGCTTCCCTCATGTTCGAGTTGTCATGGCGAAATACATGCCATGACGCTAGCGACTGAGCGATCCTCTCCCGTACACGCCAGCCGTCAGGGAGAGACCTGCGGGGCCTGCCATGGCTCCGGGCAGCCGGCACCCGCGGGCGTTCGCACGATTCGCCCGATAGAAGCCTATACCGCCAGTGTGCATGCCGCCGCAGTGATCAATGGCGAGCATGGCGCGGGCTGCAGCGATTGCCATTCCGCTCACTCGCCGCTTCCGGCCGCAGACCCTGCTTCTTCGATCCACCGTTCAAATGTGCCAGGCACCTGCGGTACCTGTCATGCTGAGATCACTGCCAAGTTCGAGCAGAGTATTCATGGCCTGGCCGCCGCCAACGGCATCGATGACTCGCCCGTCTGCACGGATTGTCATGGCGAGCATCGAATTCTGGCCGTGGCCGCGGAGGGCTCACCGGTATCGGCGACCAACATTCCGATCCGTGTCTGTGGCCCCTGCCATTCGGATTTGCGCCTGGGCGAGAAATACGGACTGGATGCTGAGCAGGTCCCTTCCTATGAGGACAGCTTCCATGGGCTTGCTGCACGCGGAGGCGTGCAAAAGGTCGCGAATTGTGCGAGCTGTCACGGTGTACATTACATCCTGCCTTCCAGCGACCCCGGCTCTCACATTCATCCGGACAACCTGGCGGAGACCTGCGGCCAATGTCACCTGGGAGCGGGCAGCCGTTT
Organism: uncultured Woeseiaceae bacterium; assembly: GCA_964615665.1. Taxonomy (GTDB): domain Bacteria; phylum Pseudomonadota; class Gammaproteobacteria; order Steroidobacterales; family Woeseiaceae; genus UBA1847. The sequence goes on along the minus strand of CAZTQL010000001.1, from coordinate 55,388 downwards.
CGAGCTCGGCCCCGTGCACATGTTGGCCGACCAGCCACCCAACATTGTCGCGTACTGGATCCGGCTCATTTATATCCCGCTGATCTGGGTCACGGTCATCGGCATGCTGTTGCACAACCTGCTCGATCTGAACAAGAAGGCACGTGATCCGGCGCCGCGCCTGCGCAGGCCCCCGGAAAACTGCATGATCAAAGAACGCATGTCGAAGCCATTTCGGATCGCGCACGTTATAGCGGCTGTGAGCTTTATGGTACTGGTAGTCAGCGGTTTTGCTTTGAAATACCCCGAGAGCTGGTGGGCAGAGCTCGTGCAGATTGGCAGTGGCGAATTCCGCGGCCTGATTCATCGCATAGCGGCCGTCGGTCTGATGGGCGCCTGCTTCTTCCACTTCGGCCATCTTGCAATCAGTGCCAGTGCTCGGCACCAGATCGCGGCGTTCCTTCCTGGTCTTGTCGATTTCAAGGAGTTTATCCACCGGATAGGCTACAACCTCGGGCGCCGTCCCGAGCCACCCGCGCCCGTGCGCGTCGGCTATGTGGAGAAGGTCGAATACTGGGCCGCGCTATGGGGTACCTTCGTCACGGCACTCACGGGGCTGGTGTTGTGGTTCGAGAACTTCACGCTGACCTGGCTGCCGGGCTGGGTGCCCGAGGCTGCCACCGTGCTGCATTTCCTGGAGGCGATCCTGGCTACCCTCGCTATCCTCATCTGGCACTTCTACTTTGTCATCTTCGATCCAGCGGTGTATCCGATGGATACGACCTGGCGGACCGGTAAACCGCCGTTCTCAAGGGCAGAAGAACGCGGCGAGGTCGTTTATGATGAACCAACCGAGCAACAGGAAAACCGGCCCTGAAAACGGGCAGGTACTCATCAGAGGGTAATTTGTGTTTAAGAGTTTTCTAGCGTCGATTACCCGGAACGGTCTGAGTCTGTTCGGCACCGGGCTTGCAATCGCGGCCCTGGTGCTTATCTTCAGCCTGATTTTTATGACACAGGTTGGCTTCGAGGGCGGGCCCTATCTCGGCATTATCACGTTTCTGATATTGCCGATGATCTTTGTCGTCGGGCTGATACTGATTCCTCTGGGAACGTTGTTATACCGGCGCAGGATTCGCCGGTCGCCAGGTGGCGAGTCGATGCCGTTGTTGCCGATCTTCGACCTCAACAAGCCGAAGACACGTAACTGGATGCTGATACTGCTCGGTGCAACGATGGTCAACGTAGTCATCGTGGCCGGTGCAACCTACAAAGGCGTCGAGGTAATGGAGTCGGTCGAGTTTTGTGGGCTTGCCTGCCATTCTGTGATGGAACCTGAACACACGGCGTTCCAACGTTCGTCGCACTCGCGGTTGTTGTGTGCCGATTGCCATATCGGTCCTGGTGCGGACTGGTTTGTGAAGTCGAAACTGGATGGTGCCTGGCAGCTGGTGTCAGTGGCGTTCGACCTCTATCCGCGACCGATCCCAACACCACTGCATGATTTGCGCCCGGCGCGCGATACTTGCGAGCAGTGCCATTGGCCAACTCGCTTTGTGGGCGACAAGCTGAAGATCAAGAAACATTACGAAGAAGACGAGGCCAACACGGAGTTGACGACGGCTCTGTTGTTGAGAGTCGGCGGCGAGGCCGGTAAGAAGTCGTCGGGAATACACTGGCATGTCGATCCTGGCGTCAGCATTCGCTACCGATCAGATGACACGCGAGAAGAGATTTACGAAGTCGAATACGCCAACGAAGAGGGCGAGGTCAAGCTGTATGCTGATAGAAAGGCTCCGGAAGACGGCGGCGTGTGGCGGCAAATGGATTGTGTCGATTGTCACAATCGGCCCAGCCATAATTATCAGGCGCCGGATTCAGAAATTGATGTCGCAATTCGTGATGGGCTGATCGACAGAACGCTGCCTTATGTGAGACGTGAAGCGTTGCGAATTATCGATGCCGAATATGCCTCGCACGAGGAAGCTCGCGAGGTCATCACGGCCGAGCTGAATCAGTATTACCAGGAAAATTACCCCGACGTTGCAAACGCAAGGGCCGACGATATATCGGCCGCCGCCGTGACACTCGGAGATATTTATTCGGTCAACGTCTTCCCGCAAATGAAAGTGTGGTGGAACACCTATCCCGAACATATCGGTCATGAACGATCCGACGGTTGTTATCGCTGCCACGGCAAGCGACTGCGGACCAAGGAAAGAGAGACGATTTCCCGTGATTGCGATACCTGCCACTCGATCCTCGCCGAGCGCGAGGAGAATCCAGAAATCCTGACACAGTTGAATCCCTAGAGATGAACACCAAGGCATCGTCGGTTCGAAATGCACACTCCACTGCGACGACGGCCGCGCGTCGCGAACTGGCCTATGAGGTAGTCAGCGGCGGTAGTGGCTTACTGCTGGCGCTGTTCATGTGGGGACACGTTGTCCTGGTTGGCTCCATCCTGACCGGTGAGCGTGGCTTCGACTGGATGGCGACGATGCTGGAGGACTACTACATCGCCCAGCCGACCGTGTTTGCTATCTTTACGTTGTTCCTGGTACATGCGGTGTTTGCTGCACGCAAGATCCCGTCGCAGTTACGCCAACGCAAACAGATTCTGCAGCTTGCCAAAGGGCTTAGTCAGTCCGGCCGCGAGAAGGTAGCGACTCGAACCGAGTACTCGCCGTTCCGGCCGCATGTTGAGTCGCTGTTGTGGATTTGGCAGGTGCGCACCGGAATGATCATGCTCGTACTTGGCAGCTTTCACCTGGTGTTGCTGGGCATGGATATATTCACGCCGCTGTATGGTGATATTGCCGGCATCGAGTCATCGACATCAACGGCAAGAGTCAGCGCCGGCCTCTGGCTGCCGTACGCTGTGCTGCTGTTGTGTGTCGAGTTTCATGCAAGCGTCGGCCTGTACCGGCTGGCGATCAAATGGGGCGCCGACCTTTGGTTGTCGCGCCAGACCATGCATCGCATTGAGCAGGTCATTTTCTGGCTGGTTCTCGTGCTCGGCGGAGTCACGCTGATCGTGCTGGCAGGCTGGATGGATCCGCCGCTGGCATTCTTGCTCGAAGGCGGTGCGTCATGACGGGTCCCCTGGTTACTACCGACGTTCTGGTCATCGGCGGGGGTCTTGCCGGCGAGCGCTGTGCCATCGAAGCGGCGGCCGCCGGACACGAAGCATTGATCCTGTCCCTGGTGCCACCGCGACGCAGCCACAGCTGTGCTGCTCAGGGCGGTATGCAGGCATCGCTCGGCAATTGCGCCAAGGCCGAAGGTGATGATCCCACGGTGCACTTCCTCGATACCGTTCGCGGTTCGGACTGGGGTGCGGACCAGGAAGTCGCGAATATCTTCGCCGACGAGGCGCCGATCGCAGTGCGCGAGCTCGCTCATTTCGGCGTGCCCTGGAGCCGCGTGCAGGGCGGCAAGAACCAGTATTTTATCAAGGGCGAGCATGTCGAGATCGATGAGGCCCTCGAGAACGATGGGCTGATCGGGCAGCGAGACTTTGGCGGCACGGCCAAATGGCGCGCGTGTTACGCGGCTGCAGGCACGGGGCACGCCGCACTCTATGCCGTTGACAGCGAGGTGGTTCGTCTCGGTATCACGGTACGCGACCGCACGGAAGCTGTGGCGCTGATTCACGACGGCGGCCGCTGCCTCGGCGCCGTGGTGCGCTGCCTGCGCACCGGCAAGCACTTCGCTGTGCTGGCCAAAGCCACGGTGATTGCGACAGGTGGCTACGGGCGCATTTACGGGCAGTACACGAGCAACGCAACAATCAATGAAGGTACCGGTGCGTCGATTGCGCTTGATACTGGCGTTGTGCCAATGGGCAACATGGAAGCCGTACAGTTCCATCCCACCACGCTTTCGCCGAGCGGCATCCTGGTTACCGAAGGTTGTCGCGGTGACGGCGGTTATCTGCTCGACAAGAACATGCATCGATTCATGGTGGAGAAAGAGCCCGCCAAGCAGGAACTCGCCAGTCGTGACGTCGTGTCGCGGCATATGCAGCAGACGATGCGTGACGGCAACGGCGCGGATTCGCCGTATGGCCCGCACCTGTGGCTTGATATCCGCCACCTGGGTGAAAAACACCTGCGTACCAAGCTGCTGGAAGTCTGGGACATTTGCCGTGACTTCGCGGGACTGAACCCGGCCAAGGCACTCATTCCGGTACGCCCGACACAGCATTATTCGATGGGCGGCATTCGCGTGAATAAAGATGGCGAAGCTTACGGGCTCGCCGGGCTGTTCGCCGTTGGCGAAGCGGCCTGCTGGGATATGCACGGCTTCAACCGGCTGGGTGGCAACAGCCTGGCTGAAACACTCGTATCAGGGCGGATCGTCGGCCGACGTGTGGCTGAGCATGCCGCAGGGGTGTCACTCCGTGCCGATACCGGTATCGCGTTTGACGCACTGAAAGCGGCTGAAGATCGGGCGGCGAACTGGTTGGCGCGCAGCGGCGGCGGCAGCGGCCGCAACGTGTACGAGATTCGTGACGCGCTCGGCGAAATCATGATGGGCAAGGTCGGGATCTTTCGAACGGGCGACGAACTGAATGAAGCCGTGGCCGAGATCGGTCATTTGCTCGATGATTGCGACAACGCTGCGCTCCGTTGCAAGGATCCCGGAGTGAATCCGGAGCTCGGTTTTGCGTTGCGCCTGAAAGGCATGTTGCGATTGGCGATGACCGTTGCGATGGGTGCGCGGGCTCGAACAGAGAGTCGGGGCGCACATTTTCGCAGCGACTTTCCGCTGCGAAACGACGAAGAGTGGCTGAATCGCACGCTGGTCCGTTGGGCCATGGACGAAAGCGAACCGTCGTTCAGCTACGAGCCAACCGGTCTCATCGATCTGCCGCCGGGGCATCGTGGTTACGGCAGCGACGAGCGCATCGAAATGCAGCAGTCGATCGATAGTTACAACGAGACGGTGGTGCACGAACAGACGCAGCATGGTCGCCTGCCGAGCAGCGAAGAAATGGGTAGTCGACTCAAACGCGGTGCCTGGCAAGCGTATTCGCAGTAAGGGACAGCAATAAAGGATTTAGGGAATGACCCAGGAACACAGCACAGCGTCGCGTCGACTGAAGTTCGAGATTTTTCGGTACAACCCCGAAGACGAAAATTCCGAACCGCACACGGACATTTTCGAGATCGACGAAACACCGTCCATGTCGCTGTATATCGCGCTCAGCAAGATCCGTGAAACGCTGGACCCGGGGTTGCAGTTCGACTTCGCCTGCCGCTCGGCCATTTGCGGATCTTGCGGCATGATGGTGAACGGTCGGCCGGCGCTGGCGTGCCGCACGCTGACCTCGGACCTGCCGGAGAACATCCAGCTGTATCCGCTACCGGCGTTCAAGCTGATCGGTGACCTGTCCGTCGATACCGGGACCTGGTTCCGTGAGATGGCCGAGCGCACCGAAGCCTGGATTCATGAACAGCTGCCATTCGATCCTGAGGCGACCGAGGAGCGCATGAGCGACGACATTGCCGAGGCGATCTACGAAGGCGACCGCTGCATCGAATGTGGCTGCTGCGTCGCCTCCTGCGGCGTCGCGAACCTTGACGACGAATTCCTGGCCGGCGCCGGCATGAACCGGGTTGCACGTTTCATGATGGACCCGAGAGATCAGCGTTCCGATGCCGAGTGGTTTGATGTGGTTGCCGGCGAGCAGGGCGTGTTTGGGTGTCTCGGCATGATGGCCTGCGCCGACGTTTGCCCGAAGGAACTACCGCTCCTGGAAGTTTATGCCTACCTCAGGCGACGTACGCTGGGTGCCCGTTTTCTGGCCAAGAGTAGCTAGCGATCAGGCTAACTCTGCGTCAGGGACTCCAGCGCGCGTAACACATCGCGGCGACTGATCTGCCCGACCAGCCGGGTTTTCTGAATGACCGGAAAACGCCGAAACCGAGAGTTAATGAACAGCTGCGCGAGGTCGATGATGCTCATCTCCGCGTCCACGGTTTTGACACCATCGCTCATGAAGTCACGCACGGGTCCGCCCGAGTTGCCGTGATAGCCGGCATTCAACGCGACCTTCATGCAGTCGAGTTCCGATAGCATGCCGAGGAGGTTGCCTTCGTCATCAACAACCGGTGCACCGGCAATACGGTGTTTGACCAACTCGTGTATTGCGTCCAGTACTTCAGTTTCCGGTTTGAAGGTCACAAGCGTTCGCGCCATGTAGTCCTTAACCACACAGGATTTCATAATCATGCGGATTCTCCGTCCGATTGTTCGCGCGACTGCGCGCGTTTCTTGCGGCAGTTACCATCGCCGCTACACAGCTCGCAACGGCCGTTATTCAAGCCGCCACAGCTACCGCTGATGGCGCGGCGACCGTTCATAACTCCGATGCTCATGCCGGTAATGACCAGCAGGATTACCAGGAAACTCAATATCAAAGTGGTTACAACAGTGGTCATCAGTTTCCCATAAGGTCAAAGCTCGAAGTTGTTATTTCTTTAATGCCAGTTTTGTTGCGTACCAGAAAATACCCGGCGATGCCAAGATCTTCTGCAAGCGTCAGTCCGTTGTCCGGGCCAAGCACCAGCAGCGCGGTGGCCATTGCGTCGGCGTAAGCGGCCGTTTCGCTAATCACCGTGACTGCCGCCAGGTCGTGAGTGACGGGGCGCCCGGTGCGCGCGTCGATCGTGTGGGAATAATGCTTGCCGTCATGCTCAAAGTAGTTCCTGTAATCACCGGATGTCGCCACGCTCGTATCGGTCAGGCGCAGCACTGACTGCGGTTGGCGCGTCGTTGTTGACGGCGTTTCGATCGCGATGGCCCATTTTCTGCCTTCGGCATTTTGGCCGCGCATCCGCAATTCACCGCCGATTTCAACAAGATAGTCCTTTAGCGCGTAGTCGTCGAGTACCGCGGCGACCTGATCAACGCCGTAGCCCTTCGCCCAGCCGGACAGGTCGATGTACATGCCGCCGCTACGCTTACGGACGGCGGGCCGGTCGCAGCCCGGTTCTATACCTTCAAAGCCGACATCAGCCATCACGCCCTCAAGGACGTCGGTGTCCGGTGGTTCCTGACGTTCGCCGTCCGGCCCGAAACCCCAGAGGTTAACCAGCGGCCCGACCGTGATATCGAATGCGCCGTCGCTCGCGCGGCTGATGGCGAGGGCACTTTCGATTGCGATGCAGAACCCGGCAGAGACATCGATCCAACCGGTACTCTGATTGGCATTGAACTGCGAGAGCTCTGAATCGTCGCGCCACGTTGACGTCAGCTTGTCGACAGCCGCCAGCGTCTCAGTAATGCGTGATTGCAGGTCGTCTTTGTCGATGCTGTCGCCCGGCGCTATTAGCTTCACGCTGTACGTCGTGCCCATCGTGCTGCCGGTTAACCGGTACTCGGGCAGACGCTCCTCGCCGCCGCAGGCAGCCAGCAACAATGTGAGCAACGGCACGCAATAACGAAGCGTCGAGCTCACGCGAGGCTATCCGCCAAAGTCGTCGAGCAGAATGTTTTCCTTCGGCACGCCCAGGCTGTCCAGCATTTTGACGACGGCGCTGTTCATCATCGGCGGTCCGCAGAGATAGTATTCGCAGTCCTCGGGTGCCGAGTGCTCGCTGAGGTACTCGTCGAGCAGTACCTGATGGATGAAACCGGTGAGCCCGTCCCAGTTATCTTCAGGCTGCGGCTCAGACAGGGCCAGGTGCCACTTGAAGTTGTCGTTGAGTTCGTCGAGTTCGTCGAACTCTTCTTTGTAGAACATCTCCTTGAGACTGCGTGCGCCATACCAGAAAGTCATCTTGCGCTTGCTGTGGCGTCGCTTCAGCTGGTCGAAGATATGTGCCCGCATCGGCGCCATGCCGGCGCCACCGCCGATGAAGACCATCTCGTTGTCCGTTTCCTTGGCAAAGAACTCGCCATAAGGGCCCGAAATAACCGTGTGATCGCCAGGCTTCAGGTTGAAAATGTACGATGACATGACGCCGGGCGGAATCGAGTCGTCTGCACCAGGCGGAGGTGTCGCGATACGCACGTTGAGTTTTATGACGGTTTTTTCTTCCGGATAACTCGCCATTGAGTACGCGCGTATTTCGGGTTTCTTCACGTGCGACTCGAAGCGCCACAGGTTGTAACGATCCCATTCGTCGCGAAACTGCTCATCAATGTCGAAGTCACTGTATTTGAGGTGGTGCGGCGGGCATTCGATCTGGATGTAACCGCCGGCCCGAAACTCAAGCTCTTCACCCTCGGGCAGCGCGACCACCAGCTCCTTGATGAAGCTCGCGACGTTACCGTTGGAAACAACCGTGCAGTCGTAACGTTTGACGCCGAAAACCTCGTCCGGCACTTGCACTTCCATGTCCTGTTTGACCGCGACCTGGCACGACAGGCGGTAGTGGTCCGCGGCATCGCGCTTGTTAATGACGGAGAGTTCCGTCGGCAGGATCGCACCGCCGCCCGACAGGACGCGTACGCGGCACTGCCCACAGGAACCGCCGCCGCCACAGGCGGAGGGCACGAACAGGTCGGCGTCAGCGAGGCCCTGCATCAGTTTTGAGCCGACCGGAATGCCAAGCTTCAGCTCATCATTGACCGTTACCGTGACGTCGCCAACCGCAACGAGTTTGCTGCGTGCAGCCAGGATGACGAACACCAGTACAAGGACGATGGTCGTAAACAGACCAACGCCAAGCAAGACCTGGGTGATAACTGCAGAATCTATGTTCACAACTGAATACCCGAGAAGCCCATGAAGCCGAGCGACATGAGGCCGACGATGATGAAAGTAATACCGAGTCCCTGCAGCCCGTCCGGCACGTCGCTGTACTTCAGTTTCTCGCGAATGCCGGCAAGCGCGATCAACGCGATGGCCCAGCCGGCGCCGCTGCCGATGCCATAGACGACGCTCTGTCCCAAGTCGTACTGCCGCTCCACCATGAACAGCGTGCCGCCGAGGATGGCGCAGTTGACGGTGATCAGCGGCAGGAAAATACCCAGCGCGTTGTAGAGTTTGGGGACGTATCGGTCGAGCGTCATCTCGAGGATTTGCACCAGCGCGGCGATAACGCCGATGTAACTGACTAATCCTAAGAAACTCAGGTCGACATCGGGCAACCCTGCCCAGGCAAGCGCGCCGTCAGCGAGCAGGTATTTGAAGATCAGGTGATTGACGGGAACCGTGATCGTTTGCACGGCCACGACCGCGACACCCAGACCCACGGCGGTTTCCACGCGTTTCGAGATGGCGAGGAACGTGCACATGCCGAGGAAGAAGGCGAGTGCCAGGTTCTCGACGAAGGCCGCTGTGATAAATAGATTGACGTAGGCTTCCATCAGTAAACGTCCGTTCGATGTACTTCGTGAATTTGATAATCTGGTTTCTCGACCTGCTGCTTACGCCAGGTACGAATGACCCAGATCAATACGCCGATGACAAAAAACGCACTCGGCGGTAGCAGCATCATGCCGTTCGCTTCGTACCAGCCGCCGTTCGATGTCAGTGGCAGTATCGGGTAGCCGAGCAAGGTGCCGGCGCCCAGCAATTCGCGAATCGTAGCGACAGCGATCAGTATCACACTGTAGCCGAGGCCGTTACCGAGCCCGTCCAGGAAACTCATGACGACGCCGTTCTTCATGGCAAAGGCTTCCGCGCGGCCCAGCACGATACAGTTCGTGATAATCAGGCCGACGAATACGGACAGCTGCTTGCTGGTCTCGAACGCATACGCTTTGAGCAACTGGTCGGTCAGGATGACGAGCGAAGCGATGATCGTCATGTGCACGATGATGCGAATATTGTTCGGGATACGGTGACGCAGGGCGCTGATGGCCGCACCTGATAACGCGGCGACGCTGGTCAGCGCGATGCACATCAGCAGTGCCGGCAGCAACGACGTTGTGACGGCGAGAGCCGAGCAGATGCCAAGCATCTGCAACGTTACGGGGTTGTTGTCGACGAGCGGGTCGATGATGACTTTGCGTACTTCACTCATGGTCAGCCGGCCTCTGCTTCACGATACGTTTTCAGGTAGGGTCCGAAGCCATGCGGCCCCGTCCAGTACTGCACCAGGTAGGTAACTCCGCGGCCGGTCAGCGTCGCGCCCGAGAGGCCATCAATCTGGTAGTCGATGTCCGGCGAATCAGCTGGTACGGGACCCCGGATCACCTCGATCTTCGGCATGTCGCCGAGCTCAAAGACCTGCTTGCCGATCCATTGATCGCGCCACTCGGGTTTGTCGATCTGGTCGCCAAGGCCCGGTGTTTCGGCGTGTGCGTAAAAGCGCAAGCCTTTGATCGTCGTGCCGTCGCTGGCGAGCGACAGGTAGCCGAGCATGGTCGACCATAAGCCCTTGCCGTAGACCGGCAGAATGATTTGCTCGAGATCGCCGTTGTTACGCACCAGGTATACCGGCGCATATTTTGCTCGTTTTCGAATGCCGGCGATATCCAGTTCCTCTGGTATGGACAGCCCCAGGGCAGGATCACTGGCCGCCATCAGTGCATCGAAACTGCCGGCATCAATCGCTTCGGTATAGGTGCCGCTCTCGAGTTCAACCATGCGCGTTTCAATGGCACCGAACAGTTCATTGATGTCGCCGCCAGGTTGCATCAGTCCAGCAACTTCGAGGATGATCTTTTGCCGGAACTCCTCTTCGTTCTTGACCTGTATGGGCTTCAACACAACGGCCGCGCTCGCCACAATAATCGAACAAACGAGACTTAATCCAATAGCGACGATCAGCGTGTTTGAAATGCTGTCGCGATCAAACTGACGTTCTTCAGACACTGCGTTTCAGCCTCCGTTTGACGTTCGCCCGAATCACAAAGTGATCGATAACGGGCGCGAAAATATTGGCGAAGAGAATGGCGAGCATGATGCCTTCGGGAAAGGCCGGGTTGACCACCCGAATGAGCCAGGTCATGAATCCAATGAGCAGGCCGAACGCCCACTTGCCGGCATTCGTCTGTGCCGCGCTGACCGGGTCAGTGGCCATAAATACCGCACCGAATGCAAAGCCGCCAAGCACTATGTGCCAGTGCCAGGGCATCGACATCATCGGATTGCCGCTGTCAGGATTGCTGAATAACAGCGTCGGAATGATCAGGCCCGCGAACACAGCGACAATGATCCGCCATGATGCGATGCGCGTGTAAATCAGGAACACCGCACCCAACAAACAGGCCAGCGCTGACGTTTCGCCGAGCGAGCCTTGCATCTGACCGACAAACGCCTGCGTCCAGGTGAGGCCGATGCCGGCGATGCCGGCCATACCGTCGATGGCACTGATGCCAAGCGCGGTTGCGCCGCTAAAACCGTCGACTGCGGTCCAGACCGCATCGCCCGACAGCTGCGCCGGGTAGGCAAAATACAGAAATGCGCGCGCGACCAGCGCCGGATTAAGGAAGTTCTTGCCAGTACCGCCGAAGACTTCTTTACCGAGGATGACGCCGAAGCTGATACCCACCGCGACCTGCCACAAAGGAATCGTCGCCGGCACGATCAGCGCGAACAGCCAGCCTGTTACGAAGAAACCCTCGTTGACTTCATGGTTGCGCACACCTGCGAACAGAACTTCCCAGGACAGGCCCACGACCATCGTCACGACGTAAATGGGCAGGAAGTACAGCAGGCCGTGCACGAAACAGTCGTAGACACTCGCCGGGTCGTAACCGGCGCCCAGCAGCGGCAACAGCATGCCGCGCCAGCCGTCGATGCTGATGAGTCCCATTCCCTGCAGCGCCGTATTTGCCTGGAAGCCGACGTTCCACATGCCGATCAGTGCTGCCGGTGCCGATGCGATCACGACGAGGATCATGACGCGCTTCAGGTCGATTGCGTCGCGCACGTGCGGCGCACCACGAGCCAGGTCCGGTGGTGAGTAGAAGAAAGTATCGACCGCCTCGAAGAGCGCGTGCAGTTGTTCGAATCGGCCGCCCTTCGTAAACAGAGGTTCAAGTCGGTCGAGGAATGAGCGCAGTCTTTTCATCAGCCGTTCACCTCGATCTCATGCAGAGTCTTGCGCAAGTGCGTGCCATACTGGTACTTGCCGTTGCAAACAAAAGAGCATAGTGAGAGATCTTCTTCGTCAAGTTCCAGGCAGCCAAGGTCACGCGCGCCATCCGTATCGCGTACCAGCAGTGCTTTCAGTAGTGGAGTGGGCAGGATGTCGAGCGGCATGACCTGCTCGAAGCTGCCGGTCGATACCATGGCGCGGGGGCTGCCGTTCTGTGACGTAGTGATGCGGTAGCCGCCTTTGCTGAAAACTTTGCCGAAGAACGCGCGCGACAGCGAAAACTTACCGATACCCGGTCGCATGAATGACAGGAATTCACGCGGATTGCCTTCCTGTAGAACCGATACCTGGTATTCGTACCGGCCCAGGTAGCCTGCCCAGCCGGCGGCGCGATGTCCACCGAGTACCGAACCGCCCACAACACGCACGTTGCCGCTGGCGGTTTCGCCGCGAATAATGTCGCTGGTGCTCGCGCCGAGGCGTGTCGTTATCAACCTTGGCTTCAGGATCTTTGGCCCGCATAACGCGATCACACGCTCTACCGGCAGCCGGCCGGTCGCGAACAACTTGCCGACCGCGATGACTTCCTGGTAGCCGATGTGCCAGACAGATTTTGATTCGCTGACCGGTTCCAGCAGATGAATATGTGTGCCGGCCAGCCCTGCCGGGTGCGGCCCGGCGAACTCGGCGTGTTTGAACGGTTCGCTGGATGGGCACTCTATTCCGGAGTTCGGAGCCGTGCAGACGTACACAGACCCCTCCGTCAGTTTCGACAGGATTGTCAAGCCCTGTGCAAAAGCATCCTTGTCGAACTCGATGATCACTGCCGGGTCGGCCGCCAGCGGTCGCGTGTCTATTGCAGTGACGAACACGGCAGCAGCAACCGCATCGGGCGCCGGGATCTTGGTGTATGGTCGCGTCCGAAGCGCGGTCCACAAGCCCGATTCAAGCAGATTCTTGCGGACGTCGGCGTCGCTCAGAGACTCGAGTTTCGAACTCTCGTAACGGTCAAAGACCTCTTCGTCGTCACCTTCCAGTCGAACCACGACAGACTGCAGTACGCGGCGCTCACCGCGATTGATCGCCGCGACTACACCGCTGCCAGGCGATGTGAATCGTACGCCCGGATTCTGTTTGTCATGAAACAGGGGCTGGCCGAGTTTGACGTGGTCTCCCTCGCGCACCAGCATGCCCGGCTTGAGGTCGTTGGTACTTGGACCGAGCAAGGCAACGGAGCCGATTGTTGCCCCCTCGCTGATGCTCTGTTCGGGCGCCCCGGCCAGGGGAATATTCAGGCCTTTCTTTATTTTGAACAGCATAGGAAATCGCTACTGGTTGCTTACCACCACAAGGCAAAAAGGGAACAACCGACGAGCCAAAGGCAGCCCACCGTTTGAATGGCTAGTGTCGATTCGATCGCCTGAGTCATGGACTCGCGATTCTCAACGCCGACACGAATACCCGCCGACGCGCGCCAGGCCAGGACCAATAACAGGATCGGCACGACCGGCGTGAACATCGGCAAGAACCCTCGTATTGCCAACCAGACGACGATGGCCGCCGCGGCAATATGCATAAATAAGTACAGATTCGCCGTCTTGGCCAAGCCCATCCGCACCGGCAACGTGTTCTTGCCGCAAGCACCGTCAGCTTCTATATCCGGTACCTCGTTGATCAGGAGAATGGCGGATACCCAGATGCCGACCGGCAACGAAAATAACAGCAGCGCGGTGTCGATAGTCGCGCCCTGCAGCCACGCTGCGCCACTGACCGGCAAAACGCCGAAGGCGACAACAATAGACATCTCACCAAGACCCAGCGCGCTTAATTTTACCGGTCCAAGGGAATACAACACGGCAAGCGCGATACCGGCGAGACCGAATAGCAATACGACCGGACCTTTTTGGACGAACAGGGCGATGCCCGCCAGCGATGCGACAACAAGCAGTGCCGTGCCGAGGCGTGCCATCCGCGACTGCGACAGGATGCCGGTCTGAATGAACCGCGAGCCGCCCGTATAGGGATAAATCCGCTTGTCATTACGCCGGTCGGTGCCGATGATTTCATCACCGACGTCATTCAGGACATTACTCGCGGCATGCACACAGACGGTTGCCAGCAGCGCCAGCAAAAAAACGAGAATATCGATGCGGCCCGTGACCATGACACCCCAGGCGGTCCCGGCCAGAACGGGCAAAACAGAGGCCGGGAAGAATTTTGGGCGGGTCGCGTGGAAAGAACGCTTCAAGGCTTTCGACAACGATTCGCCGGCGAAATCCTCCGCTACCGGATCCATCGGTCGGGTCGTATCTTGAGCCATCGTGCATTCCTGCGTTAATTGGCGGCTGGACGGCAGCCGCAGGTTCGTTACCGGGGCCCAGTTATACCGGAAAAAACCCAGAGTTACATACGCGCTTTCCGATAAGAGTGTGTGACTAGGTTTCACCCCTCGAGACCTTGTACAATTGGCTGCTGTGTGCGGATGCGGGCGCGGTAGAAGCGCTCTGGCCGCTATTCTTGATTGAGGATGTAGGGCTATGAAAATCAGCAAGTTGTTCTGGCTCTCACTCGTGTTCGCGGCGCTTGGCGCTTGCGGCAGTAATGAGAGCGAAAAGACCGGCGAGGCGACCGTGGCGGATGATGTAATTGTGGTGACCGATGCGGAGCTGAGCGGCAATCCGTTCATGATGGAGTGGGATACACCGTACGGGGTTCCGCCGTTTAGCGAAATCGAAAATACCCATTACATGCCGGCTATCAAAAAGGGCATTCTTGAGCTTCGAGAGGAAATTAAGGCGATTGCGGAGAATCCCGAGCCGCCAACTTTCGAGAACACGATCGTCGCGCAGGAGCTTGCCGGCAAAACGCTGGAACGGGTTTCGACGACTTTTGGCAATATCACTGGCACCGAGCTCGATGATGAATTGCGCGCACTGGAAACCGAAATTTATCCGCTGCTGACCCGTGAATATGACGCGATCACACTGAATGCGACGTTGTTTGAGCGGATTCGAAGCGTCTACGAGCAGCGGGACAGCCTCGACCTGAATGAGCAGGACGCGCGCTTGCTCGAGCTTCAGCATCGCAGTTTCGTGCGTGCCGGCGCCGCGCTCGATCCTGAGGTCAAAGCACAGATCGCGAACATCAACTCAGAAATTTCCGTACTAACCACAGAGTTTGGCCAGAATCTCCTCGCCGCGACGAACGCCTTCAAACTCAAAATTACGGACGAGGCGCAGACGGCTGGCCTGAGCGATGATTTCAAAGCGGCAGTCTGGAACGGGGAAGAGGGGGCGTGGGTTGTCGGTTTGAGCCGATCCTCGTACGAGACGTTCATGACGCAATCGGAAGTGCGGGAACTGCGGCAGCAGCTGTTCGACGGTTATCGCTTGCGTGCGTCGTCCGGCGACTACGATAACGGTGCGATCGCGATCAAGCTTGCCCAGCTGCGGGCGAAGCGCGCCGAGCTCATGGGCTATAAGTCGCACGCGCACTACCAACTCGAAACACGCATGGCGAAAACGCCCCAGGCGGCTGAAGACTTCCTGCTGCGTGTTTGGCGCCCGGGATTGGCGCGAGCCAATGAAGAGCTGGCCGATATGCAGGACCTGGTCGGTGACGAATTCAAAATCGCGGGCCACGATTGGTGGCATTACGCGGAAATGGTCAGGAAAGCGCGTTTCGATCTGGACGAAAATGCGACCAAGCCGTATTTCGCTCTCGAGGCCGTGCGTGCCGGTGCTTTTGAGGTTGCGAACCGCTTGTTCGGCCTGACGTTCGAACCGGTCGATGTGCAGGGTTGGAATCCGGTCGTTACATCGTACGAGGTGAAAGACGCCGATGGCGAGCACCTCGGCCTTTTCATGGCAGATATGTACGCCCGTGATTCGAAACGCGGCGGTGCATGGATGAGCAGCTATCGCAATGCATCGAATGTCAATGACGAGAACATCCGGCCCATCGTGACTAACAACCTGAATCTGCCCACGCCTCCGGAAGGCGATCCGACGTTGATGCGTTTCTCAGAAGTGGAGACGCTGTTCCACGAGTTCGGGCACGGTCTGCACGGTCTCATGACTCAGGCTGATTACTCGATGTTCGCCGGTACCAGCGGCGGTCCGCGTGATTACATAGAGTTTCCGTCGCAGATAATGGAGCATTGGACGGCCGAGCCGGAGATGCTTGCAATCTATGCACGACATTACGCGACCGGCGACGTGATCCCGACGGCACTTGTCGAGCGTATGCGAGTTGCAGCGAACTTCAACCAGGGCTTCAAGACTACCGAATACATTGCGGCATCGTTGCTCGATCTGCGCTGGCACATGCTCACATCGGCTGAAGCGGCTGAACTCACCGATGCACGTGCCTTCGAGCAAGAAGTACTGAGTGAATACGGCCTGATCGACGAGATCGAGCCTCGCTATCGGTCACAGTACTTCAGCCACATTTTTGCCGGCGGCTACTCGGCTGGCTACTACGCCTACCTGTGGTCTGAAATCCTGGATTCGGACGGATTTGCCGCTTTCAAACAGGCGGAGGACATATTCGATCCGGAGACAGCGGCGCGGCTGAGGAAATGGGTCTATGAAGCAGGCGCATCGCTTGAAGCTGATGAGCTGTATCGCAATTTCCGCGGCCGGGATCCCAGCATCGAGCCACTGCTTGAGGGCCGGGGGTTCGCGGTTACCGAGGATGACGGGACGACCTGAGATTGAGTCGTTTCGGACTATTGATTGCCACACTGTTGCTGACGTCGGCCTGCGCACGCGATGAGCCGACCAGCGATGGCTACGATCCGGCGCGTGACTATTTCTCGTTTGCGAACACGGGGCAGTTTGTCACCGATCACCTGGTACTCGATTTGGTGGTTGATTTCGAGTCGCGACGGCTGCTGGGCAAGGCGCGTCTGGATCTACGCAGGCTAGATCCGGACGCTACGGAAGTTATTCTGGACACACGTGATCTCAGCATCACGAGCGTCCTGGCATTTTCGTCGGAAAACTCACCGCTGCCTGCGAAGTATCGATTTGGCAACGCCGACACGATAATTGGCACGCCGCTTGTCATCCAGTTGCCGGATAACATGGCGAGTGCCGATGCGTTTAGTCTCGAGATCGCCTACGCGACCAGCCCGCAATCCACTGCGTTGCAATGGTTGCCGCCCGAGCTAACGGCCGGTGGCAATCACCCAATGATGTTCTCGCAGTCACAGGCCATTCATGCGCGCAGCTGGGTGCCCCTGCAGGATACGCCGGCGGTCAGAATGACTTACGAGGCCACGATAACGACAGCTGAGAACTTGCTGGCTGTGATGAGTGCCGATAACGATCCGCTGGCGCCCCGTGATGGCAGCTACCTGTTCGAGATGCCGCAACCGATTCCTTCCTACCTGTTGGCTATTGCTGTTGGCAATATCTATTTCGCACCGTTAGGTGCGCAAACCGGCGTCTATGCCGAGCCCGAGCTCCTGGAAGCCTCGGTCTACGAATTCGCCGACACTCAAGACATGCTCGAGCAGGCGGAAGAGTTATTCGGGCCGTATGAGTGGGGTCGCTACGACTTGCTCGTGTTACCACCCAGTTTCCCCTACGGCGGCATGGAGAACCCGCGGCTGTCGTTTATTACGCCGAGTTTGCTTGCAGGGGATCGCAGTCTTGTTGCGGTGATCGCCCACGAACTGGCGCACTCGTGGTCCGGAAACCTCGTGACCAACGCTACCTGGCGTGACGGTTGGCTGAACGAAGGCGTTACAAGCTACCTCGAATCGCGGCTGATGGAGGTTATTTACGATAAAGACCGCGCCGACGAAGAGCGCGTTATATCGTACGAGGAGTTGCTCCTCGACTTTGAGAATGTGCCGTTACCGATGCAGGCGCTGGCGCCGCGGCTCGACAGCGGCGACCCGGACGATTTTCAGGGCACCATTCACTATCACAAAGGCCAGCTGTTTCTACAGTACCTCGAGAACGCATTCGGCCGTGACACGTTTGATGAGTTTCTATTCGGTTACTTCAAGCACTTCACTTTTAAGACAATCACAACCGAGCACTTTCTCGATTACCTTGACGCAAACCTGCTAAGTGGAGCGAATGCGAAGGTCAGTCGCGAGCAGGTCGAGCAGTGGATATACCAGCCGGGGCTCCCGGACGACGCACCGGTGCCGAGTTCGGCGACCCTCGATGCCGCCGCGCGTCTGGCTGGTGGCTGGGCCGTCGGTGAGGTTGCCATCGGGGAAGTTCCGGTCGCTGACTGGAGTCCGCAGGCGCTCATTCACTTCATAAACAATCTGCCCCCCGACCTCAGTAACGATCGCCTGAGCGAACTGGACGCCGCCTTCGGGTTAAGCGACACGAACAATGCAGAGATTGCGCGAACCTGGTTCATACAAGTTGCGGAGCGGCGCTATACGCCCGCGTATTCGCAGCTTGAGGCGCACGTTGCGCGCCATGGCCGCGGCCGCCTGATTACCCCGGTGTATTCGGCGCTAGCCAAAAACGGTGTCGATCTCGAGCGAGCACAAGCCATCTTCGAAAAGGTGCGTGGTAACTACCATCCACAGGTGACCAACTGGCTGACGAGCACCCTCTACCCGGACAGCGAATGAGAGTTATAACCCTGTGAAAATCGCAAACCTGACTTGCCTTGCTTTGACGTTGCTGACCACCGCGTGCGCTGTGTCGGCGGAAGCACCGCGCAATGATCCTGCCGACGACGCCAGGTACTTCGGTGATCCCGAGCGAGAACTGTTCTGGACGCCGCGAGAGCAGCTTGCCGGCTACCGCAACATGGACAAGATCAGCCCGACGCGACGTGTTGTTGCTGGTGGTAATCCATATCCATTGGCCACCGAGGAAATCGATCTGGGTGTCGTTGAGATTGCGACCGACGATGTCGCAATGACGGTCGATGAGTACGTCGAAAAACAGAACGTGACGGGACTGATCGTCGTCAAGAATGACACGATAGTCTACGAGCGTTATGAGCTCGGCAACACTGCGGAGTCCCGCTGGCTGTCCTATTCAGTGGCCAAGTCGGTGACGTCGCTGCTGGTCGGTGCGGCGCTAAATGACGGCTACATTCAGAGTGTTGACGAGGCAGTGACCGATTATCTGCCACGGCTCAAGAACTCATCCTATGCGGAGTCATCCATTCGCGATCTCCTGCAAATGGCGTCCGGCGTGGAGTGGGACGAAGACTATGCGGACCCGGAATCCGATATCAATCAGGTGACCTGGCCGACCGTGAGCTTGTACGAATACTTGCGAAACAAGCCGAGATCGGCAGCTCCGGGCGAGGTCTTTAACTACAACACTGCCGAGACGAACCTGGTTGGCACGTTGTTGCGTTCGGCGATCGGCAATAATCTCTCGACCTATCTCAGTGAGAAAATCTGGCGTCCATTCGGCATGGAGCATGACGCCTACTGGGTACTGAGCGAGCCTGGCGGTGGCGAGTTCGGCGGCAGCAGTTTGAACGCGACGCTGCGCGACTACGCACGCATTGGTTTATTCGCGCTGCGCGAAGGTGTGTTGAAAAACGGCGACAAGGTGCTTCCCGATGGTTGGATGCAGGCATCGACGGCTCCGTCAAAGGGCTACGAGAATTACGGTTACTTATGGTGGCTGCAAGGCGACGGGGCGTACGCGGCGTCCGGTATTTTCGGCCAGGGTATTTATATCAGCCCGGCCAATAACCTGGTGATCGCGATCCACAGTGCGCGAGCCCAGGCCAGTGTCGACAGCGACCGGGAACTGCAAAGTGCGCTTTATCGCGCGGTGGAAGACGCACTCAAAGATCGTGCGACGCCTTATCCTCGTAGATGAAGTGCCCATCACGCAGAAACGACACCACATTTCGCAGGACAATATCGCTGCTCGTGATGTAGCGGTGCGAATTCCCGACGACGAGAAAATCATCCATCCCGTCGACCCGGGTGGCCGCGACTGACACTTTGCCGTCATCGGGGTTTGGTAGCATCGCCGACGTCAGAATATTGATGGTGCCGGTGCCCGCGATGACACCCAGTTCGAAATCAACGGGGCCGAGCCGCGACGGAATACTGTCCGTGCCGGTCGTGCCCAGCTGCAGGCCGGCGGCGCCGCTGATCGTCTCGGCGCCCGGCCAGTTCCGGGTCTTGTCGACTATTTCACTGCCCTGATTGGGCGGGCCGAGCATCACAACGCGTCCCAGATCAGTGATCGGCTCACGTTCGTTCTCGAATCGCAACAAGATGCCGCCGATCGAATGTGTAACGAAGTGAATGCGTTCCGCGTTGGCAGCCCGACACTCGGCTAATCCGGTGCTAACGGCGAGTGGCGCGATCTCCTCAATCGGGCCGGCTTGTGACGGGTAATCCACGTTCGCCGTCGTGAATCCGGACGCCTGCAGAGCATCGGCCATCGGCCGCATCGCACGCCAGCTGCGATTCAGGCCGTGCAGCAGCACAACGCAGTCGCGGCTTTCGGCGACCGTTACTAGCTGCGTCCGTGGCGCGCTGGCGCACGCCGCCATCAAGCTCGTGCAGAGCACCGCGAGCAGGGCAGGTCGTGTGTCGAAGCCTTTCATAAGGGACCATCTTGCCTGATTGCAGGCTGCTCAAACAGCGATTTGCCCTTAATTATCCGAATAAGCTGTTGATTTACAGGGATTCGCGCTAAAGGTAAGTACGTATCGCGTCCCGGTCATCGCCCGGGCTACTCTGACACGATGACTGAAGCGCAGATTCTGCTGCTTACCGCGGCGGCCGTCGGGTTCCTGCACACCGTGTTTGGGCCGGATCATTACGTCGTATTTACGGTAATGGGGAAGGCGCGCCGCTGGAGCCTTGCAAAGACGCTGAGAATCACGTTTTTCTGCGGCGTCGGACACGTGCTGGGTTCGCTGGTCCTGGGAGTATTGGGCTTGCTGCTCGGGGCGGAGCTTGCGTCAATGGTCGCATTAGACAGCCTGCGCGGCGGGCTGGCGGGCTGGGCCTTGCTGGCGTTCGGTTTGATGTATTTCGCTTGGGGACTGCGCAAAGCGGGTCGTGCACACACGCACTCGCACGTCCATGTCCATGACGATGTTGTCCACGAACATCAGCATGATCACCACGACGAGCACACTCACGTG
This sequence comes from uncultured Woeseiaceae bacterium, assembly GCA_964615665.1. GTDB lineage: Bacteria > Pseudomonadota > Gammaproteobacteria > Steroidobacterales > Woeseiaceae > UBA1847. The sequence continues at coordinate 34,290 of CAZTQL010000001.1, read as the reverse complement.
CACGACCTTAATAAGCGAGGCTCGCTTACTCCATGGGCGATTTTTATCATTTTCGTGCTTGGCCCCTGCGAGGCGCTGATACCGCTTTTCATGTATCCGGCGGCCCGGCAGAGCGGTGCGCTGGTCTTGTGGGTTGCGCTGGTGTTTAGTGTCGTGACGCTCGCCACCATGCTGGCGGCTGTCGCCGTTACCCGCATTGGCCTCGACAAGCTGAAGCTGCCAGCAATCGGGCGCTGGGAGCACGCGGTTGCCGGCGCGTCTGTTGCGGCGTGTGGCCTGGCAATAACATTGATCGGGCTTTAGGGCCTGCCGCGATCTCAATTGCCGAGGACGCTATGTTGGAACGGCAGTTTCAGTATAATCAAGCGCTCTCAGCTTTCCTCTGGAGCCTCGATGCAACCCACTCTGCTTGATCAGGGACTAACACTCATGCTCGTTGGCATGGGAACCGTGTTCTTATTCCTGACCATTCTGGTTGCAGCGATATCCCTCATGGCGCTGGTCGTGAAGCAGCTGACTCCGGCTGCCGAGACTGCCGGCGCCACGGATGAAGAGGTTGCTGCGATCACGGCGGCCATCAACCAGCACCGCAAGGCGCGAACTTCAACGCACTAATTTCTGCAACCAAAAGACAAGCAACGATGAGCAATAAGAATCCTCTCGGTATTACCGAACTGGCGCTGCGAGACGCGCACCAAAGCTTGTTGGCAACCCGCATGCGAATCGACGATATGCTGCCGATCGCGAGCAAGCTGGATCAGGTTGGCTTCTGGTCAATCGAGTCGTGGGGCGGTGCAACCTTCGATGCGTGTATTCGCTACCTGGGTGAGGATCCCTGGGAGCGCATTCGACGCTTGAAAGCAGCCATGCCGAATACGCCGCAGCAAATGTTGTTTCGCGGTCAGAACATACTGGGCTATCGACATTACGCTGACGACCTCGTTGAGAAATTCGTCGAGCGCTGTGCTGTAAATGGCGTCGATGTGTTTCGTATTTTCGATGCCCTGAACGACCTCAGAAATCTTGAGACAGCGGTGAAAGCGACGCTCGCCGTTGGCAAGCACGCGCAAGGGACGATTTCTTACACGGTTAGTGAAGTACATACTGTTGATCTGTGGGTTGATCTGGGTCGCCGCATTGAAGACATGGGTGCGCATTCGATCTGCATTAAGGACATGGCAGGCCTGCTGCGGCCGTACGTTGCTTTCGAGCTTGTCAGCCGTCTGAAGCAAGCGGTCGATATTCCGATTCACATGCAGTGTCATGCGACCACCGGTCTCTCTACCGCAACCTGCGTGAAAGCTGTCGAAGCCGGGATCGACAATATCGACACAGCCGTGTCGTCGATGAGCATGACTTACGGCCATTCGCCGACAGAATCGCTGGTGGCGATTCTCGAGGGAACCGATCGCGACACCGGCCTTGATATCAACCTGCTCGAGGAAATCGCCACGTATTTTCGCGAGGTGCGCAAGAAGTACGCGAAATTCGAAGGCTCGCTCAAAGGCGTCGACTCGCGCATCCTGGTCGCTCAGGTACCGGGCGGCATGCTGACCAACCTGGAGAGTCAGCTGCGCGAGCAGAACGCAACGGACAAACTCGACGAAGTGCTGGAGGAAATCCCACGGGTCCGCAAGGACCTTGGCATGCTGCCGTTGGTGACACCGACATCACAGATCGTTGGTACGCAAGCCGTCATCAATGCGATGTCTGGTGCGCGTTATTCGAATATCACGAAAGAGACTGCCGGTATTCTCAAAGGCGAGTACGGGGCGACACCGGCACCGATGAATGCCGAGCTGCAGGCGCAGGTTCTCGACGGCGCGGAGCCCATAACCTGTCGCCCAGCTGACCTGCTGGAACCCGAGTTGGAAAATCAGACTGGCGAGCTCACGAGCCTTGCCAGGGAACGTGGCATCCGCCTGGCGGACGCCGTTGTCGATGATGTACTGACGTATGCACTGTTTCCGCAAATCGGCACCAAGTTTCTGGAGAACCGCGATAACCCGGACGCATTCGAGCCGGTCCCGACCGGTGAGATCGTGGCGCCGCCGGCGCCGCCGGCGCCTGCGGCACCGAGTTCTGGCACCGGCGTCTATTCCGTGCGAGTTAACGGGAAGGCATTCACCGTAGAAGTGGCGGAGAGCGGCCAGCTGGCCGACGTCGGTGCTGCGTCTCAGCCCGCTGCGGCGGCGCCGGCCTCAGGAGAGGCAGTGAAGGCGGTGCTAGCCGGAAATATTTTCAAAGTGCATGCGACCGTGGGCGCGACGGTCAGCGAGGGAGATCCCTTACTCGTCGTAGAGGCCATGAAGATGGAGACCGTCGTAAGCGCGCCGCGCTCGGGCACGATCACTGATGTCTACGTCAATGAGGGTGACAACGTTGCTGTTGGCGACGCCCTCGTGGCGATTGGCTGATTACGGCGGTGTTGATGGATCTGATTGAGCAAATCTGGACGGGGTCCGGTCTTTACCAGATCACTGGCGGGCAAATTATCATGCTCGTCGTTTGCTTAGCGTTGCTGTACCTCGGCATCGTGCGCAAATTCGAGCCGCTGCTGCTCGTGACCATCGGTTTTGGAGGTCTTCTCAGCAACATACCCGGCGTCGAAATTGCGACCGGCGACGGCTTGCTGCATCTCTCTTACGTGGTCGGTATCGAGACCGGTGCCTTTCCATTGATTATTTTTATGGGCGTCGGTGCGCTGACCGACTTTGGTCCGCTGTTGGCGAATCCACGCACCCTGTTTCTCGGTGCCGCGGCGCAATTCGGCATTTTCGCAACGCTGCTGGGCGCGCTCGGGCTGACGTCGCTCGGCTGGATGGATTTCACGCTGCGCGAGGCCGCAGCGATCGGCATCATTGGCGGTGCGGACGGTCCTACTGCTATCTATGTGGCCGGTCAGCTCGCTCCCGATCTGCTGGGACCAATTGCCGTTGCCGCGTACTCATACATGGCGCTGGTGCCTTTGATTCAACCGCCGATCATGAGGTTGCTGACGACGAAAGCGGAACGGCGTATCGAGATGGTGCAACTTCGTGAAGTGTCGAAGGCGGAGCGCATTATTTTTCCGTTGCTGCTGCTTCTGCTGGTGGCACTGTTGCTGCCGTCCGCGGCGCCGCTGCTCGGCATGCTGGCGTTCGGTAATCTGATGCGCGAATGCGGTGTGGTCGAGCGGCTGTCGCACACGACGCAGAACGCGCTCATCAATATCGTGACGATTTTTCTTGGGCTCGCGGTCGGCTCGAAATTAAGCGCCGAGCAGTTTCTCGTTCCAAGCACGCTCGGAATTCTGGTCCTCGGCATGGTCGCCTTCGCGATTGGCACGGCCAGCGGAGTGTTGATGGGCAAGGCACTTAACAAGATATCCAGCCAGCCGATCAATCCTTTGATCGGTGCTGCTGGCGTTTCGGCCGTCCCGATGGCGTCGCGCGTCGCGAATAAGGTAGGGCTGGAAGCCAATCCGCAGAACATTTTGCTGATGCATGCCATGGGCCCGAATGTTGCCGGCGTGATCGGCTCTGCGGTCGCCGCCGGAATCATGATTATGTTCGCGTCGTGACAAAGAGGCTGCCTCTGCTAGCGCTTGCGGCGGCTCTGATACTGGCGGGGATTGGCTACAGCGCCTCTCTAGGCTCGGACTTCCAGCTCGACGATGAGGCGAATCTCGGTAGCCTGGAGACGGTTTCCGATCGCACCTCGACCATCGATTTCATTCTGGGCGGAACGGCCGGGCCTTTGGGCCGTCCGTTATCGCTGCTGACGTTCGCATTGCAGGCCGACCAATGGCGGCAGGGTCCGGATGCATTCCTGCGCGTCAATATCGCGATTCACCTGTTGAATGCGCTGCTGCTGGCCTTCGTCGTGCGTCATTTATTCATCATTCGCGGCGACGGGCGGCGATCGGCCATGCTGATAGGCACAGCTGCTGCCAGCATTTGGGTGACGTTGCCCCTGATTGCAACGGCGACGATGCTGGTCGTTCAGCGTATGACCACATTGAGCGCTTTCTTCATGTTGGCCGGGCTCGCGGCCTATGTTGTTGCGCGTGCGCTGGTCGTGCGCGCTCCGCGCAAGGGGCTGTTGCTCATGGCAGTCAGCCTGACCGCTGCATCCATACTGGCAACGCTCGCGAAAGAATCCGGCATATTGCTGCCAGTATATGTTCTGGTTATTGAGTCAACGTTGCTACAAAGACCGGACAGTGTTTCCCGTACGACCTGGCGCAACTGGACGGTCGTTGTTCTGTGGCTGCCCGCGCTGATTGTGATCGCTTATCTGGTCAGCATATTCAACTATCCCGATTACATGATCCAGTTTCGCGGATTCGACGCGGTGGAGCGGCTGCTGACCGAAGCGCAGCTCTTGTGGGTGTATCTGTCGAAAGCGCTGGTTGGCTTGTCCGGCCGCCTTGGGGTTTACCAAGGTGACGTCGAGGTTGTCCGCAGCCTTTGGTCTCCTTTGGTGCTGCTTGCCGTGACGGGCTGGCTTGTTCTCGCGCTCGGTGCTGTCGCATGGAGGCGCCGATACCCGCTGTTCGCGTTGGCCGTGCTTTGGTACCTGGCGGGCCATTCGCTGGAGTCAACGGTTGTGCCGCTGGAGCTATATTTCGAACACAGGAATTACTTGCCGATCGTCGGGCCGATCATGGCTTTGGCAGCGCTCTTAATCCTGCATTCCGATCGGGTGAGGACGATTGCGCTCCGAGTGATCCCACTGGTTGTCCTTGTCAATGCCGGGTTCCTGTACAGTTTCGCATCGTTGCAGGGCGAACCACAGCTGGCCGCACGCTACTGGGTCATCAAGTACCCTGATTCGGTCCGTGCTGTCACTAACCTGCTGAAGTATCAGTTGACCGAAGAGAGTACTGATCGAGCCATAGAAACGATCAGGGATTTTACGCGCCGCCATCCGGAATACGCGACGCTGCGTATTCAGGAGTTGAATCTCATGTGCATGACCCGGCCTGAAGAGCTGCAGCCGGGCAGGGTCGACAATGTACGTGCACAACTGGCCGAGAGCCATCTCTTTTTCGTGGCTTTGCAAATGTTGATGGAGCTGTATTCAACGGCAAGCGAAGTAAAATGCCCCGCTGTTTCGCCAGGAACTGTCATGCAGATGGCCGAGGAATTACGCAATAATCCGAAATATGCGGGGCACCCAAGGTACAACATGGTCCATTACATGCTGCTGGCATCGATGCAGCAACGGCTTGACGACGAAGTGGCGGCGGTAGCGCATTTGCGCAAAGCGTACGAGTTCCTCCCGAGCGAGGACGTAGTACTAATGATAACGGTGACGCTCGCACCGTCCGGCGATATAGCTGGCGCACGGGAGTTTCTTGATAGGGCAGCGAGCGACGAGCCTGTAAACCCAATCAAAGCGATACGCTGGCGACGGTTAATAAACAGGCTGTATGATTACGTTGATTCAACTGAGATGGAAATATCGGAAAGCCATTGATGCAATTATCCATAGTAATCCCTGCCAAAAACGAGAGTAACGCGATCGGTGCTGTCGTGAGCGCGGCACGCGATTGCTATCCCGATGCAGAGATCATCGTCGTGAATGACGGCTCGACTGACGACACTGCGGCAGTCGCGGCAGGCGCGGGCGCCACAGTTATCACGCACCCGGAGAGCCTGGGGAACGGTGCGGCAGTGAAGACGGGTGCGCGCGCGACCACGGGCGACATCATTGCATTGATGGATGGCGACGGACAGCATGATGCGAAAGAGCTTGCGCCGCTGCTGGAACGACTTGAGAACGGCTACGACATGGTCATCGGCGCGCGCGATACCGGGTCGCACGCCAACGTCGGGCGGTTATTCGCTAATGGGCTGTACAACGCTATCGCATCTGTACTCAGCGGTCGCAAAATTCCGGATCTTACGTCGGGTTTCCGCGTGGTTCGTGCAGACAAGTTCAGGCAGTTCCTGTACCTGCTACCTAATGGGTTCTCATATCCGACGACGATCACGATGGCATTCCTGCGGAATGGTTACCCGATTATCTTTGAGCCAATTACCGCGTCCAGACGCATCGGCAAGAGTCATATCCGTCCGTTGCGGGATGGAACGCGTTTTCTGGCGATTATTTTCAAGATCGCGACCTTGTATTCGCCGCTAAAGATATTCCTGCCGGTCGCTGCAGCGTTTTTCTTAAGTGGCGCGGGCTGGTATGCGTACACGTTTGCGACGATAGGGCGCTTCACCAACATGAGCATGCTGCTGTTCAGCGCGTCGGTCATTGTCTTCCTCATCGGCCTGATCTCCGAGCAAATTACTGCGCTGACCTATAGCAAGTCCTGATAGGCGCGAGTGCATGGTCGTTAACGGGATGCTTTGCTGAAGCCACATTGTTGCCGAGGCGCCGCGTGCTCAGCGAGTGTAGTGATCCTCAAGGACCTGCGCCACGCAGGCCGTCAGACGCTTCCCGGTTTCGATGTGCAGGAATTCATTCGGCCCGTGCGCGTTCGATTTCGGTCCCAGTAATCCGGTAATAAGAAACTGTGCCTCCGGGAAGCGCTCTCCGAGCATTCCCATGAACGGGATCGTGCCGCCGGTACCCATGTACATCGAAGGTTCGCCGAAGAACTGATTGGACGCTTTGTGCATTGACGCCTCGAGCCACTCGGCGACGGCCGGCGCGTTCCAGCCAGCCATCGTGGATTCCACGTCGAAAGAAACGCTGGTCAACGGCGGAGTATCCGCTTCGATCACCTGCTTCACCGCGTCCGCCGCTTTGTCAGCATCGCAAGTTGGCGGCAATCGGAAGGACAGCTTTAACGTTGTGTATGGCAGCAGGACATTGCCGGCATCGACGAGCGCCGGCATACCATCGGCACCGGTTACCGCCAGCGTGGGCCGCCAGGTGTTATTCAGCAAGAGCTCCGTGTGGGACTCACCCGGCGAGGGCGCATCGACGGCCCATGGGAACTTCTCGTAAACGGAAGCCTGAAGAGTCTCGGCCGCGAGACTCGCCTGCTGCAGTCGCTGCTCCGGAATGTCGACGTGCAGGTCATCAAGCAAGATCTGTCCGTTTGACTCGTCCTCGATGCGACTGATTAACTGCCGTGCGATTCGAAAACTCGACGGTACGACTCCGCTTGCGGTGCCGGAATGCACGCCCTCGGTTAGAACGTCGACTCGCAAAGTGCCTGTCAGATTGCCGCGTAGCGACGTCGTACACCAAAGCTGATCGTAGTTGCCACACTCGGCGTCGAGACAAACGACCAGGTCCGGAGAGCCAATACGGTCTTCGAGCAGGTCAATGTAAAACGGCAGGTCGAAGCTGCCGCTCTCTTCACAGCCTTCAACGATGACCACGCAGTTTGCGTGGGGAATACCTTGTTCCTGCAGGGCGCGAATGGCGGTCAGCGATCCAAAGGTCGCGTAGCCGTCGTCGGCACCACCTCGCCCGTAAAGTTTGCCGTCCTTGATGACCGGGGTCCATGGATCCAGGTCTTCATCCCATCCGCTGAACTCGGGCTGCTTGTCATAGTGGCCATACAGCAGGACGACATCGTCGGACTGTCCGGGAATTTCAATAAAGAGCACCGGTGTGCGGCCTGGAAGCCGCACAACCTCGACCTGTATATCCTTGATCGGCTGTTTCCGGCACCAGGTTTCGAGCATCTCGACCGCCTCTTCCATGTGCCCGTTCTGCTCCCAGTCGGGATCGAAATGTGGCGACTTGTTCGGGACCTTAATGTACTCGGCGATTTCCGGGATGATCGAGTCGTCCCACATGGCGTTTACAAAATCCGCGCTTTTTTGCGTGTTCATAGGCTTGCTTATTCCGGTGTCAGTGAACGTACGAGCGTGCGCGTCATGCGCTCCGTGGTGATGAATTCCCAGCTGTAACTCTCGTAAGGCTCAAGCGGGTTCGCGGCGACGATGTCGTCGGTGCTCATGCCTTTTTCGACCAACGGCTCCACCAGCGCCTGCGCGGCGATCAAAACATCAAGGTTGCGCTGCAGGTCGGCCTTGTTCGCGACGGGGCCGTGGCCGGGGACGATTTTTGTCGCGTCATCGGCCATTGCCAACAACTGCTGCTGCCCGGCGATATAACCGTCAACGGAGCCGCCGTTGTCCAGATCAATAAACGGGAACAGACCATTGAACATGACATCACCGGCAAAGATGACGTTGACGTTGCGGAACTGGATGGCCGCGTCGCCATCGGTGTGCGCGCTCTCAATGTGAAAGACATATGCTTCGTTGCCGTTTACGTGAAACGTCACCGCATCCGAGAAGGTCAGCACCGGCAGTGCGCCGGGGCCCGTCTCGAGTTTCGGATCACCCTGCATGCGCTTGCGGATATTGTCGTGCGCGACAATGATCGCGCCATCTTTCGCCATCAGTTCGTTGCCACCGACATGGTCGGCGTGCACATGCGTATTGATCACGAAGTCAATCGGTCGGCCCGCAAGCTCCAAGGCGGCGTTGAGCAGCGCAGGCGCGGTCGGGACCATCGCGTCGTCGATCAGTACGATATATTCATCGCCGACCAACAGGCCGACGTTGCCGCCGCCGAAGCCTTCCACACCGTCGAGCATATAGAAGCCGTCCGTAACCTCAGTGGACTTGAACGATATGGCAAAGTCCTGCGCCGGGGCCGCTGGGGCCAGCGCAAGTAATAGCAGGGCAAGTCTTTTCATCAAAAGTCTCCGGTCAGCTTAAGCCGGCGATTGTACCTTCGATGAGGCGATCGTGCCCGTCGCCTGTAGGACTACTGCCGTCCGGGAAAGGAAAACTGCGCCGTTTCGCGAACGCCGCCGGAGGGCCAGCGTTGTGTGATGGTCTTGCGGCGTGTGTAAAAACGCACGCTGTCGGGCCCGTAGGCGTACAGGTCGCCAAATAGTGAGCGCTTCCAGCCGCCAAAGCTGTGATAGGCAACCGGTACCGGCAGCGGCACGTTAATACCGACCATGCCGACCTTGATGTTGTCCGCGAAATAGCGCGCCGCCTCACCGTCGCGCGTGAAGATACAGGTGCCATTGCCATACTCGTGGTTGTCGATCAATTGCATGGCCTGTTCCTCGGATTCGGCGCGCACGACGCACAGCACCGGGCCGAATATCTCGTCCTGGTAAATGCGCATGTCGGCGGTGACCTTGTCGAACAGGCAGGGGCCAAGAAAGAAACCGTCCTCGTGATCCGCCACGACCAGTCCGCGGCCGTCGACAACCAGGTCTGCGCCTTCCTCCACGCCGAGGTCTACGTACCCGCGCACCTTTTCAAAATGCGCCTGTGTCACGAGCGGCCCCATGTTGTTGGCGTTGTCGGTGCCGGCGCCGACTTTCAGACTGGCGATTTGCTCTGTGAGCTTGCCGACTATCGTGTCGGCGGTGTCGTCACCGACACACACAGCGACCGCGATCGCCATGCAGCGTTCGCCGCAGGAGCCAAAGGCTGCGCCCATCAGGGCGCTGACCGCGTTGTCCAGGTCGGCATCGGGCATAACGATTGCATGGTTCTTGGCGCCGCCGAGTGCCTGCACGCGCTTGCCGTTCCTGGTACCGGTTGTGTAGATATATTCAGCGATCGGCGTCGAGCCAACGAAGCTGATTGCCTGCACCCGCTCGTCATGAAGTAAAGTATCCACGGCTTCCTTGTCGCCATTGACCAGGTTGAAAACTCCGTCTGGCAGTCCCGCCTGCTTAAGGAGGCGGGCAACAAGCATCGGCGCCGACGGATCCTTTTCAGACGGTTTCAGTACAAACGTGTTGCCGCAAGCAATGGCCATCGGGTACATCCACATTGGTACCATCGCGGGAAAATTGAACGGCGTAATGCCGGCAACGACGCCCAGGGGCTGGTGATCGGACCAGCTATCGATGCCGGGGCCGACATTGCGCGAGTACTCGCCCTTGAGCAGTTCGGGAATTCCGCAGGCGTAGTCGACAACTTCGACGCCGCGGCCGAACTCGCCCATTGCATCATCGAGCACCTTGCCATGCTCGTCGGTAATCGCTGCCGCGATTTCATCCGCATGTTCTTCCAGCAGCTGTTTGAAACGGAACATGATGCGAGCACGTTTCGCCGGCGGCGTATTTCGCCAGGCCGGGAAAGCCGCCTCTGCAGCGGCGATCGCATCTTCGACCGTGGCTTTCGACGCCATGGCTACGTGTCGCGTTACCTTGCCGGTCGCGGGGTTCGTGATGGGTTCGGGGCGATTGTCGTCGCTGACTTCGTCCCCATTGATGAAATGGCCGACGATGTTGGCGGCGTCGATCTTGCTGGCCGGTGTTGCGTTCATGATTTCTCCAGGTGTGGTCAGCGCTTAGTCGATGCTATCGAGTACGCGGCGCAGTGCCTCGAACGACTGCTGCATCTCGTCGGGCTTCGAGTTGAGGAACGGTGAGAATTGCAGGATATCCATGCCATTGCGAATAACAATATTCTCGTCCCAGAAACACTTCTTGTGCGCCTCACCGCCGCGCGCACCCGGCGCGCTTTCGCGCGGCGCCATCTCGATGGCACCCATGAGGCCAATGTTGCGCACGTCGACGACGTGTTTGTGATCGGCGAACGAATGTAGCAGGTCCTCGAAATGTTGCTCGAGCGCGGCGGACTGCTCGAAGGTGCCTTCCTCATCGTACACGTTCATCGTCGCCAGTCCGGCAGCCGCAGCGACCGGGTGGCCCGAATAGGTGTAGCCGTGGAACAGTTCGATCATATTTTCGGGGCCGTGCATGAAGGCATCGTAGACCGAGTCGCGCACCAACACTGCGCCCATTGGAATAACACCGTTGGTGAGGCCCTTGGCGGTCGTGATGATGTCCGGTGTGACACCAAAGCGCTGCGCGCCGAAAGGCCGCGCCAGGCGCCCGAAAGCAGCAATGACTTCGTCAAAAATCAGCAGGATGCCATGCTTGTCGCAGATCTCTCTCAGACGTTCGAGATAACCGATTGGCGGCGGTAACACGCCGGTGGATCCGGCAACCGGTTCGACGATCACGGCTGCGATATTGCTGGCATCGTGCAGGGCGCAAAGCCGCTCGAGGTCATCCGCGAGGTGCGCGCCCCACTGCGGCAGGCCGCGGCAGAATGCATTGTGCTCTAGATCGAGTGTATGCCGGATGTGATCGACGCCCGGAATCAGGTTCGCACTGAATGCTTTACGATTCGGTACCATGCCGCCCACCGACATGCCACCGAAGTTGACACCATGGTAGCCGCGTTCGCGGCCTATCAGGCGCGTGCGATGGCCTTCGCCGCGTGCACGATGATAGCCCAGTGCGATCTTCAGCGCGGTGTCGACCGATTCGGATCCTGAGTTGGTAAAGAAGCAGCGCGTCATCCCCTCGGGGGCCATATTGACAACCCGTTCTGCCAGCTCGAGCGCTTTATCGTTCGTGACCTGGAACCCCATGCAATAGTCGAGCTCCGCGACCTGTTTTTGCACGGCAGCGACAATTTTCGGATGGCAGTGACCGACGCCGCTGGTCCACAGACCGGAGAACATGTCGTACAGTTTGCGACCGTCTGCCGTGGTGTAGTAGTGACCGGCGGCGCCATTGATGACCCGCGGTTTCTTCTTGAAATCACGGTTCGCGGTAAATGGCATCCAGTAGGCATCAAGTTTGTCAGGTGTGGCGCTCATGAGGGTCTCTCTGCTCGATAATCCAGTCGTCCTCGCAGTGTACGCCTGCGCAGCATTGTTAAACAACGAGTTATGTGCAGATTCCTAAGCTATTGAATTTATTAGAACGAGCAGTCAGAATGTTAGTGAATAGTGAACACTACCAACGGGGATAACAATGGACCGTGAGATCGGCAAGCGTTTGAAACAGATTCGCCTGCGGCTGGCGCTGTCACAACGCCAGCTGGCGCGGCAGTCGGGTGTGGCTAACGCGACGATTTCACAGATCGAGGCCGGCAAACTGAATCCGACGGTCAGTATGCTGAAGAAAGTGCTCGATGGCATTCCGATCAGCCTCGGCGACTTTTTTGGTGATGAGTTCGAGACGCTGGACCGCGTGTTCTTTCGGGCCTCCGAGCTGACCGAGATTGCCGATGGCGGCGTGTCGTTTCGCCAGGTAGGCAAGAATCTCGGTAATCGCAGCATTCAGCTCATCCAGGAGTGCTATCAGCCTGGAGCCGGGACCGGCAAACACGCAATCACTCACGAGGGTGAGGAGTGCGGCATCATCTTGAGCGGCCGATTGGAGGTCACCGTTGGCGACGAGGTGGCAGTGCTTGCGAAGGGTGATGCGTATTACTTCAAGAGCAGTCGCCCACACCAGTTTCGCAATATCGGCAACGAGCCGTGTGAGCTGATTACCGCGTGCACACCACCAACATTTTGACGTATAACGGCTTTCAGGTATGGCAAATTGCCAACGAATGATGGCAAAGTGTGGACCTCTGAAAGAACCGCAAAAAGCAGACACCCGATGAGCCAGTTCGGCACAGAATTCTGTGATCACCTCGTGATCACCCGTTACGTTGACGGCGCCTGGCAGGCACCGTCGCTGGAGCCACTTGCGCCATTGCCGATGCACCCGGCCGCGCATGTCTTTCATTATGCCAGTACCTGCTTCGAGGGCTTTAAAGCGTACCGTTGGCAAGACGGTCACGGCCGCATCTTCAGACTTGACGATCACGTTGCGCGCATGCAAAAAAGTGCGCGGTCGATGTGTTTGCCGGTTCCGGAAGAGGATTTGCTGGCCGGTATGGTGATCGACCTGGTGTCGCATCAGCTCGCGGACATTCCAGAGCCGCCGAGTTCACTGTATCTGCGGCCAACATTGATCGGAACGCTGGAAAACATCGGCGCCGCCGCCGCACCGTCGAACGAAGCCACATTGTTTGTTATCGCATCACCGGTTGGCGATTATTTCGCCGGTGGCAAAGCGACACTGAAGCTGCTGGTCGATGATCAGCGAGCACGAACCACGGAGCAACTGGGCAGCACCAAGACGGGTGGCAATTACGCGGCGGCATTGGGACCGACGCTCGAGGCCAAAGCAAAGTACGGCGCCGATCAGGTGCTATTCTGTCCAGGCGGTGATGTCCAGGAAACGGGTGCGGCAAACTTCCTGCTGATCAGTGACGACGAGATTATTACGAAACCGCTCGATACTTCGTTCCTGCACGGCATGACACGTGATTCGATACTGAAGCTCGGCGCAGAGCTGGGTTACACGGTTAACGAACGAAATTTCACCGTTCAGGAACTGCTGGAAGGTGTGTCGAAGTTCGAGGCGGTGTTGTCCGGCACGGCGGCATGCATGTCGCCGGTTGGCGCGCTTGTTTATAACGGCGAGGAAATTCCGGTTCGTGACGGCAAGCCGGGACCCAATTCGGCGCGACTGCAAAAAGCGCTGCAGGATATCCAGTTCGGTTTAGCGGAAGACACGCACGGCTGGCTGACCGTAATCAGGGGAAAATAACGCTTTAAATTGCTTTCGAGAAGCGATTGTCGTTTTCGGCCTGGTCGATATAGCGATCGAAAATCATCGCGATACTTCTCAGCAGCAATCGACCTTTCTGCGTGATTGACACACCGGCGTCGTCGAGTTCGATCAGATCGTCCGCGGCGAGCGGTTCGAGACGCGCGATTTCAGCGGCAAAATAGTCGCGAAAGTCGATGCCGTGTTCCGCGCCATACTCATCAAAGGAAAGGCTGTCGTAGCACATTAGCGCCTGGATGACGCCCTCGCGCAGCTGGTCGTCCTCGTCGACGAGCAGACCTTTGCGAATCGGCAATTCGCCGCTTTCAATAATCGTTTCGTACTCCAACGTTGTGATCGAGTTCTGGGCAAACATGTTGCCGATGTTGCTGATACCACTGACGCCGAGCGATACGAGGTCGCACTGGCGATGTGTCGAGTAACCCTGGAAGTTGCGCTGCAGGGTGCCGTTCTGGCGAGCGCGGACCAGCTCGTCTTCGGGCAGGGCGAAATGGTCCATGCCGATGTAGATGTACCCGGCCGCACACAGCTTGTCGATTGTATGGTGCAGGAGCTCCAGTTTGACTTCGGGCAACGGGATGTCGCCGTCGTTGATCATGCGCTGGCCCTTGAAGCGTTGCGGCAGGTGGGCGTAATTGTAAACAGCAAGCCTGTCAGGCTTCATGTCGATGGCGATGTCGAGCGTCTGATTGAAACTCTCGACAGTCTGGTGCGGCAGGCCATAAATCAGGTCGAAACTGATCGAGCCAAACCCGGCATCAATTGCGCTTGTCATCAGCAGCCGCACCTCTTCGGGCGTTTGTCGCCGATTGACCGCGTCCTGCACAGCCGGATCGAAGTCCTGGATGCCCAGGCTGAGCCGATTGAAACCGAGCGCATACAGATGACGGATGCCGTCGGCGTCCACGGTCCGCGGGTCTACCTCGATCGAAAATTCGCGGTTATCGCTGTTGTCAAAATTAAATGCACCCCGCAGCTTATCCAGCAGTTCACTGAGTTGTGCGTTATCCAGGTAGGTCGGCGTGCCGCCGCCGAAATGCAACTGTTCGATCTTGCGGCCGCGGTCAAAAAGCTCGGACTGCATCTCGATTTCGCGGTACAGCATCTCGATGTAACGCTCGACGCGTGCTTCGTTGCGCGTGACGATCTTGTTGCAGCCGCAGTAATAACAAAGCGAGTGGCAAAAGGGGATATGCACATACAGTGACAGCGGCACATCGCTGTCATTACTGGCGATGGCATTGGTTTTGTAGTCCGCTGCCGTCACAGCGTCGCTGAACTGCAGCGCTGTCGGATAGGATGTATAACGCGGCCCGCGGCCGCCGTAACGAACGATCAGATCCGTATCAAAACAGACGGTCGTCAGGTCACTTGCATTGTTTGAAACTGCTTTCATAGTTGGCAATTTTCTCTGAATAGTGTGCGTGAGCCCATGGGTATTTGCCGAAATCGCTACGTATGCGGTTGCTCGGCCCGACGCAGGGCATGCGTCGTGAAGATGGCGATCGTGAGTAACAGCATGGCGACCGCCTGGTGTGCAACGCCAAGGTACATGGGTACAGCCAGTAGCAGGGTCGAGATACCGAGCAAGACCTGCAGTATGGTCGTATGCAATAGGGCATTAGCACCCACGCCGGCCCGCCGCGGTAATTGGGTCTTACGGGCCTTAATCCAGTAGATCACCACCACCAGCAAGGTCGTCAGTGCGAGCAAGCGGTGATCGAACTGCGCCGTAACCGCATTGTCGAACAGGTTCTTCCAGCCAGGCTCCAGCGACATCAATCCCGGTGGCACGAAGCTATCGCCCATCATCGGGAACGTGTTGTAGATCTTGCCGGCCTTGAGGCCTGCGACGAAGCCGCCCGAAATGACGGTCACGGCGATCAATCCTGTTAAAGCAACGGTTCTGCGGAACCATGGCTGTCGTTCGGCGCCCGTAGTCGCGGGATAAAGCAGTGATAGTGCCACCCAGAACATATAGGAATAAATGAGGAGCGCGGCCACGAGGTGTGCCGTCAGCCGATACTGACTAACGTGTGGCCGATCGATCAGGCCACTTTTCACCATGTACCAGCCGAGCAAGCCCTGCAGGCCGCCAAGAGCGAACATCAACAGGTATTTCGGCCATTCGCGTTTTTTGATAGTGCCTTTCACAACAAAGAAAACAAACGGCAGTAGGAAGACAACACCGATCAAGCGTCCAAGCACGCGGTGCACGTACTCGAGCCAGAAAATATTCTTGAACGCGTGGACGTCCATGTGCGAATTGACTTTTTGAAACTCGGGCGACTGTTGGTAAAGCTCAAAGACGCGTTGCCATTCGGCCTCACCCAGTGGTGGCAATACCCCCATGATCGGGCGCCAGTCCACCATCGACAGGCCCGAGCCGGTCAGACGCGTGAAGCCACCAAGAACCACCATCGCAAATACCAGCCCGCAGCACAGCAACAACCATCGGGCGACGGCATGGTTTCCTGCGGGATCAGCGACTGTAGACGCGTTTTGCATTAGCTTCCTCGGTGCCAGGATTCTGGCGCGCAATTGTAACAGGCTCGGAGTACCAGGGGTGGCTGCTCTTAACAACCCATGCGGTCGTGCTAATCTCGCTCAATGGGCATCTCGAACTGCAATAATATTATGGATTTTCGCCGCATCGCGCGGCGCAAACTCCCGGCTCCGGTGTTTCATTATATGGACGGCGGTGCCGACGATGAATGGACGCTCGGGCGCAATACCGATGCGTTTAACGACTACGAATTGCTTCCGACGCAGTTGGCCGACGTCAGTAACATCAATCTCAAGTCGACGCTATTCGGCGAACCGGTGGATTGGCCAGTGATGATCGCACCAACCGGCGCCTCCAAACTGTTCCACCGCGCCGGTGAACCCGCTGTCGCGAGAGCCGCCGAGAAGTTCGGCATGGTCTACAGCTTGTCGACTCTCGGCACCACGACTATCGAGGACGCGGCGACGGCCAGCGATGGTCCGAAGCTGTTCCAGCTTTACGTTTTCAAAGACCGCGGTTTAACCAACGATTTTCTCGCGCGGTGCAAACAGCAACATTACAAAGCGCTCTGTCTTACAGTCGATACCCCGCTGGCGGGCAACCGCGAGCGGGACATTGTCTACGGCATGTCGGCACCGCCAAAGTTCAAGTGGCGCAGCGCGTTCAGTTACGCGCGCCATCCGGGCTGGCTCTATCGGGCTCTTATTCGCAAGGACCTGGATCTGGTCAATATCACCAGCAGTCAGGCCGCCGCGAAAATTGACAGCGGAGTCGTCGAATACATCAATAGTCAGTTTGATCGTTCGCTGACCTGGAAAGATGTCGAGTGGCTGGCGACCCAATGGGATGGTCCGCTGGTTATCAAGGGTGTGCAAACGGTTGAGGACTGCCGCCGAGCCGCGAATTCAGGCGCGACGGCCGTGATGTTGTCGAATCATGGAGGCCGCCAGCTGGAATCGGCGCCGGCACCGGTCGACTGCATAGCGAGCGTGGCCGACGCGTTGCACGATCGACTCGAAATTATCTGTGACGGCGGCATCCGTCGTGGCACGCACGTCGTCAAAGCGCTGGCATTAGGCGCAAACGCCTGCAGCATAGGCCGTGGTTACCTCTACCCATTGGCAGCCGGAGGCCAGGCGGGCGTGGAGCGCGGGCTGCAACTGCTGCGAATCGAAGTGGAGCGCACGATGGCATTGCTGGGCTGCGACGCAGTGAATAAATTGGACAAAACTTACGTCAGGCACCGCCGTTAACGTCTTTGTATACCGGTCGCCAGATTCCTGATCGTTCAAAAAAAGCCTGAAAATACAGAGGTCTATCAGGCGCCAGTTGACGGCCGATTGCTATTGCCGCGAATCGCAATAGCGGGTACCATTTCTGTAGCCGTCGCCACCACGGTGCGGTAGATAAGCCGCCATTACGGCGGGTAGCATGTTAAGAGGTAGATATGTCAGGTGAACGAGTAGCAGGAACCGTCAAATGGTTCAACGATGACAAGGGTTTTGGTTTTATTGAACGTGAAGGTGGAGACGATGTTTTTGTTCATCACACCACTGTTCAGATGGAAGGTTTCAAGACTCTGAAGGAAGGCCAGAAAGTCACGATGGAAGTGACCCAGGGAGAAAAGGGCCCGCAGGCTGAAAACGTCATCGCCGATTAAGTCGCTGGGGCCGTGCTCTTCGGATGAGCCGCCGAGCAACCTCCGAGAGCGATTTCCGAGAGCGATTTCCGAGAGCAAATTACAATGCAACGACGACTGTGAAGCTCAGAATCAGAGATAACTCCGTTCGGTTGCGCCTGACGCGTCGCGAAGTCGACGCGCTGCGAGAGCGCGGCGAGGTCTTTGCGAGCACCAGCTTTCCGGGCTCACGCAAGCTCCTCTACCGGGTTGAGAGCAGCCCGGCCAGCGTCCGGGCGGCCGCGTTATTTTCTGACAATACATTGACGGTTCGCCTGCCTGAAGCCGACGTTGTCGCCTGGGCGACGACCGATCAGGTTTCGATGCAGGATGAGCAGACACTGGACGATGGCGAGAGCTTGCAGATTCTGGTGGAAAAGGACTTCGTTTGCCTGACCTCGCGCGAAGGCGAGGACGAGTCTGACATGTATCCGCATCCGGAAGCCGACAAGATAAGCTGCTAGTCGTGTCATCGCGGTACGCCAGGTTTTTTCCGTCGACGCTGCGCTTTCTCGAAGAGCTGGTCGCCAATAACAATCGCGACTGGTTTGGCGAGAACAAAAGTCGCTATGAGGAAGAGGTTCTGGACGTCGCGCTCCGTTTCATCCAGTCGATGCAGGAACCGCTCGCCGAGATCGCCCCGCACTTTGTCGCAATGCCGACGCGCGTTGGTGGCTCGCTAATGCGTGTTTACCGCGACACGCGCTTTTCGAAAAACAAAACTCCTTACAAAACCAACATCGGCATACAGTTTCGACACGAACAGGCGAAGGATGTGCATTCGCCGGGTTACTACCTGCATATCGAACCGCAACGCGTATTCCTCGGCGCCGGCATGTGGCGACCAGAGGCAGAGCCATTGCGCGGTATCCGCGAGCGTATCGCCGCACGCCCCGCCGAATGGCAGCGGGCGCTGCGCGACCCGCGGTTTCAGCGCAATTTCGCATTGGGTGGCGACTCGCTGTCGCGACCACCACGAGGTTTCAGCAAGGACCAGGCTTGCATCGACGATATCAAGCGCAAAAGCTTCATGGCTGTTCGCGATCTGGATCCCGCAACGTGCCTGAAGCCGCAGTTTCAACGCACGGTCGAGAGTTCGTTCAGGATGGCTGAGCCGTTCATGCGTTTTCTGTGCAAATCTGTCGGCGTCAGATTTTGAGCGCTCTCTGGAGCTCTCGTAACAACAGTTCGGGATCCGGGCGATCGGAAATGTGTTTTGAGAGTTCGGTGTAGCGAATGATGCCCGCCGCGTCGACGACGAGCGACGTCGGCCAGACGGTGTCGCGCCCGTACTCCTTGTCATAGGATTTTGGTACACCGGCAACGTGCAGCAGGCCGAGGCGTTTAGCGACTTCCAGATCCTCATCGAGCCAGAACTCGAACTCCACTTCAAAAAAACTCGCAACGCGCCGGGTGGTTTCGAGCGGCTTTGGCGTAATCAGAAGCAGCCGCGCTCCCAGGTCGATGATGTCCTTGTAGTGTTTCGTCAGGTCCTTGACCTGCGCGCTGCAGAACGGGCACCAGTTGCCGCGTACGAAAAGAATAACGGCTGGTGTGCCGTGGAGCGCGGCGGAACGTAACGGATTGCCCTGTTCGTCACAGGCTTGAAAGTCCGGCAACGGAGAACCAGGCTTGAGAATGGCCGGCATCCGGCGCAGGCCCCGTTTCTTGAGCCAGAACCAGCCGGCCGCAAGTACGATGGCCGTGGCGATGACGACGATGCTGAGAGTCGAAAGCATGCGGTGAGTATCGCTTGCTCCATGGCATGGACACAAGGTTCGATTTATGGATACTGACTGCCTCTAGTGTGCGACACCAATAACAAGCAATGAGCAGCAATCCGATCATCTGGTCACCGAGCCTCGAGCGTGCGCAGGCCAGCGCCATGTTCGAATTCATGCGGCAGAGTGGATTCGATGATTATGATGCGCTGTACCGGTGGTCGGTCGAGGAACTGGAGGGCTTCTGGCAGAGCGTCGCCGGTTACTGCGATGTTCGGCTTGATCGTCAAGCTGACACGATACTGACCAGCCCGAACAGCATCATGGGCGCTGGCTGGTTCGTTGGAGCGGAGCTGAATTACGCCGCCAATCTGTTGCAGCACGACGGCGAGCAGGCGGCGCTGGTCTTCACCGGCGAGGACGGCAGTCGTCGGGAACTCAGTCGTCGGCAACTGCGTGCAGAGGTCGCCGCCGTGGCGGCGGGCCTGAGGTTGGCTGGCGTTGTTAAGGGTGATCGCGTTGCCGGTTATCTTCCGAACTGCCCGGAAGCCATCATTGGCATGCTTGCCACGGTCAGTATCGGTGCCGTCTGGTCCTCCTGCTCGCCGGATTTCGGCAGTAACGGTATTATCGATCGCTTCGGCCAGATCCGGCCAAAAGTGCTATTTGCGTGTAACGGCTATGTGTACAACGGCAAGGTCTGCGATACGCGCGAGACGATTGCCACGGTTGTCACGGCAATTCCAGCCATAGAACGCGTCGTCGTCGTGCCGTTTGCAGTTTCTTTGCCGCCGACAACCGGGCTCGCGATTGCCCTTGCCTGGGACGACTTCAAGGTTGGCGGCGCGGGTCTTGAGTTCACGCCGGTGCCGTTTGGCCACCCGCTCTTCATCATGTATTCGTCGGGCACCACCGGTGCTCCGAAGTGCATTATTCACGGGCACGGCGGGACGTTGTTGCAGCACAAGAAAGAACACATCCTGCACACCGACATTGGACCTTCCGATCGACTGTTTTACTTTACGACTTGCGGCTGGATGATGTGGAACTGGCTGGCCAGCGGTCTTGCCAGCGGTGCGACGCTCGTACTTTTCGACGGCTCGCCGTTCTTCGACGACGGGCGCGTGCTCTGGCAGATGGCCGAAGCGGAAGGTGTGACCGTGTTTGGCACGAGCGCCAAGTACCTCTCCGCATTGGAGAAAGCGGCGGTGCGCCCGGGCGACGAATTCTCGCTGCCAAATCTGCGGACAGTGCTGTCAACGGGTTCACCGCTTGCGCCCGAAAGTTTCGACTTCGTTTACGAGGCGATCGGCAGTGATCTGCTGCTGGCCTCGATCTCCGGTGGTACCGACATCCTGAGCTGTTTTGCACTTGGCAATCCGATCTTGCCGGTTCGGCGCGGCGAACTGCAGTGTCGCGGTCTCGGTATGGCAACGGAGATTTTCGACGAGCAGGGCAACACGGTTGTCGGCGAGCACGGCGAGTTGGTTTGCACGCGGCCGTTCCCATCCGCGCCGCTCGGTTTCTGGAATGATGCGGGCGATGCGCGTTATCGCGCGGCCTACTTTGAACGGTTCGATGGCGTCTGGGCGCATGGCGATTTTGCGGAACTCACTGAACTCGGCGGTGTAATTATTCACGGCCGCTCGGACGCCGTGCTGAATCCGGGCGGCGTGCGTATTGGCACCGCGGAGATTTATCGGCAGGTCGAGAAACTCGACGAGGTCGTTGAGAGCATCGCGATCGGGCAGGACTGGGACGATGACGTGCGCGTCATTCTGTTTGTCGTTTTGCGCGCAGGCGCACACCTCGATGAAGAGATACAACAACGGATTCGCACCGTGATCAGAAAAAACACGACGCCACGTCACGTGCCCGCCAAGATTATTGCAGTGCCGGAGATTCCCCGGACTCGCAGCGGTAAGATCGTCGAGCTGGCGGTTCGTTCCGCGGTGCACGGCGAGGCGGTTAAGAACACGGCGTCGCTCGCGAACCCGGAGGCGCTGGAGTACTTTCGGGATGTGCCCGAGCTGAGCGCAGGTTAAGCTGATGCCGGCGACTGAAAGGACACCACATCCATGAGCGGAAAATATTTGCTGGCGATCGACCAGGGAACCAGTAGCAGCAGGACCGTGATTTACGATCACGACACGCGTGTCGTAAGCAGCGCGCAGCAGGAGTTTCCGCAAATCTATCCGCAACCCGGCTGGGTTGAGCACGATCCGGAAGCCATCTGGGCATCGGTGACGGCGGTTACAGCCGGCGCCATTGAAAAAGCATCGGCGCCGGCTGCCGACATTTCCGCCATCGGCATCACGAATCAACGCGAAACTACATTGATCTGGGATCGTGACACCGGCGAGTGCGTCTACAACGCCATCGTCTGGCAGGATCGCCGCACAGCCGAATTTTGCCAGTTGCTGCAGCGCGACGGGATCGAGCCAATGGTGACCGGTAAAACCGGTCTACGGCTTGATCCGTATTTTTCGGCAACCAAAGTGCGCTGGATACTGGAGAATGTTGATGGTGTGCGGGAGCGTGCCGCCGCCGGCAAACTGGCGTTCGGGACCATCGATAGTTTCTTGTTGTGGCGATTGACGGGCGGGCGCGTGCATGCAACCGATGCGACGAATGCATCGCGCACGTTGCTTTTCAATATTCACACGCAGCAGTGGGACGATGAACTGCTGACGCTGTTCTCAATCCCGCGGCAGCTGCTCCCCGAGGTTCACGACTGTGCCGCCGACTTCGGAATGGCGAGCGATGCGGCGTTGGGCGGCGAAATTCCGGTCTGCGGCATTGCCGGCGATCAGCAGGCTGCGTTAATCGGTCAGGCCGGGTTCGAAGACGGCATGACCAAGAGTACCTATGGCACAGGCTGTTTCGTAATCGCCAACACGGGCAGCACGGCGCTGGCTTCGGCCAACCACTTGTTGACAACCGTTGCGATGCGGCTGGCTGGCGAGGTTACCTACGGTCTGGAGGGCAGTGTGTTCGTTGCCGGCTCAGCGATTCAGTGGTTGCGCGATGAGCTTGGAATTATTGCCGCGGCGCCCGAATCTGAGGCAATTGCAGCGGCGACCGGGGTTGTTGACGATGTGCACGTCGTGCCGGCCTTTGCTGGCCTCGGCGCTCCCTACTGGGATCCTGACGCGCGCGGCGCAATCCTGGGCCTGACTCGCGGCAGTGGCCGCGACCAGATCGTGACGGCGACGTTACAGTCGGTGGCGTACCAGACGCGCGACCTGATCGACGCGATGGCCGAAGACGGCATCCGTCCCAGCGTCATCCGTGTCGATGGTGGCATGGTTGCCAATGACTGGTTTCTGCAGTTTCTTGCTGACATTCTCGATATCCCGGTGGAGCGTCCAAAGAACGTTGAGTCCACGGTACTGGGCGCGGCTTATTTGGCCGCCTGGCAGACAGGTATTGTGACTTCAGCCGCAGCGGCGGCGCGCCTGTGGCAGCGCGACGCACTATTTGAACCGGTGATGAACGAGACCCTGCGTGGGCGGTTGCTTGACGGTTGGCAGCACGCCGTGAGCTTGGTAAAGACGAAGGAATGATCAGTTGTTAAGGGCACGACAGAAACTCGGCAAGTACCGTATTCTCGGCCGCATCGCGTCGGGTCCGCTGGCCGATGTCTATCGGGCGGCCGATACCATTCAAAATATCAAGGTTGCGTTGAAGCTCCCCAAGGTCGGAGATAACGTCAATCACGATGAGATTTTGCACGAAGTTCGTGTCGCGACGAAGCTCAAGCATCCGAATATCCTGTCGGTCTTGAATGCCAGCTACATCGATGATCATTTCGTTATCGCAATGGAGCTTGGCGAGGAGTCACTCGCAGATCGCGTTGAGCGGCGCATCTCCACGGCGCGCGCACTGGATCTTGCTTCGCAAGGTCTCGCCGCTCTTGCTTATGCGCATGAAAACAAAATCATTCATTGCGATATCAAGCCTGAAAATTTCATCTTGTTTGCCGACGGACACCTCAAGCTCGCAGATTTCGGGTTCGCCAAGCTTGGGTATCGAACGCTGAAGGCTTCGGGATCCGGCACGATCGATTACATCGCTCCGGAGCAGGCGATGGGGCGGCCGAAATTTCAATCTGACGTCTTCTCGATGGGGCTGGTGCTGTACCGCCTGTTCTCCGGCAAGCTTCCCGAGTGGCCCTTCGAGTGGCCACTGACCGGTGACGATCAACTGCGGGCGCGCGTGCGTCCCGAGGTTATCGAGGTCCTCAAAAAGTCGATTCGACTGGATCCGGGTAAACGTTACAGGGATGCCGTACAAATGCACGCGGACTTCGCGCGTGCCCAGACTCATGCGCGGCGACAGAAGCGTATCCGAACGAAAGCTACCCAACGACGCGGCAGCGCCTGGCGACAATTACGGTGGCGTGAGTTTCAACGACAATTCAAGAAACCTCTGCAAACGCACCACCATTGTCGGCAATGTGAAGGGCCGGTGGCGGAGACGATGCAGGCCTGCCCGTGGTGCGGATTTGACAATCCGGCGCGCGGTTCGGAATCTCGCATGCCATCGAGCTGTCCGCGTTGTGAGCGCGGCGTGAAGAACGACTGGAATTACTGTTCGTGGTGTTATGGCCCGGGTTTTGTCGAGGAAAGCAGTCGCCATTATCCAGACAAACGCTATACGGCGCGTTGCGCCAAGTCGCGTTGTCGGGGCCCGTTGATGCCGTTCATGCGATATTGTCCGTGGTGTCGAAGCAAAGTCAGGCGGCCCTGGAAGCTGGCAGGCAGCAGAAAATCCTGTACGGCCTGTGGATGGGGTATTGCGCACGACTTCTGGAACTTCTGCGCGTGGTGTCGGGAACCCGTGCGTCGTGAATAACCAACCAACCGAGCGCTGCCGATGACGAAACGAACTGACGACATGCTGTTGCTCGACGGCGCCGAAGGCCCCGAGACCATCCACTGTGACGTTGGTGGCGGCCAGGCCATTGCCTACACTTGCAGAGCGCCGGGTAAAGAGACCGAGAATGAAGATACGGTGGCGATCATCGCCTACGGTCCCGCTGCCGGAGTGCTCGTGGTCGCCGATGGTGCGGGCGGCCTGCCGGCGGGCAAGCGTGCGTCGCTGACGGCCGTCGAGACACTCGCCGCATCGCTGCACGCCGCCATCGACAAAACAACGTTGCTGCGCACCGCGATTCTCAACGGCATTGAGGCGGCCAACGACGCGGTCCTGGGTCTTGCCAATGGTTCTGCGACCACCATGACCGTGATCACGGTTGAAGGTCTGCAGGCGCGGTCTTACCAGGTGGGCGATTCAGAGGCGATGATTGTCGGTCAGCGCGGTCGGATCAAGCTGCAGACGACGGCGCACTCCCCGACGGGATTTGCGGTTGAGGCCGGCTTCCTCGACGAACGCGAGGCGCTTCACCATAAGGAACGACACCTCGTGTCCAACTTCCTGGGGACCAGCGACATGCGGATTGACGTGGGGGCCTCCGTCGAACTGCGGCCACGCGATACGGTCATCGTCGCGAGTGACGGTCTGATGGACAATGTGCACATTGCGGAGATCGTGGAATGTATCCGCAAGGGGCCGTTGCAGGGCGCTGCCACGGGCGCCGTCAACCTGGCCGATCAGCGTATGCTAAATGCGCAGCAGGGCGAGCCCAGCAAGCCTGACGACCTGTCGGTCATTGTTTTCCGCAAACCGTACCGTCGCGACATTTAACAATTTCAAGGGTTTAAGTGTTGATCGCCGTGTTGGCGCGTATTATCGTGGATGTTACGGAACATAAGGGCCAAATCGGCCTCAAACGAAGACAACCTTGACGAAACCCATTGATTTCACTGCCATGCTGTCCCCTGAGGCGAAGAACATGAAGCAACCACCGCCAATTTCAACAAACGCGCAATTTGCCAGCCCGATGATTGTCGTTGTCGCTGCGGTGTTTTTGGTCACCGGCTGTTCCTCGATGGAAATGAGTGGTGGCAGTAGCGGCTCCGGTATGCCCGGTGGCGGCGCCAGTATGCCCGGTGGCGTGAGTATGCCTGGCGGTGGTTCGTCGGGCGGTTCGGAAGGCGGCTCGGAAGGCGGCTCGGAAGGCGGCTCGTCGGGCGGTTCGTCGGGCGGTTCATCCGGCGGTATGGAAGGTGGCATGGAGGGCGGCTCGTCAGGCGGCTCGTCGGGTGGTTCGTCAGGCAGTACGGGCGGCGGCTCCTCGGGCGGCAGTGCCGGCAGCACCGGGCCGATGGACAGTGTCGAGATTCCGGGCGACGGTGCTGCGGGACAAGGTAGCTGCGATGATGGTGGCGTCAGCGGCGGCGGTATCGGCGGTGGCATGGGCTGCGAGGGTGACCAGGCTGACCAGGCCGGCGATGTGGGGCAGTTTCCCGGCGGCGACGCTGAGCAAGCCGAGCAGCTGGGTAAAGAACTTGAAGAGTCGGTCGGAGATTTCGACGAAGTGCTGATGGAAGAGCAGCGCGAGATCGAAACCGTCGGGCGCAATACAGAAGGATATGGCACCGGCTCCGGCGGTAGCGGGGGCAGCCGTGTGAGCCTGGGCGAACAGTCGGCTGGCGCTATGTCGGGTGGTGCCAGTGGCGGCGCCAGCGGTGGCGGCGGTGGCGGCGGTGGCGGTAGCGGGAGCAGCGATCCGCTCGCGGGTATGAGCGAAGGCGAGATCGAACAGCGAACCCCCGATGACATCGAGGTAATGATGGACGACGATATTGTCGCCAAACAGTTGCGCGAGGCCGCTTTGGCTGAAGACGATCCCGAATTGCGTGATCGTCTTTGGGAAGAATACCGTAAGTACAAAGGCATGTAAGAGGGCTGCATGGAGTTGATGGGAAGTTTCGTCAGGAATTCATTGTTACTGGGTTTGCTGTGCCTGGTCGGGAGCGGCTGCTCGGTAAATGAGGTCATTGTCGCCGAGGAGACCGAGCTGGTCGTAGCGCAGACGCCGGTCGATGAGGCATTGCTGCTCGACATCGGTATCGTCGAGTTCAACTCTGGTCTCTTGCCTGAAAACGATTCGTCGAAAACGGGTGTTTACGAAGATATACGCAACGCCGAAACCAAGTTTCTCGCCTACCATTTGAAGACGACACTGCAGGGCACCGGTCACTGGGGTGCGGTCAGGGTCATCCCGTCTCGCAGCGCTTTTACCGACGTCATTATCACCGGCGGCATTCAAAAATCCGACGGTGAATACGTCGAGCTGAACATCTCCGTCAGTGATGCTGCCGGTCGCCCTTGGTTCGATCGAACTTACGAGGCGCAGACCGGGCTCACTTCCTACTCCGAGCGCCGTGATCGCCGTCGTGATCCGTATCAAAAAGTATTCAACGATATCGCCAATGATCTGCAGCAGTACGTGGCACAGCTGCCGCCGAAGCAGCTGCAGCAAACACGGCATATTTCCGAGCTGCAGTTCTTTGCCGACATGTCGCCGCTTGCGTTCGGCGATCACCTGGTCACCGATGAAAATGGCTTTGTGGCCATCCAGCGATTGCCGGCGGAAAACGATCCGGCCGTCATGCGAATGCGCCAGATTCGAGAGCGCGATCGTCTGGTCGTCGATACGCTGAATGAGCATTACGCCAATTTTTACTACGGCATCTCATTGCCGTACCGCGGCTGGCGCAAGAATGCACGCGAGGAGTCCATCAATTATCGTGAGGTCAAACGCTCGGCACGCTTACAAGCACTCGTCGGCGTTGTGGTGCTGGCAGGTTCATTGGCGATGGACACGGACAGCTCGAATAGCCGAACAACTCGCAATGTCAAACGCGGGTTGCAAAGCATGGGAATCTCCGAGGGTTTTGAACGTGTCGCTGGAGCGTGGCGCCAGAGCCGTGAGGCCAATATTCATATCGATGCCATTGCCGAATTATCCGAGTCGTTTGGTGCCGAAGCGGCGCCGATGATCGTGAACGTAGAGGGGCAGGAACGTCGTCTGACCGGCACTGCCGCCGCGCAATATGAAAGCTGGCGCAAACTGCTGAAGGATATTTACAAAGCCGAAACCGGTTTCAATCAGTCGATCGAAATCGGTGCGCGCGCTCCCGAACCCGAACTCTGATCCAGCGCAGCACCGACCGGCGCGTAATGCTCGAACTCACCGCAGGCACCGACTTAGCCGACAGATACACACTCGTCCGCCGGCTGGGTGATGGCGGTGAAGGGCAGACGTGGCTCGCCGAAGATCGTTTCACCGGTATTCCGGTGGCGCTCAAGATCGTCAAGGATGCTGCCAGCAACAGCGAACGGCTGCGGGCGGAATGGCAGCTGCATATTCGGCTGATGCACGCGCACATCGTGCGGGTCTTCGAATTTCACACGGATGAAGGCTGCGCTTTCTATAGCCAGCAATACATCGACGGTCCCGACCTCAGTGAGCTAACAGGCCGGCCAGCTGCCGAGATCCTGCCCGCTATCGGACTCGTCGTCGACGCGCTGCGCTATGCGCACGCCAAAGGTGTGGTGCATCGAGATCTCAAAGGGTCCAACGTATTGCTGGATCAGAACGGCGCGCCTTATCTCTCTGACTTCGGCGTTGCCGCAAAAATCGGCGAGCGCCAAACCGGCGGATCAATGATCGCGCAGAGCCCGCAGTCGCTTGCGGGTGAAGCTGCGCAGCCCGCCGACGATATTTTTGCGCTCGGCGGCCTGATTTATGAATTGATCAACGGACAACCACCGTATGCGGCGGCGTCGCTTGCCGATGATATTCGCAGCAAGACGCCTGACCCGTTGCGTGCGGCGGACGGAGCCGTCGTGCCGCAGGGAGTAGTCGCACTTGTTGCCCGGATGCTCGACAAAAATGCGGCGGCGCGACCCACGGCGGAGGAGGTTGCGGAGCGCTTGCAGGGCGCGGGTTTCAATTCAGGGCTCGCGAGCATCGCGCGGCGCGCGCAGGCGGCGGTTGCCGACGAGCGCGTAGAAACCGTCGCGTCGGTGCAACCGATGAAAGTCGAGCGCCGGCAACCTGAGCTCTCGGCATCGGCTGACGGCGGTATCAGCCCACGCACACTGGGTATTGCGCTCGGGGCTGCCTTGCTTGTGTTACTCGGCGTCGTGTTCGTGTTGCCGGCAACGGTTGATGATGACGAGCCGGGTGCTGTGCGTCGCGACGCTGCCACGCTGCAACAGGAGCCGGCTGGCGCGAATGCGCCAGCGGCGGACGTCGCCGGCTCTGACGAGTCACTGCTCGGCCAGGGCCGGGCAACGCGCGAATATCAGCCCGAGGCGCGCGGCACCGATGGCGAGTCGGTCTTGTTTAATGAAAACGATGCCGATTTCAGCGGTCTGGAGGACGACGAACGCGCGCGTTTCAATGTGGAAATGATACTGGGCGAGCTGCTGTCGAATTTCGAGACGTTAAGGCAACGGGGTGTCGATCGTTGGGCCGCCGCAGAGTTTCAGGCCGCGCAGGAGCATTATGTGGCAGGTGACAAGGCTTACCTGGAACGCAGGTACCGTGCGGCCGAGCGCCACTATCTCGACGCGATCGGCGTTGTGGAGCCGCTGTTTGACCGCATCGAGCCGGAGTTTCAAAAAGCGTTGAGCGGTGCGCAGGCCGCGTTCGAGGCCGGCGACCGTGCCGAGGCGCTGCGCCTTTATGAGCTCGCCGTTGCCATTTCGCCAAATGACGCGGTTGCGCTGGCCGGTTACGAACGTACCAAGAACCTCGACGATGTGCTGCGACTGGTGGACCAGGGGCTGGACTTCGAGAAAGAGCTGGAGCTTGATGCGGCCGAGGCGAGTTTTGCGCAGGCCATCAGCCTCGACCCGGAATGGCAACCGGCACAGGACGGCTTGATGCGTGTACAGGCGACCCGCACCAAGATGACGTTCGATCAGCGCATGAGTGAAGGACTTGATGCGCTGGCGGCGCAGGACTACCGCAGTGCGCGGGCGGCATTTCGCATGGCAGAGCAGCTGCTGCCGGGATCCCGGGAGCCTGCTGACGGGTTGTTGCAGGTCGATCAGGGATTACGTCTGGAGAGTATCAACCAGCTCGAGCGCGAGGCGCGGATCCTCGAGCAAGACGAAAACTGGGATGCGGTGATTACGACCTACGAGGCCGTGCTCAAGATTGACGCCAACCTGGCGTTCGCGATTGACGGTCTTGGCAATGCTCGCAAAATGCGGGACCTGCACCAGCAGCTTGATGAGTACATTGGTGAGCCGGATAAACTGAGCGTGCCCTCGACACTGCAAAAGGCGACGAAGCTGGTCGTCGACATAACGCTGATGGGCGACATTGGATCACGGTTGGCGGGACAGCGTGACGAGCTCTCGCAGTTGCTGAAGCGCGCGGCCACGCCGATTCCGGTGCAGCTGGTCTCGGACAACCTGACCCAGGTCTCCATTTATAAAGTCGGTACACTCGGACGCTTCAATAACACCCGACTGGAGCTGCGACCCGGAACTTACGTCGCGGTTGGAGTCCGAACAGGCTTTCGCGATGTGCGCCGTGAGTTTCGGGTGGCGCCCGAGATCGATATGGAGCCGGTGGTGGTGCGTTGTGAGGAGCAGATTTGAACTTTGAGCACCTTTTCATCAGAGACGTCGAGGGCGAACGCCGCGTCTCTGCCAGTGAGCTGCCGCTGCGCATCGGTACTGGAACCGACAGTACGTTACGGCTGCCCGGCCCCGGTGGTGCCCCGGTCGCGCTGCTGGACCTCCTTGATGGCGCGCCGTTCGTGCAGCCGGTTGGTCGCAGTACCTCACTGCAAATTAACGGCGAGCCATTGGAGTCCAGCCGTAGACTGCAGGATGGCGACGAACTGCAGTTCTTCGGTAGCCGCATCTTTGTCAGCTTTGATGAGCAACGCTTGCTGCTCGATGTGCGCCTCGAGGACAGCGCGTACGTTACACAACCGCCGGAAGAGACAGCGACGGGCCTGCCCGAAGACGAGGCCATCGCTCCGACCGCTTTTCGCCGCGCTGCGGAGACGACGGCGCAGCTTGCCGAGACGAGGAAAAGTCCGTTAAAGATGATCCTTGGCGGCGGGCTCGCAGCGCTGCTAATCGCGTCTTACCTGTTGTTCAGTGCCAAGTCCATTGAGTTCGACATTGATCCGCCCGAGCCCGATGCGTTTAATGTGGATGGTGGCTGGTTTCGTTTGCCCATTGGCGATCGCACGTTGCTGCGCAAGGGCACGTACACGGTCAGAGTCAAGAAGAAAGGCTATTACGACGTAGATCAGAGTTTCGTCGTTGGTGATGAGCCATCAATGACGTTGAATCTGCGCATGCGCAAGAAACCGGGGCAACTGTTGGTCATCACTGATCCGCCGGTTGATGCAATCGTCACCGTCAACAATGCGGAAATTGGCAAGGCGCCGTTCGGACCACTGGAACTGGAGCCGGGTCGGCACATTGTGGCCGTGGAATCGGCACGCTTCCTGCCATTCATCGATGTCGTCAACATGCCGGGCCTCGAAAAGCTCGAGACCTTACACGTGCAGCTGGTGCCGCGTTGGGCGGACGTCTCAATAGAGTCCGAGCCTGCCGGCGCCGCTATTTTCGCCGGCGATGAGCAGGTGGGAGTTACTCCTGCGACCATCGAGCTGCTGGAGGGAATGCACGATATTACGGTTTCCAGGGATGGTTATGCCGCCTGGGATGGCAGCGTGGTTGCTGCGGCGAACGAGCCGCAGTCTTTGCCAGCCATCCAGCTCGAGCCGGCCAACGCCAAGCTGCTGGTTAACACGATTCCGCGCGGGGCAAACGTCACTGTCAATGGCCGCTACCGTGGCCAGTCGCCGATTTCGCTGTCGCTGTCGCCGGATATTGACTACCAGATCGGCATGTCGAAGGCCGGTTACGGTGTGACCACACGAAATTTACGGCTCCAGTCGGCAGCCAGCGACTCAATTACCGTGGATCTGTCAGCGCGACTCGGATCGATCACCGTCAAAGTGCAGCCGCAGGACGCGACGGTGTATGTCGACGGACGTGCGCGCGGCAACGGCAACACGACGGTGCGTCTTAGCTCAGCGCCCCACAAAATCGAAGTTCGTCGCTCCGGATTCCAGACATGGACCCGTACTTTCACTCCGCGTCCGGGATACCCACAAACGGTCACGGCGAGGCTCCGATCACTCGAGGCGATAGCGCGCGATGCCGTCGCTCAAACTGTAAAAACGGCGGCCGAGCAAACGCTGCGGCGCGTAGAGGGCGGCACGTTTTCGATGGGAGCCTCACGCTCGGAAATGGGCCGTCGCGCCAACGAAGTCATTGTGCCCGTCACGATCACGCGGCCGTTCCTGATTGGCGTGACCGAGGTGACCAATAAACAGTTCGCCGCGTTTCGCCTCAATCATGACTCGGGTGCAGCTGTGCACCCGTCACTCGCTGCCGACGACAATCCTGTTGCTAACGTTAGTTGGGCAGACGCAGTCCAATACTGCAACTGGTTAAGCAAGCGGGAAGGGCGCACGCCGGCCTACCTGCTCGAATTTGACCAGTGGGTACCGATCGATCCGATGCCAGACGGCTATCGATTGCCGACGGAGGCGGAGTGGGTGCTGGCCATGCGGTATGCCGGCGGCAAGAAAGCGAGCCGCTTTGCCTGGGGCGAAAAGTGGCCGCCACCATCGGGAGTTGGCAATCTCGCGGATGTGTCGGCACGCGAACTGGTGCCGTCGATTCTGCCTGCCTATGACGATGGCTTTGCTTCGAGCGCCCCGGTCGGCAAGTTCAAACCAAACGCGCTAGGTCTCTACGACGCGGCCGGCAATGTCGCAGAATGGGTGCACGACTATTACACCGTGCCAACGCCCGGCATGACCACGCCGGTGATCGATCCCGTGGGTCCCGAGCGTGGCAACAGCCATGTTGTGCGGGGCTCGAGCTGGCGACACGCCGGTATTACTGAGGTGCGTCAAAGTTACCGTGACTATAGCGCCGAGCCACGCCCGGACATCGGCTTCCGTATCGCAAGATATGCGGAATAAACTTTCATGCGACAATCGGACGTTAACGTGGTCAGAATGAACGTGGTCCAAATGAACGTGCTCCAACTGAACATGCTCCAAGTGCGTTGATTCGAGTCTCGAGGAGATCTGAAATGTTTCGATTAGTACTTATGCTAATCTTTTTGTTCACCACCGCGGTGTTGGCGCAGGACACCAAAGATGTCGATGCTGATGCAGCGACGCAATCGTCCGAACAGGCGTCCGAACAGGCGTCCGAACAGGCGTCCGAACAGGCGTCCGAACAGGCGCCCGAACAGGCGGCCGACGATGATGACCTAGAGGATCTTGATGACCTCGACGAGCCATACCCGGTGGAAGACGAGGACGCATTCATTCCCAGCGAAAACGTCGCGTTCGGGCAGTCCATTCCTTTTCCAACCGACATTTGATCGGCAGCCAGGCATACCTCTATGAACAAGAAGAACATCCCCGTCGAGTTTGTCTTTCAGCTGTTCGCGCTGATCATCGCGATCATCATCGTGCACGCGTTCTACGTCGCTGTCGTGCGGCCCAACGCTGTTGAGATCGTCGCGGAGCAAAACATGCAGGCTGCCGCAGATCCGGATTTCGTGCGCGAGCGCAGCGTCTGGGTGCTGGTCAAGGATTTCGAGCAGGAGGCCTGTTTCATCCTGATGTTCTGGGCGCTCGCCATCATGGGTTACAAAACCGTCAAGGTGAGTGCTGAGCGGCGGTTGCTGGAGGTCGACCTGGTACCGGTGGCCGAAGGGATGCGAATACTCCCGGAGGATACACGCGAGTTCGCGCGGCAAGTACAGGCGTTGCCTGAAGACCGACGACAAATGCTGCTACCGAGAGCTTTGCTAAGTGCGCTGCGGCGTTTCAACTCGACGCGCAATATTCAGGACGTCGCGACCAGTACGCACACAATCTGCGAATCTGAGGCTGAGCGCCTCGAGTCGGAACTATCCATGATTCGCTACATTTCCTGGGCGATTCCATCGATTGGATTTATCGGCACTGTGCGCGGTATCGGTGAAGCGCTGGCGCAGGCGGATAAAGCGGTCAAGGGTGATATCGCCGGAGTTACGCAAAGTCTTGGTGTGGCCTTTAACTCGACCTTCATCGCGCTGCTTATCAGCATTTTCCTGATGTTTCTTGTGCACCAGCTGCAGTTGGTGCAGGAACGTCTTGTATACGACAGCGAAGCCTATTGCGATGACAAAGTTATTCGACACATGAAGTCGGACTAGGGGCGGAAGAATCTCGCAGTGGCTATTCTCGCAGCACATCTGAACGACGCCAGCCTCGTAGTTTGCGACGACGAGCGTGTACTTTATCGTGAGCCCGGGTTCGCGTTACTCGAAGACGAGCAGCTGACCACCGGTCTCCCGGCGTTTGCCAACGCCAGGCTAATGCCACGCCAGATTCACAATCACTATTGGTCGAGCTTGACGACCGATCCACTGGTCGATTATCGCTTTCGTCATCTCAGCGCGGCCGACCTGGTCAGCCGGCAGCTCGAGCAGTGCTGGCAGCAGGTGGCGAAGCCCGGGGACCAACTCGCTGTCGGTGTGCCCGCTTATATGGACAGCAACAATCTGGGGCTGTTTCTTGGTATCGCGCAGGACAGGGGCATTCCAATCGTCGCTATGGTCGATGCCGCCGTAGCGGCGACGCGACGGCACTACCAGCATGCGGTTCCCGTGCATATCGATCTCGGTTTGCATGCCGCGACCCTGACCCGCTTGTTGCAGGACGGCCAGGTGCAGGTGGAACGTTCGGTCGTCGTCGATGATTGCGGCGTACTCAGCCTCTACGAAGCCTGGCTGCATATCATCGCTGAAGCGTTTGTGCAGCAATCGCGCTTTGACCCACTGCACACTGCCGAGACTGAGCAGCTGTTGCATGAAAGCCTGCCGACATGGCTCGCAGTTGCGGCCGGTGCGGACACCGTGCCGATGCAGGTTGAATACTGCGGCATTACACACCAGGCCGAAATCGAGACCTTGCAGCTGATAGACGCGGCCGCA